>CAZPQB010000039.1:0-16783 GCA_964588605.1 uncultured Dehalococcoidaceae bacterium | reverse complement strand
TCGATATCCCCGAATGGCTCAAGAAAGCCCACGAAGTCCTCTATGTGGAGACTCCCCCCACCCCTCATTGATATCTATTTGCACCCAGGCCTGCTTGCGCTAAAGCTTCAGCGAAGGCAAGCCCACACTCATGAATTTCAGGGTGGAGATGGAGAGAAAAAATACCCCTTAATCCCCCTTTTTCAAAGGGGGAGACTGGGCGGGGAGGCTATTAACGGATTAGCAGCGGATGATACGAGGGCGGCAGGGTGGGAAAAGATATCGACGAGGGGCGGGGTATTCAGGAGGGGTACCAGCCCCCTTCCTTTCCTTTCGCCCTTTCGTAAACAGGGACCAAGGAGGCGGGGTTTAAAAAATCTTACCTGTACAGCCACCTCCTGAATACGTAGCGGCTGAACCAGGGCATCACCGCCCACGTCAGGATGCCTACCAGCAGTGCACTCGTCAGGATATTAAGCAGGAAGTAATTCACCCCTTCGAAGATAATATCCAACACCGGCGCGATAATTGATGCCAGCACGTATACCGCTATAAAGGTAACTATGGCCATTTTCCATTGCGGTGGCGTCTCCAGCTCGGGGCATTCCGGTATGGAGAACCACGTTTCCAGTCCCGTCGCCTGCTGCCGACTCCTCCGGGAGAAAGCGTCCGCCTCGTGCGATAGTTTCTGGCGGATATAGGAGGTTTCCCACAGGTGCACGGATTTCTCATCGGCGAACCGCAGTACCAGGTGGTACAGTCCTGATTTCCCCGGCGTTGGTATGAGCATCGTTACCCCCCGATTCCCCGGCGCCTCTTTAGCCGCCGCTACCATCCGCCGCACCCATTCGTCATATTCCCGCTCATGTCCCGGAAACACGTTCCGGCTCACCACCACCGTCACGTCTTTACCGCTCGGTACAATCCTGTCGGTCTCCATGCGTTCACCTCCCGCGACGCCGTGATTGGTCAACTATAATATTAATTATATAGTTAAAGAAGGAAAAACAAAATCACTTCATCTGTCATTCTGAGGAAGTCCTTCACGAGTGAAGGATAAAGGTGGGTAAAGATTATGTAAAAAGGGAATTGCGGCATCGCGGTGATTCCCGCGATATTAATCTATCCCCCTGGCCCCCTTCCTTTAAAAAAGGAAGGGGGAACATTTCTAAAGGGAATCTTGCTGATTGGGGCTTTCTCCCAATAAGGCCAGTGCCGTGTATAACCTAGAATGACGCCACCTCCTTTACCCGAGGGAGGGTGCTTTTAATGGCGAAAATTACCCTTAATCATAACTTAATGAAGGTGGAAAAAGGAAAATCAGCTTGTACCCCTCCCAAATACCCTCAGCCCCTGTCGTAGCTTTTGTTTTCCCACCCAAGCCCACCCTCGTATCGCCCGCGGCTTAGCCCATAAAAGTTACACCCCGCCCCCCTTTTCCCCCGGTGAAAATCCCCCTTAGTCCCCCTTTTTCAAAGGGGGAGACCGGGATGGGGTGATTCTCTCTTAGTCCCTCCTTAACAAGGAGGGAGACAGATTGGAGTAAAGCTTTGATTCAAGGGTTTGCCACAACATCTTCTCCCTTTGGTAAAGGGACAAAGAGAGGGATTTAGGGGCGGGGAGGCTATTAACGAATTAGACGTGGATGATGTGAGGGCGGCGGGTGGGAAGAGATATGAAAAGGAGGGGCGGGGTGGCAGGCAGGTTACGAGATTCTTCAGTCGCTGCGCTCTCTCAGAATGACAAAGGCAAACTAGCCAATATCTTTCAGCGCCTGGGCTAAATCGGTGGGGAGTTCCGATGTAAACTCAACGTACTGGCCGGTTGAGGGGAGCTTGAAACCGAGGCGGCTGGCGTGGAGGAACTGGCGGGGGAGGTGGGGGGACTTAACGCCATAAGTGGCATCGCCGACCACCGGGAAGCCGATAGCGGCCAGGTGCACCCTAATCTGATGGGTACGCCCCGTCTCCGGCTTAATCTCAAGCAGGCTGTAATTGCCGATGTACCTGATTACCCTGTATTCGGTACGCGCTTCCCGGCCGCGAGAGACCACGGCCATACGCTGGCGGTGGCGCGGGTCGCGGCCGATGGCCGCCTCGATGATGCCATTCTGCGGCGTCAGTTTGCCCTTTACCAGCACCAGATAGGACTTGGACACGGAATGCAACCTGAACTGCTCGGAGAGGTTGGCCTGCGCCACGCGGTTCCTGGCTACCAGCATCAACCCCGAGGTGTCTTTGTCCAGCCGGTGCACAATGCCGGGTCGAAGGGTATCCCCATTCCCGGTCAGCTCCGGCAGATACGCCAGGACGGCATTGACCAGCGTATGCCCCGGGTGCCCGGGCGCCGGATGCACCGTCAGGCCAGCGGGCTTGTCCACCACGAGAAGGTCGGAATCTTCATAAACGATATTCAGCGGTATCGCTTCGGGGGACAGAGGACTGGGCGGTTCGGGGGGTATGGTAATATCAACCTTATCACCGCGGCTCAGCTTATGGCTGGCCCTGGCTACCTTCCCGTTAACGGTGATAAAGCCGCCGGCAATGAGCTTCTGGGCATGGGTGCGTGACAGTTCCGGGCACGTCTCGCCGACGAACTTATCCAGACGCATCCCCGAGGCGTCAGATATAAAGCTGAACTCCCTGGTCATTCCAGATACTTAATCTTATCAGTCATGAAAATAATACAGCAGGCAATAATGACAGCGCCGACAGTCCCCGCGGAATCGGCAACGTTAAAAGCCGGCCAGACTTTAAAGTCGAGAAAATCGGTTACAGAGCCCAGGCGAATACGGTCAATCTGGTTACCTATCATACCCCCGACAATCAGCACGATAGCGGACTGCACCCACAGGCTGTGAAGCAAAGGCAGGTGCCTATACATAATAGCAACGAGAACAAGAATGACAATAATGCCGATAAAAGAAACGATAATCAGGGTAAGGGTATGGTCTTTGAATACGCCGAAGATAGCCCCGGTATTCTGGATATGGATGATACGGAAAAATCCGATATCGAAGACTGATTCCCCTCGGACCAGATTGGCTCTTATCCAGGTCTTGCTCAGCTGGTCGGCAAGGACAATGAGAATGAGGATACAGCCGAAGACCACAATCCGCCACTTACCCGGTGAGCGGTTTAACTCTTGCATTCTTTGCTTGTTGCTCTTTGCAATTTAAGCACAGGCTCGCCTGCGGAAGCGCTTCTAGCCGTTCCGGGTCTATGGATTGACCGCAATTATCACACTTGCCATAGGTGCCTTCCTCAAACTTATGCAGGGCGTGCTCTATCCCAGCCAGTTCCTGTCTGATACGGTTCTCCAGAGCCAGCCGTTTCTCCAGTTCCAGAGTTTCGGTTGCCTCTTCCTCCCGCTTGCCGAAAGGACTGCCCTCCCGGCGCTCATCAGCACTGGAGGCACTTGTCTGCAGTTGCTCGAATTCCTCAGTCAGTCTCTTATGTTCACTCTCAAGTTTGGTACGCAATGTGTTAAAATCTACGGTCATTTCTCCCTCCATCCGCCTCCTCTCCAGGTCTGAGCAAGGCTGTTTCTAATCCCCCTCCCAACATATCAGTGTGTATGTCATTATACACCTAATAATTAACAGAGAAAATAGCGAAACGCTACAGATTAATCCAGAAATACCCTTAGCCGGCAAACGGAAGTAGATTGCCCGCACCAATGGTCCCCACTAAAGACGAATGCCTTGTTCCTCATTGCCGTTAAAGGGTAAAACATACTACCAGTGTAAACCATTTATTTCGTCCGGTCAATGGTTTTATGCGGCTTTTTTTAGGAAAATAGTACTACGGGTTTGTTCTCAAGAACGGGATTATTCAGTCATCGAAAATGAACAGTTCTTCTACAGTAGTGTGCAGAGTCCTGGCAACGCTGTATGCCAGCCGCAGGGAAGGGTTATATTTGCCCTGTTCCAGAAAGATGATAGTCTCCCGCCTGACACCCACCATCTCGGCGAGCTTTTCCTGAGTCAGATTATACCTGGAGCGGAATTCTTTTATCCTGGTTTTCATCACATCCTACCAAGCGTCACGAGGGTCTGCCCGCCAGCCCCATGATAAAGACTACCAGGCTGCCAATCAGTCCAACCGCCAGCGCCAGAGGGGAAATAATAGTGGCGATAATGAAGAACACCGGCTCCTCGACATCAAACAGGGCATATAGGGCGTTATGGAGGAAGACGCCGATGATGAAAACGCCCACCGATATCCCGATAATCAGCAGGTATGTTTTCAGCATTTTCAATCTGCCCTGCGTCATCTTAGGCTCAGCCCGGTCATAGAAGAGATAGGTCAGCAGATATACGAGCCCGGCGGCTAAAAACAGAGCACTCAAGATATGCACCGTATCAAGGTTCCTGGTGACAACTCCGCCGAAAGGCAGCATCATAATGGCCGTGGCCACGGCAAAAAAGATAAAACCGTTCCGTATGGCCTTGCCGGTATTTTCCCTGACCCTTTCATCAACGGGGGGCAGTTTCCTGGTCTTTATTAATGACCATATTTCGCGGTGCCTCATGATGAGCGTGCCAATGACCAGAGCCACGGCTACGTAGTACTGCGCCATAGCAATAAGGAAAACGGCAATCACCAGCGCCACAATGAACACTGCCCACAGTAATTTCTTCGCCTTCATGGCATCACCTGTTGTTATATATTTCTAACGTTATATATATCTAACATACAGCATTGTATGGCATTTGTCAATACCCCGGCGGCTTTTTGTGAAAAATAACCTTAACCAAAAGCACATTAACCCTAAAAAGAGAGGAGATAAGAGGATATGATATAATGGCTTACTGTAAGTTGAGTGCTGAAATTGACCGGATTCAACAGTTAGCCTGTCAGGCTTGAGAATTTATGAACAAACGTGCTCTGTCCGTTTTAGTGGCCTGTTTTCTTACTGTTTTCACGTCTTACGCCATCAGGTATGGCTACGGAATACTGTTACCCGAGATGCTGCCCTCTCTAGCCATCTCAAAGACTGAGGCGGGAGTAATCTATGCCTCGTTTTTCATAGCTTATACGGTCTTCTCCCCGCTGCTGGGACTGCTGGGGGACAGATATGATGTGCGACTCCTCGTCAGCCTGTTTGTCGCTCTCCTCGGCGCCGGCACATTCCTCATGTCTTATTCATCGTCAATAATACAGGCCAGCCTCTTCTTTATACTGGCCGGAATCGGCTCCGCCGCCTGCTGGGCCCCGGTCATGGCGCTGACACAAAGATGGACAAGTGATAAGCACCGGGGCAAGACGCTGGCTTTCGTGGACATCGGCAGCGCCATGGGCATAATTGGAACCAGCGCCGGTGTGCCGCTGATAGTGATGGCACATAGCTGGAGGACAGGCTGGATGAGCCTGGGCGCATGGGGATTCATGGTGGCGCTCATCGACTTCATAGTAATCAGAAATCCACCGGACGAGTCGGTTAAACCCAGCCAAACAGGGCTCAGACGGAACACCAGGGAGGCGGCTGGCATAACCTACAGGAAGCTTTTGAGAGACATCAGATTCTGGCTTATCGGTCTGGCGTACCTGCTCACGGGTTTTTCCATAATCATACCATTTACGTTTCTGAGCACCTATGCAGCTCAGGAACTGGCGTTCTCTTACGATATGGCAACCAGGCTGATAACCGTGATAGGCATAGGCGCGATAGTCGGCAAGCTTATATTCGGTCCTCTCTCCGACAAAACAGGCAGGATTAAGGTCATGATGGCCTGCGCAGTGCTGATAGCCGCGGGCAGTCTGGGTATCGCCTACGGTAAAGGCGTGATATTGACATTGTTTACAGGCATTTTCAGTCTTGGCTATGGAGCCGTATGGTCAATGTACGCGGCGTCAGCCTCAGATTACTTCGCCAAAGAGTCCGCAGGGAGCATTGTTGGCCTGTGGACGCTGTACATGGGCATTGGCTCAATAATTTCGCCAGTAATCAGCGGCTGGATAGCCGATATCACAGGCACGCTTAGCTGGTCATTCGTCCTCGGCGCGGCGGGTGCGATAATATCTTTTCTTCTACTGCTGCCAGTGAAGAGGCCTTCACCGGTCGGGCTACCCGGAGGCCAGTAACCATATTATCTCTGGCGTTTGACTTTTTTCTTCAGGGATGTTACTACTATCTTATAGCTTTATCCGTTTTTTGACACATAGAAATTCCAGTAGCTTACAAAGGAGTGACTACTTATGCTTAAGAGAATCTCGCTATTTCTATCAGTTGTAATTTTCATCACGCTCATAGTAACAACCGGATGCAACGATAAAGCTGAACCCGAACCCACGCCGACGCCGACCCCGACCCCCATACCCTCGCCAAAGCCATCTCCTGTTCCCACACCTTCACCCGAGCCAGCGCCCGCGCCCGAACCTTCGAAAGCCTATACAAACCTGGCCGGACAGATTGCCGGCATCAACACTTCCGTGCCGGCCTCGTTAGCCGAAATCTTCGGGGGCATAAAGGACGTTGATACAGCCAGGGGGGAAGGCACTATTTCAGAGGCAGAGGCGAAGAAACTCGAGGAAGAACTGAAAAAGAAGTTCAATTCATGGACCAGAGAAACGGTAGACGGCATCGACCCTTCCAAGCCGGAATCCATAAAGGACTTCTTCGATATGCAGGCGGTGCAGAGGACAGGCGAATACGACGAATATGTCGACCCTGAAACGAAAAAATACAAAGAAGACCAGATGACGGGGAAGTTCAACGAATGGGTGAGGAACCGGGTGGACGAGATTGACCCGGCCAGCCAGGGGGCCCTGAAAGACATGTTCCAACTGCAGGCAATCCAGGGCACCGAGAAATATGACGAACTGGCCACGGATGACACCAAAGAGTATAAAGAAGAAGAGATGGGAGAGAAGCTCAACGAATGGGTGAGGAACCGGGTGGACGAGATTGACCCGACCGACCCCGACAATCTGAAGTACTTCTTCTGGTTGCAGAGGGTACAGAATTGTGAGAAATACGATAAATTCGCCACGCCCGAGACCCATGAATATAAAGAGCAACAGATGAAAGAGAAGTTCAACGAGTGGGTTGAGAACCGCGTTAAAGACCTTGATCCCGATGACCCTAACTTCCTGGAAGAACTGGAGAAGCTACGCGTCATCCAGCTATCGGACAAATACGATAAATTCATCGTCGAGTCGATACACGAGTGGAAAGAGCGAGAGCTCAGAGAGAAGATGGACGAATACGTGGGAGACCTTATGAAAGCACTGAAGCGCTCATCGACCAGTTTCCGGGAAGACCTGGCAGACCTCATTGATTTCCAATCCAGCGATGTCTACCAGGAATTCTGCCCGAGAATAAGGAAAGAGGAGAAAGAGGCCTGGTTAGCCAACCAATTAACGAGTCAACCGGGGAGACCACCCAGGGTTGCCATCGTGTACCCGAAAAATGGGCAGACCGGTGTTTCTTTAGACCAGTCCATTATGATTGCCTTCGACCAGCCGATGAGTATGGGCTTTATGGAAGCAGCGATAGGGCTTTATCCGAGGATCCCGTTCGAGGTGGTGAGGGCCGTGGAGGAGAACTTCATAGTCCTTTGCCGTCCGCTGGAACCGCTGGAAGAAAATACCCAATATTATGTTACGATCACCGACGAGGCCACGTCATGGGATGGTTTGGCGCTGGCCAAGCCGTACGATTTCAGTTTCCATACCGGGGAGGCGGGGCCGGCACCCAACATCATCGCAACGACACCTCCGGACGGGACACTGGCCGATAATGCCGGCCAACCCATCATCATCACGTTCGACCGGAGAATGGCAACTGACTCCGTGGAAGCGGCCATCAGCATCACCCCCGATTTCGACTACAGCATTTACTGGGTCGAAGACGATACCACCGCCGTGATACAGTCGCACGCACCGCTGGAATCCAACACCCGCTACACGGTCAACCTGGACGACAGCGCCATATCCGCCAACAGCGTGCCTCTCGACGAGGAATACGAGTTCAGCTTTACGCCCGTTATAATGTATCTACCCAGCGTGCTGGGAACGATGCCGGAGTCGGGACTGGACAACATACCTTCGAACCACCCCATCCAAATCGTCTTCGACAGCTCCATGGATAAGGAATCGGTTGAAGCCCTGCTGAGCGTATTTCCCGACTTTGATTATGATACCAAGTGGTTTGAGGCCGACATGGTCCTGCAGATTGACCCAATATCAACTCTAGACGCCAATACCGCTTACACTATCAAGATTGGCGCCGGGGCGCTTTCAAGCTTCGGCCTGCCGCTCCCGAATGACTATGAGTCCAGTTTTACCACGAGACCTGAGTAATCAACGAAAAAAATACAGAAAGGGGGTAAAGAGGCATGGAGATGGTAGAGAGCCTGGTAAAGACAACGCTCGGAGAGATAGAGAAGGTACTAAGCACCAAGACGGTGGTCGGGGAGCCGCTTACCATACAGGATACCACCCTGGTCCCCCTGATTACCGCCGGTTTCGGATTCGGGGCGGGGGGCGGCGCCGGCAAGGGGGAGGCCAAACAAAAGGGGGAAGGCTCAGGTGGCGGCACCGGAGGCGGCGCCTGGGTTAAACCCGTGGCCGTGATTATCATTTCCAAGGACGGCGTGAAGGTTGAGCCGATTATGGGCAGCCTGGCAGGTGCCATAGAAAAGCTCGGAGAGACGATTCCGAGCCTCATCCAGAAATGGTGGGAGCAGAGAAAGGAAGGTCAGGGGTAGTTGTGGATTGTCGCTGTTCTGGCCGGCCTGGTCATACTCATCGTCTTAGTCTTATGGATACCGCTGGAGATAGCGCTTCAGGCGGACTTTGAGGGAAAGCCCAGGTTCCGGCTCAGGCTATTATGGCTGTTCGGGCTGGTCAGCCGGGATATAACCGGTAAGAAAAAGGAGGCGGCGGGGAAAAAGGCGGCGGTAACCGGCGGGAAAAAGCGGCGGTGGGCGGATGCCGGAACCGCCTACCGAGTCCTCAGAACCAGAGGGCTGCTGAGACACATCAAAGAATTCATCAAGGGCGTTTTTCCCTGTTTCCGGTTCAGGGAAATAGCCGCCGACTTTACCATAGGGCTGGGCAATCCCGCGGATACGGGACTCATGTTCGCGGTAATCGGACCGGCCACCGCCTTTCTCGGTTCTTCACGCTCACACCGGATAAGAATCGAGCCTTATTTCGGCGATAACGCCGTCTTCAGGGGCCATTCACACAGTACAGTTAGGCTGCGCCCAATCCGGCTGGTACCGCCTTTTCTCAAACTTACCTTCTCCCTGCCGGCAATGAGAGCAGCCTGGACGCTGACGAGGAGCCGATGGCAAAAAAAGAAGTAATAATCAGCAGTCCCATCAACATCGCCGGAACGAGCATAGTCACGATATCAACAATAGAAATGGACAGCCGGTTCGGCAGGCGGAGCGCCGCGGTCAACGGCAGCATACGGCCGGAAAGAGTTATCATCACCACGCCAACGTCCCGGAGGGCCTTCCGCATTACCGGAGAGGAAATCGACCTCGAAGAGCTGGTACGGGAATTCCCCGCAATGGCGGAAAGACCGGAAAAAACTTAATCAGTTGCCTGCGGGGGGCTTGAAGTTTGGGGGGTTACACCTATGAAAAATAGGTGATAACCATCTCCGCCTTTATCAGACTAAGATGTAGTATCTTATCAGGATAAATATATTACGTCAGTTCAGTCCTCTTGAAGAGATAAATTGACCTGTGCTTCTGGTTAATTAAGGAGGATGCAGTCAATCAGCCACAACATGAAGAACGTAATTATGAACAGAGGCAACATCAAAAGAGCCGCCCCCGCGACGCAATCGCCTAATAGAACCACAGGAATACAGACGGGGAAGCCAGCAGCCTTTGTACCGGCAGCCAAAGGCCCGACGGTAGATGAACTCGCCAATCTCAAAGCGACACTGCAGGCGGTCCAGCAGATACGGCTCAGCGCCCAGCGCGAACTGGAAATCGCCAAGAAAATGAGAGCCGACGCCCAGAGATACCTTCAGCAGACCGAGATGAGGGCAAGAAGCGAGGCACAGCAGCTCATTCTCCAGGCCAGGCTGGGGACCCAGAAACATATCAAAGAGCTCCTCCGGCAGGCCAGCGAAGAGATACAGAAAGTGCTGGCTGACGTACGCATGATTCGAATTACGGCACAGGAAGAACTGGCGGCGCAGAAGAAATTCACCAATGCCGCCAGACTTCGCTCCTTTACGCTGGCACTTCAGGAAGAGGACAGGGAGCAAGAGAAAAAACCGAAGAAGCAACTGGCCGGCAAGAAGTAATCCCGCGAGCATCCCACCGGATACATCCAGATTTACAGATGTGCATATAGAGGCGAGCGAAGATGAGGCCTGTGAATTATTTTTTCCAAGATTACCTCATATCGACGGGGCACTTACAGATAGCACGCCAGATATCTGAATTCCACGGGAAACAGGTACTAACAGACCATTACTATAATGATAACATATAGACATCAGCAGACTTTGAGCTAGTTGCCTGAATAATGTAAAATAATGAGTGAAGGGGGCGGCATAACAGGAGGTAAACTATGAAAATCTGGCAAGCTCTAGTACTGGCTACTTTACTGGTAACGATGACGGTTCTCTCAGCCTGCGATTTACTCGGAGGTCAAAGCGCACGACAGAAACAGGAGCAGGAATACTACCAGCAGCAACTGGAAACCTATAAGGAAATACAGGAAGCCTACCAGAAACGGCAGGAAGAATATAACAAGCGATTGCAGGAAGGCCTTCAAGAATGGTCAGATGCTTACGGTGACTGGCAGGAAAAACAACTAGAGCAAGAGATGAAACAGATAGAGCAGCAATCGCAATATACAACCGATAACCAGAGTTAAATTACCGGTGACGATTAAGCAAAACGTAAAGCAAATACGCAGCGAGTTGCCTGCCAGCGTTCAACTGTTAGCCGCCGCCAAGTCAAGAGAACCCCGGGAAATCCTGGAAGCCATTGAAGCCGGCATAACAATCATCGGCGAGAACTACGTTCAGGAAGCAGAAAAGGCCTATGAAGTGGTCGGCGATAGAGTCGAGTGGCACTTCATCGGACATCTCCAGAAAAACAAGGTCAAAAAAGCCGCGGCGCTCTTCGACATGATAGAAACGGTTGACTCCATCGAAATCGCCAGGGAAATCGATAAAAGATGCGCCCAGAGCGGCAAGACCATGCCGGTGCTTATCGAGATAAACAGCGGGCGGGAAGAGCAGAAGGCGGGCGTATACCCCGAAAATGCCGAGAAATTGATTGCCGAAATTTCCACCCTGCCGAATATCCGGGTGATGGGCCTGATGACCATGGGGCCCCAGTTTGGCAATCCGGAGGATTCCCGGCCCTACTTCATCGAGACGAAAAGGGTATTTGACAGGATTAAAGGACGCAACCTGCCCCACGTCGAGATGACATATCTCTCCATGGGCATGACAAATTCCTACCGGGTGGCGCTGGAAGAGGGCGCCAATCTAGTAAGAATAGGAAGCAAGATTTTCGGGGAAAGGGCTGACTGATATATAAGCGCCAGTGGCGTAGAGAACGGCAATCCTTTTCCTGGAATCAAGGCGGTTGGGCCAGCTGCCATGGATAGCACCGGGGACAAGATGAAGTCATACAGTTTCTGTATTCAGGCAGCTAATTGTTGGACGACAACAGATTGGATATCCCGCTGATAAACACAACCAAGGAAAACAGCGCGATAGCCATCGAGAGTTCCGATCCGTCAATCACAGCCAGAGTTGAGCTTACGGTTATCGTACCGGTAAAGCTCATTACGGCTCCAACAAGACCGCCAATCATTAGAATCATGGCAAATAAAAGTCTCATTGGCAATCTTCCCTCCACTCCTTGATAAGATTATAATGATTCTGTTTTAATCTTTGTTTATTTTGTTCTATTTAAATTATAGACCACCAGTGCCAAACGTCAATCCCACGTCAGTAATATATAGACACCTTACCTATGACTACATTACCTATGAGCTATTTTTTGATTAAGTCTAATAACTTTTTAGTACAGGAGGGGGTAAGGTCACTACTATGCCCAGCTTTTGTCAAGGGGTCATTGTGTTCTCTAAAACAAACAATCACTAGTTGATTGCACTTTTTAAGCTTTTGTTAAACAACAAAAGCCTCAAATGTGACCTGAGGTCACGTTTCAAATTAAGGCGTACCCAGACCAGAGCCTTTATTACCGCTTCTCTCCTTCTTAGTTAGCTCAGGTGCAATCCAGCAACCCGGGTCGGTCGCCATTATGTCACCAGTTTCTTCGTAAGCCCTGCCCCGGCAACCAGAGCAGGTCAGTTTGTATTGGCAATCCCCGCACTCGCCCTTGAGCAGGTTTCTCTGTCGCAATTGGGCCAATATAGGCGAATTTTCCCAGATAGATATTATACTTTGCTCCCTGATATTGCCCAGGTTGACCTGGAGTAGCATGCAGGGATTTACCTCCCCATCGGACTGGACCATCACATAACCCATGGGCATACCGGCAGCACAGCCTCTGTCATAATAAGGAACTCTCCGGAGCATTTCTCTGGGGAAATGCCTGGGTTGAATTTGTTTTTGCTGTAAAAGTAAAGGATACATGGGGCAGCCGGGAACCCTGATAACAATTGGATAGTCTTCTTGAGCCTCCGCAAGCTGTTCCATGGCCTGCTGCCTCTCCTCAAGGCTTAAAACTAGTTCCTGGCACTCATGCTTAGCCCTGCCCGCCGGCACCAAGTCAAAGACTTCAGCAGCATTGGCACCCAGGTCTAGTGCCAGTTGGAGCATGTCTGCCAACTGTGAAAAGTTGTCTTTTCGGATGACCATGTTCAACTGAAAAGGCAGACCGGTATTCCGACAGGCCTCTATACCCTTAAGGGTCTGATCAAAGGCGCCGCTGACGCCTCTAAAGGAGTCGTGAGTTGTAGCGTCGACCCCATCAACCGAGATAGCAACTGCCATCACACCGGCATCAACCATCTTCCTTACCACAGCTTCATCAATGAGGGTGCCGTTGCTGCCGATGGTGGTTCTAATGCCCTTTGAGGAGGCATAACTCACGATATCCAGCAGGTCTTCACGGCACAAAGGCTCACCACCATCGATGATGAGAAGGCCTATACCCCAGTGTGACAGATCGTCCACGAGCCGAAAAGCCTCTTCGGTGGATAGCTCATTAGGCGCTGCTTGCTCAACCGAGCTGCTGTAGCAGTGTTTGCATTTGAGGTTACACTTCGTCGTGATGCTATAGGAGACCATGAACGGCGGCTGTATCTGCATGAGGAACCTCCTTCATTTGGATTCCTGGCTTGGTCAGGTGTAAGGTTGCAGCTTTTTTTATCTTACATTAGCCAAGAGGAGAAGACAAGGTATCCGCCCAACAGCCAAGGAACCACCACTGCCTATACTGCACAATCTGGACGATTGTTCAAATAGCGATTCCAATGTATTTGTCACTATCCTTGAGGGAATCTCGGTCTTCAGAGCGCGAATATGGGTGAAATGGGAGGAGCCCCGGTGCTTCTTTACCACCGGTTTTCTCAATGGCCTCTTTTCAGTAGTTAAGAACCAGCATGTCAAAGAGATAAAATGTATTGCTACCGGTGATCCCTACTGCGAATGGGAGATTATCTAGCTGCTCGCAATAACTCATCTCCGTGCAGTGTGCAACAAATGTCCGTTCTGTCACATTAACTCAGACTGCGCAACAGGTTGACAGCTATTACAGTGACTGTTACGATGAGACAACTCAGAATTAAGAAAGGAGGTTAACGATGGTTACTCAACATCCTCGACGAAATGTCAATTTAGCTGACAGATTTTCTCTTGCTGAAAAGATTCTTATGCGGATAGGATTTTATGGTGTCCTTATTATCGGGGCCTGTGGCATCTACTTGGAAAGCATCACTTTAGGGCTAATATACACGGCTTTTGTTATCTTCGGACTGTCTGTCCTCCTTTCTTATTGTCTTTGTGCTCATTGCCCCTACCCTTATAAATATTCAGACTGCCTTTTCGCACCAGCCAGATTGGTTAAGAAATCATATAAGTTTCGTTCAGGGCCGATGAGCGTCTTAGATAAAATTGGTTTTATCGTAATGATAGTAGGAGTGGTTGTGATACCCCAATATTGGTTGCTCAAAAATTATGCCATTTTGGCCATTTTCTGGGTATTCTGCCTTCCAACTTATGCAGGACTGGTATTTTATGAATGTAGGCGGTGTCGGCACTTTGGCTGCCCTTTTAATTTGGTAAGAGAAGAATTAAAAAAAGAGCCGGGACGGGGGAACTAGGGGTTTGAGGTCTGCCGACAGTATCTCTTTTGCATTGAATCAACATCAGGTATGAACCTAAAAGAAAGGGATGTTTCTATATCTTATACACACTGGCAGGGTGATGAGGAGCCAATCACTGAGAAAAGTTCAGATTTTTTCTCTTTGCTCGGGGAGTCCACGTTGGTTAGTAACAGCTGTTGAACAGTAGGGCGCTTTGTGCACCTCTGTAACTCTTATATATTCATATGTTCTGGGCATGCAACGGAACTGCATTTCGTCTTATTAGGCTTAAAGGCTTCTTTTTTTTCTTTTACACTACTCCGAAATGTTGCTATAATTTGCTCGTGAAAAACCTCAGTTTGATTGTAGTAGCTTTGGCTTTTGTTTTTACGTTAGGATTAGCCGCACCCGCTGTTGTCGAATTATATGCGCGGATTAGGAGAAAATTATGTATGTAGATTAGGAAAATGCGATTAGGAAGGATATCTGCGGCTACTAATACAATCGGTAAAAACTCGAAAGGAGGAAATGATTAGTCAACAAAATAAAACCCGACGGCTTAAGAGACGATTGCTCTGGATCTCGGTAGTCCTCGTTGTGGTAGTTGCTGCAGCTATTCTAGGCATCTCCGTCTATGCTGCCTCATCTTTAACCCAGTTTGAGCGGAAACCAATTCAAAATACCCCTACTGACTATGGTTTAGAATACGTAGATGTTTCCTTCCCCAGCCGGGATGGATTGACCTTGCGAGGGTGGTGGCTTAGTACGCGGGATGATAGGCCGGTTATTATTCTGGTTCATGGTTCTACCAGAAACAGATCCGATCCGCCGGAAAGGATGCTTGGGATCGCCAAAGAGCTCGTAAATAACGATTATAATGTCCTAACGTTTGACATGCGAGGACATGGAGAATCAGAGGGGAAGCGTGTCTCGGCAGGATTATATGAAATAAATGATTTATTAGGTGCCATTGATTATATCAAACAGCGCGGTATAGAAAGCAAAATAGGTGTCCTTGGCTTCTCGATGGGTGCCGCTACCTGTTTAATGACCACTCCCGAATGTGAAGAAATTGATGCCGTGATAGTTGATGGTGCTTACGCTGATATAACTAGCATCGTTGAATCGGAATTTGCGAATCGAAGTGACCTTCCACAATTCTTTCTCCCCATCATTCTGTTCATGACCAAGAATCTATATCACGTTGACTTTACGGCCATCAAGCCCATAGAAGCAACGAAGAACATCACTGTACCTGTATTTGTCATTCATGGAGGCCAAGACACTACTGTTCCTGTTGAGCATGCCAACAGACTAGCAGAGATTTGTCAGAATCCTTATAGCAGGTTATGGATAGTACCAGAAGCAGAACACTGTGAAGCCTATATGGAAAGATCCGGAGAATATGTAAATGAGGTATTGTCCTTTTTTGATGAAGCTTTTAAGTTAACCATTTCTTGAATGATTAACACTTTCAAAAAAGCTTCCTTTTTTGTGTTATTGCTGTAGACTCGACCATTTAGCTTTCAGAGTTGGCGGACCTTTTCATATCCCCTAATCCGTCAGTATAGATCATGTTAGATTGCGCAGTTTGGCTGTTTGTGGCCTAACTGCCTTTTATTCCTAAGAGAAAATTATCACTGGGCTGGTTTCACCGCAACTGGGACATGTAATTTCTGTCTGCAACGATTGACCACAATTTATGCAGAACTTAGCATCCTCTGGGTTCTCCGTTTGGCAATTCGGGCACTTCATGAGGTATAGACCTCCTGGTGCCGGAAATAGTGTTTACAGTCTATGCCGAACGAGTGTTATTGTCAAGCTAAATAGAAGTATAAAAAGGTCCGGTCAATTTCACACTGGATGATTAAGCGTAATATATTAAGTTAAAAAAAGGAATGTTTATAGCTCTGCTGATTTCCTTTAAACACTTGATGGTATTGTGCAGTTTCACACTGCCTGGGTACCGAAATAATACCTTGCAGCCTCAAGGGTGCGTAACACCTCGCCTCCAACCACAATCTGGCTTATCTTCGCATCCCTCAGTAATTTTTCCATCTTGCCTTCCGTAGAATATCCATAAGAACCCATAAGCTCAACACAATGATTTATTACCCTGTTTCCAATCTCTGTGGCCAGATTATCCATTACACTTGCCGTTACAAGTTGCTTATGGTCCCACGGCGGGCCGTATACTTCAGGATGGTCGAGGCGCTCCAGCGTGTTCCAGAACATCATCTCGGCGGCCAACATGTCAGAGGCTATCTGCCCAAGTTTGTAGGCGATGGCACCGTGGTCCTTCATGGGCACACCTGCTATTTCACGATTATCCACGTAGAGCTTAAAGATCTCATAGGCCCTTCTCGTTATGCCAATGGAAAAGGCGCTGGCGAAAGCGCGTCCTATTGTGCATTTGGCTAGCAAGGACTTTACCTCATCCTCACCCTCATGGAGGAGGTTTCCCTTGGGTACCCTAACATCTTCGAACCAAATTTCTCCATTTGTATCAATCGCTGTGCCCATTTTTTGGTAAGGCT
>CAZPQB010000038.1:0-16919 GCA_964588605.1 uncultured Dehalococcoidaceae bacterium | reverse complement strand
ATAGGTACTTTTGAACTCCAGAGTATGATTGACTGGCTTTATGATTGTTATCAATCAGGTGCCCTCACCGAGCAGGAAACTGGCCTGCCGCTGTCAAAGATGGGTACCAGAGAATTTCTGGAAAAACTGCTCCACTCAATAGCCTACCGGGAGGGCTTCGGCGATATCTTGGCAGAAGGGATGATGAGAGTCCGTGAGAAGGTGCCTGAAAAAGCACAGGCCATGTTTCAACATTACATTGCGCCCGTCGGGCAAAATGACATCTTACCCTCCAGGGCTATGGTTGCACATTCGTTGCTTTATCCTATGGAACCCCGAGTACATCAACCCATCGTTCACGAGATTGCCTTCCTGCTTGCTGCCTGGCGTATTCACCGGCTTGACCCGTCGCTAAGCCCCGTTACAAACAAGGTAATACATGAAGTAGCCAAGATTTTCTGGGGTAGCGATGAGGCTGGAGACCTATCCAGTTATGATGGTAAAGCACTGGCGGCCATAAAAACGCAGGACAGGACCTATACCAAGGACAGCCTCGGCCTCTGTGACTTCGCCTGGCCAATCACATATTCATTAAGCACGCCTGACCACGTGGGAGATCCCGACCTCGAAGCCAAGATCTTCCAGGCAGTTACCAGCCTATCCGGAGATGAGCTTGACCGATATGCCGGGAGAATCTGCAACCTGCAGAGAGCCATACTGTTAAGAGAGGGACGAAAAATCCCGCAAGAGGATTTTCCCGCAGATTATAACTTCAGCGAACCTTTACCACCTGACTTAGACGGTCGGCCAGTGATAGTTCCCGGGCCGGGGGAAGAAGCCGTTGATGCCGTTGGGAAAATCCTTGATAAGGAAAAATCTACAATACTTTTAAAGGAATACTACCGCCTTCGCGGCTGGGACGAAGAGACAGGACTACCGCTTCCGGAAACGCTGACTTCCCTGGGGCTGGATGACCTGATACCCGCCTTCGAGCGAAAATAAGGCTTTGCAGACTATTCTATAACGGCTTCCGTTTTTATTTTATGCCCCGCCTAAGTCGGCTCGTATTTTCTGCTTTAGTCTTTCTTTCGTTTCTTTATGGTGTTTTCTAAGCTCATCGCCGCCGGAGAGTGACGGACCGCCCTCCATACTTATCATCTCCGGCAAATTTTCTATCATAGTAGGGAGCAAATTCCAGGGTATGGATATAATAAACAGACCTGCCGGAAATGGTTTGGCTGCCTCCATACCCGCGCCCAGGCCGGTGATAACGTAATTTATCTGGCCGCTGACGACGGGATAGATATACATCCAGGTACATGTCGCCACATGGGTTACCTTAGCGGAAATGCAATCACCGGTCGAATAAGGCACTGACCTCAGTATGGGCCGCGCCTGTTCTAAATCAGATGTAATGACCATTACGTCCGGATCGAAAGACAACCGGTCTACGGGAGCGAAAGTGACATAGTTGACGGAACCTCTCAGCATTCTGGGCAGGTACTGGTACATCTTCCGGCAGGCACCTTCTTCTTTAAAGACTTTCAGGTCGGCCCCAAATAGCCCGCTGATAAAAACGGGGTCAGGGTCCTCCATACCCAATAGCATCGGTTCTATACAGCGGAAGTCTTCCTTGCCCACATAAAAGGGGCTACCAGTCTGTGCTTCCTTGAGCATCTCACAGAAGTTTAAGTCCTTGTCCAGCCTCTTTATTCCCTCCGGTTTAACGGAGGAGAACTTGACACCTACGGGCTTCCTCTCAAGGTTAAGTTTGTTAAATACTGAATAGTCACGCGGAGTTGAACTCATATAACCTCCTTGTTATTTGGTCTATTCATTCTAGAAAACCTCCATAATACCGTTTCTTAATTTCACTTCTTATGAAGACCTGGGTATTGGTTATCGGGCTAATAACCAGTATCTTATTCATAACTTTCTTTATTGCATCGAATAACTCCTCAGCAGTTCTGCTATGAATTCCGAAGACAACATTGTGACCACCCGAAAACAGGGTAAATAAAGAGTGCACGTCACCCAATGGGTATATTATCGAACAAACGCTCTCGACGTGATCCGGTTCAACGTGTAAGAAAAGAAACGCATTGGAAACAAAGCCGATTTTCGTTGGATTCAATAACCCCCTTATTGTAATCAAATTATTTTTAAGTAGATTATTTATTCTTCTTACACAGGTCGGAAAGCTAATGCCAATATCACCGGCTAAATACCGAGCTGTGTAACGACCGTTCTCCGATAATTTTTCGATGATTTTTTGGTCTATATCGTCTATTCCTGACACCGCCTGACTTTCCTCAAATATCCCGTAATATCTTTTCTTCGTTTCTTTAATCAAGTGAATTTCTATTTTTCTTACACCGTCCATCCTTGATAATTCGTCGGAAATGAAGCTGAGTAACTCATTCCAGCTAAAATAATGAACTATCACTAAAAGGTTATAGGGGCCGAATATCGTTAGAAGCGAATTTACATGAAAGTTTTTATATAGTATTTCGCAAATCTTGTCCATTTTTAAAATGTCTGTATCTACGACCAGTAAGGCCTGCGCATTATACCCCAGCTTTTCAAGGTTGGGCAGGCCTCTTATCGTTATCGTCCCACTATCTATCAACATTTGTATCTTTCTTGATACCGTTGAGGGATGTATACCCAAATTTTGAGCAAGAGTTTTGTTACTCGCCCGGCCGTCTTTCTGTAATTCTTTAATTAGTTTTACATCTATCTCGTTAATCATTATTCAAAACGATGCACAATTAGCAATATAACATTCAGTATTATATGATATTGTATAACATATTGACAGAACTATAAAGTTCGTGATAGGATTATCATAATATTCAGCTTAATATTGCATTAATATATAATTAATACATGAATTATGTAATATAATATATTTTTAGTGTAATAATTATCTTATATATTATAAAATAATATAACCTGAACAATTCTTAAATCCATCATTTTTTAGCTTCAAAAAGTGTGACTTCCTTAAAAATAACAGTGTCCACAACGGGTGAAAGGAACCGAGAATGGCTAATGAAAATAATCTATCAAAAATTGTCGGCAGCGAGAATGTACTCGTTGACACAGATACGTTGAAAGAATATTCCAGTGATATGAGCTTTGTTAACCCGATAAGACCCCGGTGTGTGGCAAGACCAAAGGATGTCGAAGAAGTACAGAAGCTCGTGAAGTGGGCGAATGAAACCCTCACACCACTCGTGCCGATAAGCTCAGGTGCCCCTCATTTCCGGGGTGATACGGTTCCCGGTGCCGGTGGGGCTGTTATCGTGGATTTAAGCAGAATGAAGAATATCGTCAGGATTGACGCCAGGAACAGGATAGCCCTGATTGAACCGGGTGTTACCTTTGCTGAGATCATTCCGGAACTGGAAAAAGAAGGATTGAGACTGAATATGCCCTTGCTACCCCGCGCCTCCAAATCAGTGGCTGGCTCCCTGCTCGAGAGAGAACCGGTAATCATGCCCAAGTATCACTGGGACGGCAGCGACCCTTTGGCCTGCGTCGAGGTTATCTATGGTACTGGCGATAAGTTCAGAACTGGCTCAGCGGCCGGGTCTGGTGATTTAGACTACCAGTGGAAATCAGGTGCAGCCCAGGTAGCCGCCGTCGGACCTGCCCAAGCCGATTTCCACAGACTCATTCAGGGCTCTCAAGGGACAATGGGTATTGTCACCTGGGTTACCGTAAGGTGCGAGCGTCTACCTCACCTGGAGGAACCTTTCCTTATCGGTTCTTCAGAGCTCGGCAGCTTGCTTGAACTTAACCACTGGTTGATCAGACGTAGACTTGCTGACGAGTGCCTGATACTAAATAACACCAATTTAGCGCAAATGCTGGCCAAGCAATGGCCTAAAGAGTTCGAGACGATAAGAGATACTCTGCCTCCATGGGTACTTATCTACTGCATAGCTGGTTACGAGTATTTACCTGAAGAAAAAGTAGCTTATCAGCAAAAAGCTATCGCCGAGATTACCGGGCGACTGGGGCTAAAACCAGTCAAGAGCCTTGCCAATATCTCGGCAATCGATTTATTAAACATGTTGCGGAAGCCTTCGGAAGAACCCTACTGGAAGATTCGCGGCCAAGGTTCATGCTACGATGTATTCTTCATAGCCCTCAGCGACAGGTTGCCGGAATTAATCAAGGCCGCGGAGGATGCCGTCGGTCAGCAAAACTATCCCCTTCAAGACATGGGTATTTATGTTCAGCCTGTGGTGCAGGGCACCAGCTATCATTGTGAATTTAACCTGTTCTTTGCCCCGAATAATCCAGACCAGGCGGATAGAGTGAGGCAGTTATCTACCACGCTTCCCGAAATGCTGGCAACTAGGGGAGCGTTTTTCTCCAGGCCATATGGTTCCTGGGCAGATATAGTCTACAGGAGAGAGGCGGAAACTACAACCGCCCTGAGGAAAATTAAGGGAATATTTGACCCTAAAAACATTCTGAATCCGGGGAAATTATGCTTTTAGGAATAACCTTTATCACGGATGCATTCAACATCTCAAAAGGTTTAAGGAGGTAATTATATGCCACTTGAAGATTATCAGCATGATTTGGAGATATGCAGCCGTTGTTCGATGTGCAAATTTATTCCACTAGACCAGATAAAAGGCTGGGATTACGCTAACGTTTGCCCGAGCATCGCCAGATATAATTTTCATGGATACTCGGGTGGTGGAAAGTTAAATATCGCCCTGGCATTGTTACATAACAGAATCGACTATACCGAAGGCATGCTCGACAGGGTATACCACTGCCAGATGTGCGGAGCCTGTGACGCATCATGCAAAGTTACCAGAGACATGGAAGTATTGCAGCCGTTATATCAGTTGAGGGCTAGATGTGTTGAGGATGGAGCGCTAATTCCCGCTCATATGGTTGTTATTGATGGACTCAGGAAAGAGGACAATATGATGCAAGGGTTAAAGGCAGAGAGGGGCCAGTGGGCTGAAGGTCTGGAAGTTAAAAATATTACGCAGGAGAAGGCACAGGTATATTATCACGCCGGCTGCAGATATTGCTTTGATAAAGAACTGTGGCCGGCAGCTACAAACGCCATTACTCTTCTAAAGAAAGCAGGTATTGATGTTGGTATCGCCGGCAAAGACGAGACCTGCTGTGGAGGCCGCGCCTACGAACTGGGTTATCAGGGGGAGCTCCAGAAGTATGCTGAAAATAATATTGAAATGTTGAAATCCGCCGGGATGAAGACGATAGTGACTTCATGCAGTGATTGCTACTACGCATTCAAAGTCCTCTATGACATGATTGGTATGAAAGGTGACCTGGAGGTTTTCCATATCACAGAGTATATTGACATGTTGCTTAAAGAGGGTAAATTGAAATTAACCAAGGAAGTGCCTCTTACGGTAACCTATCATGATCCCTGTCACCTGGGTAGGATGGGAGAACCCTGGATACGCTGGGAAGGGAAAGAAATAATTGACCTAACAAAACCCATCATCCATGAACCGCCGAAGCAATTCAGAAGGGGAACCAATGGCATCTATGAACCTCCCAGAAATATCCTCGAGAACATACCCGGCTTAAGTTTCGTTGAAATGGAGAGGATTAAGGAGTATGCATGGTGCTGTGGAGCCGGCGGTGGTGTTCTGGATGCTTACCCGGATTTTGCGATGTGGACAGCTTCAGAGAGGTTAAGGGAGGCCAAAGATACCGGGGCCGAAGCCTTAGTAACGGCGTGCCCCTGGTGTAACAAGACTTTTAAGGATGCCCTCAAGGAAAACGGGGACAGCCTTAAGGTATACGACATCATAGAACTTGTTGAGCAGGCAATCTAGTCCCGAGAGAGGAGATAGGCAATGGCTTTAGAAAGAGAGATATATAAGGTTTTTGAAGATATAGTAGGTCAGGAGAATATATCCGACGATCCGGCGGAACTACATGCGTATGCCTTTCATTTCGGCAGGGCACGGGAGAAGTGGATGCCAGATGGGAGCCACCTGTTTTTCCCCTTGCCGGCAGCGGTGGTTCTACCGGCGAGCACCGAAGAAGTCCAGATGATTGTTAAGGCCTGTAACCGCTATGGGCTGAGATTCAAGGCATTGAGTACTGGTTGGGGTATGTTGAACGCATCCGGCGGTGGTAAGAGCATGATACAGATAGACCTGAGACGCATGAACCGGATTATAGAGATTAACGAGAGGAATATGTACGCCGTGGTGGAGCCGTATGTTATCAGCGCCAAACTCCAGGCGGAGCTGATGAAGCGGGGCTTAACCTGTAATATCATAGGAGCCGGCTCCAATACCACGGCGCTGGCTCCTACAAAGGACGCCGGCTACGGATTTCAGGGGGCAAGCTGTAGCCTGGACTCCCGGAACGTCCTGAGCGTTGAGTGGGTCTTACCTACCGGTGATATTATCAGAACGGGTTCATTGGGTGCAGAGGCCGGGTGGTCTTACAGCGAGGGCCCGGGACCAAGCTTGAGGGGAGTATTAAGAGGTCAACTCAGTGCCCGTGGGGGAATAGGAGTATTTACTAAAGCCGCCCTGAAGGTATATCACTGGGCAGGGCCGACAAATCCTCAGATCGAAGGCAAATGCCCGACTTTTAGTCTAAAAATTACTCCTGATATGCTTCTTAAGCTCATATATATACATTTCCCCACATCCAAGCATATGGCAGAGGCATTTTACAAACTCAGTGAGAGTGAGATATGCTACATATGTAACAGGTACGGTAGTACACAGCTCGCCCTCGCATTATCGGATAACAACGAGGAAGCTGACGAACTTATTGATAAATTGCAGAAAGAAATAGCCATTGGCGGTTTTATCATCGTCATCACGGCTAATTCCCCAGAGGAGTTTGCTTACAGAAATAAAGTGCTGCAACAGATTATGGAGGAAACAGAAGCAAGGTCTTTGCCCCTAGTCGAGGATCCCCGCTATCAGGGACTAGTAATGTGGCGTATTATTCGGGCGAGTGTCGCTTCAAAGGAAGTATTCCGCCCGACGGGAGCCTTTACTACCAGCTTCGGAGGATTGGAGACCATCGATTTTCAGGTCAATAGAATGGACTACGCCATCGAACTAAAGAAGAATCTTATAGCCAAGGGTAAAATAATGGCACGCATGGAAGACTTCAACTGGGGTAACGCCTATGAATGTGGTCACATATCTCACATCGACAACATGATTATGGCTCATCCTACACCCGAAGGAATAGAGGGGATGGTTGAGTTCGTAGAAGAAGCTACCAAGGCCTGTATCGACCCGGAATTGAAATATCGCACCGGTGGCCCGCATCTCGGAGTATGCGGTGACTCACTTCATGATGCCTTCGGGCCGGCGAACAGCAATTATCACTTATGGCTGCGTCAGCTCAAAAAGGCTTTTGACCCGAACGGAACAGCTGAGGCTAACCATTATATTACACCTGATGATGAGTACAAAAACGGCTATTTAAAAACATAGGAGGAATTGAAAAATGCCCACACAAAAAGTGATAAGAAGTGCTTGCTCACTATGTAAATCCTGCTGTGGCGTATTATTGAAAGTAGAAGGAGATAAGGTTATAGAGGTAGAAGGCGACTCTGAAAATCCAATAAACAAAGGGCAATTATGTGTGAAGGGTCAAGCCTCATTGGAATATCTTTATAGCCCTGAACGATTAAAGCACCCACTAAGGAGGCTGGGACAGAGAGGTGAAGGTAAGTGGGAGAAAATATCATGGGATGAGGCATTAGACGAAGTAGCGAAAGCACTCACCGAGGCAAAGAAAAAGTACGGAGCTGAATCGGTAATGGTGGCCAAGGGTATGGCTAAAGGAGTTGAAGACGACTTGATGATGAGATTTGCCAATTCTTTCGGGACGCCCAATGTTGGTACCCCGACATGTGTGTGTTACGTGCCGACAATAACTGCGGCGATGTTTACTTATGGATTAAGGCCCGGCCTCACTCCACTGATGGATTATGATGGCTCACCAGCTTGCATTCTGGTATGGGCGTGCAATCCGCAGGAAACAGACCCACCGGAATACTGGGATATCAATCGAGCACTTGATAAGGGTGCCAAGCTGGCTGTAATTGACCCTTTGCGGATAGAGCTTGCCAAGAGAGCCAATATATGGGTACAGCTGAGACCGGGCTCAGATTTGGCTCTGGCACTGGCGATGATAAATGTAATCGTAAACGAGGGACTATGGGACAAAAATTTTGTTGATAACTGGACGGTTGGCTTCGATGAGCTTAAAGCTCATGTGCAGGACTACTCGCCGGAAAAGGTCTCCGAGATAACCTGGGTAGATGCCGAAGCAATCAGGCAGATAGCCCGGTTCTATGCCACCAATAAACCGGCCTGTATTCGGTGGGGAAACGGACTGGAACACAATATTAATAGCTTTCAAACCGCCCGTGCTGTTTGGATCCTGGTAGCTATTACAGGCAATCTTTGTGTACCGGGCGGAAACGTACCATTTGCATCACCGAAATCCCTGCGTCGGGGTTCAAACGAAGCTACCTTAGCAGATAGGATGGAGGCAGATGTCATTGATAAAAATCTTAGTACCAAGGCAGGAATGTTACCCGTACTCAAGCACCTTCTACATAGAGATTTCGTAAACTCCATTATAGAAGGAAAGCCATACCCTATCCGCGTAGCCTTTCTTGAGTCTGCTAACCCGCTTATAGGTTATTTCGATGCCAAGAAGGTATATGAAGCTCTTAAAAAGTTGGATACTATCATAGTGGCCGACATGTTTATGACGCCGACAGCCGCTCTTGCCGATATAGTATTACCTGTAGCCACTTACCTTGAGTACGATGGCATCAATACGCCACCGAACCTGCCTGTCATCCAGGCTCAGCAAAAAGTGGCTCAGGCGGGTGAGAGCTGGTCGGATCCCAAAATATTTATTGAGCTGGCCAAGAAAATGGGATTGGGTAATGACTTCTGGGAAAGTGAAGAACAGTATTGGGACAGCCTGCTTAAATCGATTAACATGACATTTGAGGAGCTCAGGGAAGTAGGTTCAACTACCTGCGAACCACTTTATGGAGACTATGAGAATGCCTTTAATACACCATCAAAGAAAGTAGAGTTATATTCCAAGCAGCTTGCCGACTGGGGTTTCGACCCCCTACCCGTATATCACGAACTGCCCGAGACTCCTTATAGTGACCCCGAACTGGCTAAGGAATATCCCTTGATTTTTACCAGCAGGAAATTAGTCCAATACCGGGGTTCGGCCGGCAGGCATATACCCAGTCTACGGGCTGCCCATCCGGAGCCTGTTGTTTATATTCACCCTGAAACGGCTGGCAAGCTGGGAATAAAGGACGGCGAAATGGTATATATTGAAACAAAACGGGGCAGAATAACTCAGAAAGCAGGGCTTACAGCAGACATCGACCCCAGGGTTGTTTATGTTGACTACGATTGGTGGTTCCCGGAGGCAGATCTGTCCACATTATACGATTGGGACAGAGCAAACATTAACATACTTACGAGTAATGATTTACCATGTAACCGCGAGTTCGGCACGCCGACTATAAGAGGAATACTCTGCAAGGTTTATCCGTCAGAGGGATAGCCAGGGATACATTATTGGTATTTTTCTAAACATTTTTTATACATATAAATAAAATGAAAATTAAATGGTTAGGACATGCTGCTGTTGAGCTTGTTTCTGCCTCCGGCTTGAGAATCTTATTTGACCCTTATGTGGTTGGCTTCGAGCCCGGGCCTGAAGGCAGACTTACCCACGCCCCGATTACAGAGCCGTATGATATTGTTGCTGTCACACATGAGCACCCCGACCACAATAATGTAGGCATGATTCGTGGTAATCCTGAGATAGTCAGGGGAATGGAAATTAGAGGCAAGGGTACTGTGACTGTCAAAGGAATAGACTTTTGGTCTATCGGCACCTTCCATGATGATAAAGGAGGTATACTGGGGGGTGAGAACTCCATACTCGGCTGTAATGTGGATGGTGTTAATATCGCTCATTCCGGTGATATTGGTCATGTCCCCACCAAGGAGCAGCTTGATGAGCTGAAAAAGCATGGTGTGGATGTATTTCTACTTTGCATAGGTTTAATTGAGAAAGAGGGAGACAGGTTTGAGAAGTTCATTATAGACACTGAAGCTACGATAATGAATGGTATATGGGAGGTGATGAAACCTTTCATACGTTTTCTGATACCCATACACTACAGAAACGCAAAGTGCGACTTCAGATTTATCACCGTGGATGAGTTCTGTGGTGATAAAACCAACGTTACCCGGGTGAAGGGAAGTGTGGCCGAATGCACGCCGGCATCTCTTCCCGCTACTCCTCAAATTATGGTTTTAGAGCCAGCACTGTAGTAAATAAGACTATATTACGATAAATGTGAAGACTATAAATTATTAAGTAATACGAAGGAAGGAGAAATTCATAAAATGAAAATTAAATGGTTAGGACACGCCGCTGTTGAGCTTGTTTCTGCCTCCGGCTTGAGAATCTTATTTGACCCTTATGTGGTTGGCTTCGAGCCCGGGCCTGAAGGCAGACTTACCCACGCCCCGATTACAGAGCCGTATGATATTGTTGCTGTCACACATGAGCACCCCGACCACAATAATGTAGGCATGATTCGTGGTAATCCTGAGATAGTCAGGGGAATGGAAATTAGAGGCAAGGGTACTGTGACTGTCAAAGGAATAGACTTTTGGTCTATCGGCACCTTCCATGATGATAAAGGAGGTATACTGGGGGGTGAGAACTCCATACTCGGCTGTAATGTGGATGGTGTTAATATCGCTCATTCCGGTGATATTGGTCATGTCCCCACCAAGGAGCAGCTTGATGAGCTGAAAAAGCATGGTGTGGATGTATTTCTACTTTGCATAGGTTTAATTGAGAAAGAGGGAGACAGGTTTGAGAAGTTCATTATAGACACTGAAGCTACGATAATGAATGGTATATGGGAGGTGATGAAACCTTTCATACGTTTTCTGATACCCATACACTACAGAAACGCAAAGTGCGACTTCAGATTTATCACCGTGGATGAGTTCTGTAAGGGGAAAGCAGACGTGAGGTATCATTATCTGAGTGAAATGAATTTCTACCCCTTTGGAAGGCCAGGTCCTGCTACGATTGTGGTTTTGCAGCCAGACTTATAAATAATTGATCGAGTGTTAAAACTTATTAAAAATAATTACTACTATCGTAGTTATATGACTGCCAGAAGCGAATTGACGAAATGCGCCGTGCAGATAAGGTGAAACACACTCGATCGAAGAATATAACTCACTGGCAAGATTACAAGTCTAGTATATCTGATTTTTTGCTAGTGAAATAATAACATTAATAGCGCTGGTATTGTAAAGAAAGCGTATGAAATTCCCCTCCCTGGGAGCAGAAATTGCACAGGGAGGGGAGGTTCTGGAACATTTTCCCTATAGAGATCGACCTCCAGTAAATACCATTTCGATACCGATGAACGCCAACCCAGTAAACTGTTGCAGCCCCCGCCCGTATGTATCTACGTTACACCAGTTCTTATCTTTATGCCGGGCGCACCTAATTTTTCCCCGATATAAAGCCAGAAGGTTCGGCCGCTTCGTTGGGGTCAAACGCCTGCTTAATCTTCTTCATCCACAAATGGTAATTACATGTATGTGGCCCAAACAGGTAATGCAGTTCGTCTGCGACCATAAGTGTAACGCCATAGTGAGAATCTATGGCAATTTGCAACCCTTTCTGTATCATGTCCTTTACGGCTTCCCCAGCTTCAGGGCCTTTCGCAAACTGAAAGAGCGTTTCCGCATGCCCGAGATGTCCGTGTTCATGTGTCCATGTAAGATATCCACCATGGTCATCCCGAAGCACACCCTTTTTTATCCACTCCTTCTTAATTTCGACTACCTGTCTTACGAAACGAATTTCCTCGTTATAAGGGTGGCTGCCTCCCAGAACTACCCCGAACGCCCCTCCGGCCCGAAAGCACTCCCGAGTTGAAGCTGTTATCCTTATGCTGCGCCACAACATGCCTCCAGCAATCTTGGGGTCTTCAACCGCCTTCAAGGACTCCCCTTTGGTATCCTCGATAATCCGCTCCAACAACTTCTTCTTGAATTCAAAGTCCCTCGGTGAGTTACCGATTATTATTACCTGAAAACCAGGCCCCTGCATCTCTTTGAGAAATTGCTCGCAGTAGGCATAGTCCTCTTCATTATTTGTCCCGATATTCGAAGCCATCATGGCGGCCGTGAACCCCATTATCTCATAGGCAATCTCGTTTTCACTAATCCGGCGCTGTGCCTCTGACATGTCTTCCGCCGTCGGGAACGAGTAATACCGATATAAGCAGTTGGGCGGCATCTCATTCGTATAATAGCACGGTGAGTGCCCTTCCAGAGGGTAGGGTATCGGACCCGACCACGGATACAACTTCGTGGCGGCTTTTGTGAATACCCCCATCGCCCCCATTGGCGATGTTGTACCTAACGTTAGACCCCTCAGGGATGGACCCGGGCCATCGGCGCAGAACCATTCTCCTATCGAGCCTAAAGAACCCATCCTTATTATCTCACCATCGGGTGTTACCCATTCGGCACCGAGGATATTTCGCTCACGTAAACTAGTGGTCTCACTCATATGGCCGCCGCCATAATGGGCCGCATAGGGTAGCGCGGAGCAGTTGGCTCCAGCCCCGATTACGTTATAGTTCAATCCCCTCTTCATCAGTTCAGCCTGCAGTTGGCCACCGATAACATAGGGTTCAACTACGGCATACATATTTTTCTCGTTTATCTCAATGATGCGGTTCATCCTTCTCAGGTCTATCCAGATCATACCGCCGCTGCCCCGGCTTCCCCAGCCCGTACTGGCGGCCTTGTATTGTAAGCCGTATTTGTTGCAGAGTCTGACTATCGCCTGGACTTCTGTGGTTTCTTTAGGAAGTATGATAGCTGCAAACCTTGGGTTAAACAGTTCCCCACTTCCCTTCCCCGAGTAAGCATACGAGTCCAGTACCGCCGGAGCATCAGAGATATAGTCAGGACCCACCACATCTTCCAGCGCTCTATAAGCTTCCTTATTTAATCTTTCTTCAGACATTTTCATAATCCTCCAGTATTTTCACTCATGTTCTTTTTCTATCCCCCGACACTAATTCCTGTCTTCTCTATATTGCTTGCTCTACTAGCTCAACGATATCATATACATTAAGGTCGCTCCCGTTTTCCTTAATGGCATCATTCAGGGTCTTTATACACCAGGGGCATGCGGTGACAATCGCTTCTGCCCCGGTCATCTCGGCTTCGTCAATTCTCTGTGTAGCCGTCCACCTGGCAAACTCCGGATTTGACTCGTTCACACCACCGCCGGCACCGCAGCACCAGGCATATTCTTTTATCCTGTCCATCTCAATAAGCGAGACACCAGGGATGGCATTGAGGACATCACGCGGTGGTTCATAAATGCCGTTAGCGCCGCGCCTTAGCTCTTTGGGGGGCTCAAACCTGCGCATAATTCCGGGAATTTTCTTGCCCTCCCAATGAATCCACGGTTCGCCCAGTCTGCCCAGATAACAGGGGTCATGGTAAGTAACCTTCATATTGACATTTTTGGTCATCTTCAGCTTGCTCTCTTTTATCAACCGGTCAATGTACTCGGTGATATGCAGCACCTCCATGTCTCCCTTCAGATTGAATTTATCATAGAGCACCTTGAAAGCACCATAACCATCGGCACAGGCCGTAATCAGTGTTTTTACGCCAGCTTTCTGAATCATATCCATGTTCTTTTTAGCCTGGTTGAGAAAGTCTTCCTTATACCCCATCTGGTAAGCACGCCCGCCGCAGCAAGATTCGTTTTCTCCGGCAATACCAAAATTGACACCGGCTTTTTGCAGTATCTTTACGGTGGCTCTGGCCAACTTCTGAGCCTCCCTGTCATAACTGGACAGGCAGCCAACATGATAAAGTACGTCCACCTTCTCTCTGGTAGCATCTTTTAAACCCAATCCGGTCGCCCAATCACTGCGCCTGCCTTTGGCACCGGGCACCATAGTGCCCTGTTTACGCAGACTGTTGATGACTTTATCGAGGGCCGGATGAGTGGCGCCTTTCTCCACCGCCCTGATTCTGAACTCATATATCGGCTCCAGCACTTCCATATCCATCGCGTACTTGCAGGATATATCACAGGCGCCGCACGTCTGGCAGTTCCAGATAATATGTTTCAGATTGTCGTCGTATTCGAGCCTGTTCTCCAGCATCGCCACGCCGATGTTCATCCTGCCACCGCCTGAATAGGTGTTGAATTGGTATTTCGTAATACTCGGGCAAGCATTAGCATGTTCAAATCCCTTTACCATTTCCAGTGGTATGAACTTGCAAATACTGCACTTGCTGCACATTTCCATATCTTCGCGTAAGTCTTCCAGTGCCATTACCTTTCCTCCTTGGTATTCAGTGTCTTCCCTAGACAAGCGCTAAAAACACAGTTTGCCCGGATTCATAATACCGTTAGGGTCAAATATCGACTTGACTTTTCTAAGGGCAACAACCGTGGCTGCGTCTCTATTAACAATCATACTGGCGTTTTCACCATAAGGCCTGGAGAAGTAAGCACCCTTATTCTCCAGGACATTAATAGCCTTAGCGGAGAGACTCCTTACCCGTGCAGCATCCTTCTCATTTGCGGGATCATAAAACAGGTTGAACTCACAATGGCAGTTACAGCCCTGCACTATCGGCTGGAGATAGATACCTATATCTGAAGCCGGGTAACCGGCTTCATCGACCGCATCGTTCATGGCGGCAACCAAGCCGGGGAGCTTCTCGTAGATCGTGATAAATAATATATCCTGACAGGCTCCCTGCTGACGAATCTTCCAGTACGGTTCACTACAGGGCTGGTTGGCCGTCTTCAACAATTCATTAGCCGAGATTCCGCCGACGACCCTTATAGGGTCTACACCTACTCTCTGGGCAAGATCATACATGTCTTTTACCTGATAATTGACCCTCTCTTCAGCTAGGTCTTCATAGCCAGCTATATTGTAAAGTAATATATAGGGAGGCAAAGCATTCTTGATATCCCGGTAATCACTGGCCTTTTTGGCCATGATGGCGGCCAGATTAGCATTGTTCAGTACAAAACATTCATTGACCAATCTCAGCCTTATCAGCCAGTGGACGAATTCGAATAATGTATCGATCTGTGAAGAGCCAACCAGAAATGGCTCTTCAACACTGGGGAGCAGTTCACATCTCAACGAGGCCCAGGTGACGATACCCATCGTCCCTTGCGCTCCACCGATAATCCTGTGTAAGGAAGTCTGACCAGGCCCGGCTGCCTCTTTCTGTGAAGCCCCAGCAGCCCACTGCTCCTCCAGCGTGCCCGGGCCAGCTGCCGCCCCGGTCCTGAACATATCACCAGTCCCAAAATATATCTCAACACAGGCCAGAGGGTCAGCTATATCCCAGTGATACTTGGGCATGATTACCGGCTCTCTCTCCAGCATGCTGCCAACAACTGACTTCGTTTTACGCGGCATTAAAGGCATATTGAGTCTTATTCCTTCTTTGTGCACGGCAGGTATTAGTTCACCGAATGTGACACCCGGCTCGACCAGGGCAACCCGGTTCCTTCGATCAGCCCTGACTATCTTCTTCATACCGCTTAAATCAACGATTACAGCCCCGCCGATACCGGGAACCGTATCACCCCTGAAATGAGGAGGTCCTGAGCTTACCGGTACGAGCGGTGTTTGTGTCTCATTGGCAAGCTTTACAATCTTCTCTACATCCTCAGAGTTCTTTGGTTTAACAACATATGCCGGTCTTACCGGGTGGACGAAACTAATATCGCCAGCGTATTCGTTCAATTCCGCCTGTTCGCTGCTTACGTTTTTTACCCCAACTATTTTTACTAGCTTCTCCTTATCTATCAATTCTACCTCCTTTCCTTACGGGGCATCGTCATTTATCCTGTTTGATGCACCCATGGCCTAGCTTGTGTTAATATGTTCAGGCTCCGAGTTAACGGTTGAGGACGTACCTAATCTATCTTCCCCATACGTGCGCTCATAGCGGCCTTACGATGGCACGCGCTGGGCTGGCGTCACCACCCTCAAGTCGAAGCGGTAGACAAACAAGTTCATACAGGCCGGCTTCTACCTCAGATAGATTAATCGCTTCAAGTACCCAGACACCATTGCCCAACAGCGTGTTATGCACCCCAATCATATTATCCCAGTCCTTTATACTGCTTATAGCTATATAGTCTATACCGACTATGGATACTTTCTTATTAGCGAGGAATTGTGCCGCCTCAATAGATGTGTAGACGTAGTCCTCGACTAATTCATCTGTCTTGTAACATTTTAAGGAATTTTGTGTTTTGAAAAGAATGCGCTCACCGGGCTGTATGTCGTAAGGCTCCAGTTCCGCCGGTTTTATAGACTCTGTATCCTTGATTTCAATGATACGGGCTGGACCTATAAGGGCATCCAAAGGCATCTCGTCAATGGTCGCTCCATCAGGTATGAAATGGCGAGGGGCATCTATATGTGTTCCCGTATGTGACTTCATCTTCAGCTCCCATAACGTGATCGGACTGTTATCATCAGGATGCTTCATGATTCTAATTTTCGGAGCATCTCTTACAGGCCAGTACACCATGTTATCACGCAGTGGTAATGAAATATCTATCCATTTCGGTTTACCAGTATTGCCATAACTATCCGTGTCTTCAGCCATTCCTTATACCTTCCTTTCATATCAATATATGAATAAGCCAATAATTGTTATGACCTGACCCCCTAAAAAGATACCAGTTATCATCTTATAAAGAGGTCTAATACATAACCTGACCGCCATCAATACTCAGAGCCTGCCCTGTTATATATTCGGCCTCGTCTGAAGCTA
>CAZPQB010000037.1:0-17374 GCA_964588605.1 uncultured Dehalococcoidaceae bacterium | reverse complement strand
GAATACAGCCGACCCTGGGAAGGCGGCGAGCAGGCTGAATGGACCTGTACCCTGATGGTAGATGTTAAGTAGCCGGCAGTCGGGAGATTCAGGTAGCGTAATAAAAGGGGGGTCTCGCTTAGAGGCCCCCCTTACTTTGCCCAGATTCCCCTCCCGGCCTCCCTGGCTTCGCTTTCGAGCTGCTCCAGTAGTTCCTGGTATTTAGTGTCAGGCGGATAGGCTTTAGCTTCCGCCAGGCCCAGCCTGACCAGTTCGGCATTAACCAGTATATCGTCTGCATAGATGTAGCGTAGCAGGCGTCCGTATTTATCTGTCTCGGATACGTCAGCTTCCAGTCGCACCTTTTTCCCCTCTACCAGCTGCCGGTTAGCCTGCCACGCTTCCATGCCGTGGGCTTCCTCTTCCGGGTAAACCTCCGGCGTATCAATACCGATGTACCTGACCCGCTGGCCGGTATCGATTTCGATGGTGTCGCCGTCGATAACACGGGTTACCGTGGCCATGTCCGGCGCCGGGTTGCAGGCACCAAACAGTATTATCAGGAAGGAGATGATAGTTAGCAGCAGGCTTTTGGTGTTCATGTTATTTTCGTATCGGTATAGCGTTCCCACTCGCTGTAAACGCAGCCGCAGTACTGCTGGCGGTAGAGGTTCATCGGTTTCGTCATGTACCGACTGTCCGAGTAACGCTTCCGCAGGTCGGCGTAAAGGAATTCCAGCCCCTGTTCCCCGCCGATTTTACTGCCGATTTCCCTTAGTGTGTCATGCTTTTGATGAGGGCTGATGAGCAGGGTGGTGGTAAAAGCGCTGAAGCCGTTCTGCCGCGCCGTTTCCGCCGTTTTTGACAGGCGGAGGTCGAAGCAGTGCCCGCAGCGCTCCGCTTCGTGCCCGGCCACCCGACGGAAGTATTCAACCATGTCGTAGCCCTCAACCACCATCAGCGGCAGGTCTATCTCCTGTGCCAGAGACTGCATGCTTTCCAGGCGTTGCTGGTGCTCCATGTAAGGGTGGATATTGGGGTTATACCACAGGGCGCTGACCTCGTATCCCTGCTGCCGCCAGTATTCCACGGTATAGGCGGCGCAGTGGGCGCAGCAGACGTGGACTAGGATTTTTTTCATGTTCTACCGCTCAGTTTCCTGCTATAGTAATAATAGGCTACATAGTTGATAATCAGCAAGGCGCAGGTACCGTACTCCAGGGCCAGGCCCGCCTGTGTCAGCGTTTCGAGTTCACCGTGGCTAACAGCCAGCAAAACAGCTCCGGTTATCGCCATCCCGATAGCTACAACTTGCAGCGTCAAACGGGCCGCCTTTTCGGCGATGGCGGATGTCCTTTCATCGGCGACTATTTCTTTAACCCATCTTCTTAGGACCATCATTATGAATATGCATATGATAATCGTAAATAAGGGTATTATCCAGTTCCCCATGCCTATGGATACGCCCACGACCCCGCCGATAATCATACCCATGATTGCCTGCCACATTCTAAATGTTTTATAGCTCATATCACACCCCTGTTAATCTTCATATTGAAAGACCTCCTCCAGCTTCACGCCGAAAGCCCGGGCTATTTTAAAGGCCAGCTCGATTGACGGCACGTACTTGCCCTGCTCCAGGGCGATGATGGTCTGCCGCGTGCAGCCCACGCGACCGGCAAGGTCCTCCTGCGTCATTTCGTCGTGGTCAAAGCGTAGTCTTCTTATACGGTTATTTATCCTAGCTCTCGCCATAATTCACCTTTCGGCCGTACAGTAAAAGGGCCGTGATGGCCTGAGTCAGCAGTAAGGTCACCCCGCCGACGATGACGATGAACAGGGGGAAATATACGGGGATGGTCTCGCTGTTGCCGTTCATATAGGTAATGGCTAGTGCCAGCAGCAATGCGGCGACAACCGCGTAGGATACCCCCGTCGCCCAGAGCGAGGCCTTGCGGAAGATAGCCCTGTCCCTCTCGTCCGTTACCTCTTTCCGGCGGTTTTTCAGGATGCCGGTTGATACATTCATGATAACCAGGGCGGCGAAAGCGGCCGCGCAGAGCCAGTAGAACGTCATTTTAAACGTGTTGTCCTGCCAGTAGAAAATAGTCCCGTTGTCTATGAAGAGCGCCAGCCAGGCGATAACCAGCGCACCAAATATCCCCAACTGTGCCCAGGCGCATTTTTGACTTATGGTCATTTTAATTTACCTCCTTTAGGATTAGTCCGTATTATTGACCTCTCCAGTAACCGATGAGGATTCCCAGCGATTGGGAAAGTGTGCTGACGATGAGGACTGACATGAATATCACGTACATATAAACAGAGGGTATCTGGCCGGTATCCTGGTAGACTACGGGAAGAGTGGTAGTCCAGGCCACCAGCGTAAAAACAACCGCCAGCCACTGGATGCGGGGAGCCCTGTCTATTATCAATCTATCTCTTTCATCAACCATACCCGGTTTGCGAAGGGCTAGGTTCACGATAACGAGGTTGGCAACTAGGCCACCCACCCACAGCACGTCTATAATTATCCGGAATACTTGGTATTCGTCAAAGGTCTCAATACCTCCCATCAGGATAAAGACCAGTGTAAAAGCTGCGGCAAAGATAAGCCCAACTATCAATCCCCACCATGCCCTTTTCTGTAATGGCGCCATTTTTCTGCCTCCTCTCCAGTAATCTGTACAATACATATTGTAAATAATTTTTTACTAAATATCAAGTATACATTACATTTATTTCTATTATTTTTTTCTTAAAATAGCCTAGGTGTAAAATGCGTTTTGGTTACAGGTTAAAGTAGCGTTCCCTGCGGGGACTTTTTATTATAGGGTAGGCCGAGGTGTTCGTAGGCCAGCGGCGTGGCGAGTCGACCCCTCGGTGTCCGTTCCAAGAATCCCAGCTGCATAAGGTAAGGCTCGTAGACATCAGTGATGGTATCCGCTTCCTCGCTGATAGAAGCGGCGATGGTGTCCAGTCCCACCGGCCCGCCGTTAAACTTCTCGATAATCGTATGCAGTACCTTATGGTCTACCTCGTCCAGCCCTATAGCATCGACTTCAAGCTTGGATAGAGCCGCCTTGGCCACCGATTCGGTGACAATGCCGTCGGCCATTACCTGGGCATAGTCTCTGACCCGTTTGAGCAGGCGGTTGGCCACGCGCGGCGTGCCGCGAGCGCGGCGGGCTATTTCTCTCAACCCCTCGTCTTCAGCCTCAACCAGCAGGATTCGGGCTGAGCGTTTGAGGATTTTTTCCAGCGATATGCGGTCGTAAAAATCAAGACGGTAGACGGCGCCGAATCTATCCCTCAGTGGTGGGCTGAGCAAGGCATAGCGTGTCGTGGCGCCAATAAGGGTAAAACTGGGCAGGTTCAGCCGGAGGCTCTTGGCCCCGGGTCCTTTACCTATGATAATATCGAGAGCAAAGTCTTCCAGGGCCGGGTACAGTATCTCTTCTACTGTCCGGTTGAGTCGGTGGATTTCATCGATGAAGAGGATGTCCTGACTGCGGAGGTTGGTCAGGATAGCGGCCAGGTCGCCGGTACGCTCGATGGCTGGGCCTGATGTTGTCCTGATATTAGCCCCAACCTCAGCAGCGATGATCTGTGCCAGGCAGGTTTTACCCAGGCCGGGCGGGCCGTAGAACAGCACATGGTCAAGGGATTCACCCCGGGCTCTGGCTGCGGTGATAGCTATTTTCAGATTATCCTTGGTCTTGTCCTGTCCGGTAAAATCGGCAAAGCACCGGGGTCTAAGACTGGTATCAAGCGGTGTATCCTCGGCACTGGGTTTACCCGATACAATTCGAGCTATTTCGTCTCACCCCCTTGGTTCTTCCTTACAAGGATGACTTGAAGGAATATTAGGTATGTTCCTCCTCGTCTTCTTCACCGGAGATATCCATGTCGGTGGCCTCTGCTTCCGATTCCTCGGTATCTTCTAATTGTGGTGCTTCCTCGTTTTCTGCGCCGACGGTCTCCATACCGGTAGCTTCCGTATCTAGTGTATCAGAGTCTTCTAGGCGTATTGCTTCCTGGTCCTCTTCGCCGGCGGTTTCCTTGTCTTTGGCATCCGGTTCACTCAGGCTGGCTATAAGGCTAAGAACCTCTTCGTCACTGGCCAGGAGGCTGAGTGCTTCCTCACCTTCTTCGCCAGCCATTAATTCCGGTATTTCTTCTTCGGCCAGGTAATGGGCCGGAATAAGCTTGCCGATAATGACATTTTCCTTGAGTCCAACCAGTTTATCAATCTTGCCGTTAACGGCGGCTTCGGTAAGGATTCTGGTGGTTTCCTGGAATGAGGCGGCTGCCAGCCAGCTATCGGTACTCAGCGATGCCCTGGTTATACCCAGCAAAACTGTATGAGCCGTAGCCGGTTCGCCTCCTTCGGCCAGTACCTTGGCGTTAGTGTCTTCATAAGTAAATTTGTCAACAAGCTCGTCAGGCACCAGGTCGGTATCGCCGGCGGAATCAATGCGAACCTTTGTCAGCATCTGGTGAACGATAACCTCAATGTGCTTGTCGTTTATATTCACGCCCTGGGAGCGGTACACTTTTTGTACCTCGTCAACCAGGTATTGCTGGACAGCTTCTTTACCCAGTATACGTAGAATATCATGAGGGTTAATGGAACCGTCGGTCAGTTGCTGACCGGCTTTTAATTCGTCACCGGTCTGGACCCAGATACTGGCACTCGAAGGGACGATATATTCACGCTCTTCTTTCTCGGCATAGCTTATGGTCAGCAGCTTCTTCTTTACGGAGACTTCTCCAGCAAAACGAGCTAGTATAGGCTGGGTTTCCGCTGTTGGGGCGGGCTCAGTTTCAGCGGCTTCGACAGGAGCTTGAGTGGCGAGTACCGTGCCTATGTCGACCCACTGTCCATTCTTCACCATGACCTGCCAATTACTGGGTAAGGGATATTCATCATGGTACACCTCAGTGCTGATAATTCTGATCCGCCTTCCTTCCTCGTTCTGAACCACTTCGGCTGTACCGTCTATTTCTGAGATAATCGCCTGCCCCTTGGGTATTCTGGCTTCAAAGAGCTCTTCGACCCTGGGCAGACCGCTGGTAATATCAAGTCCAACCACACCGCCAGTGTGGAAGGTACGCAGGGTAAGCTGGGTGCCGGGTTCGCCGATGCTTTCGGCGGCGATGATACCCACGGCTACATCCGAGCCAACGAGGCGTCCACGGGCAAGATCGCGGCCATAGCAGCGCTGGCAGGTTCCCCGCCTTGACTGACATATGAGTGGCGACCTGACGTGCACCGAGGTCAATCCCGCAGCGATTATTTCGTTGACCTTCTCTTCGTCAATCTCCTCATTTTGTTCTACTATAATATCGCCGGTTTCTGGATGAACTATATCACTCATCGCCAGGCGGCCTGTTATGCGCTCAGAAAACGATGGCAACAGTCCTTTTTCTTTTGGTTCAGATATCCATACACCATCGGTAGTACCACAGTCCTCCTGTGCGGTGATAACATCCTGAGCGACATCAATAAGGCGTCTGGTAAGATAACCGCTATCTGATGTCCTCAGAGCTGTGTCCGCCAGGCCTTTACGGGCTCCATGGGTAGAAATAAAGTATTCCAGAATGCCGTGACCTTCCCTGAGACTCGACTTGATGGGAAATTCGATTATCTTACCGGAAGGGTCAGTCATCAGCCCACGCATGCCTGCCATCTGTCTTATCTGGGAAATATTACCCTTGGCTCCTGATGTAGCCATCATGTATATACCGCCATAGCGGTCAAGGTTATCTGAGATGGTGTTGGTAATATTATCGGTCGTTTCCATCCAGACGCCCACAATGCCATTATATCTTTCATCCTCGGTAATCAGGCCGCGATCATACTGGTCTTCAATAGTGGCTACCCTTTTCTCGGCTTCTTCCAGTAGTTTGGGCTTGCTTTGTGGAACCTCAATATCGTTCATAGCGATAGTGATTCCTGAATTGGAGGCATAGTGGAAGCCCAGTTGCTTGATGCTGTCCAGTACCCTTCCGGTCTCCTCGTCGGGTAGCAAGCGACAGCAATCGGTAGCTATCTGTTTCAGAGTTGATTTATCAATAACTTTATTGAAGAAACCCAGTTCAGGCGGCAGGACTTCATTGAAAAGAATGCGACCGACGCTCGTCTTAATCCTCTGACCGCTTTCTTTGTCCCTGACTTTAATTTCTTCTCTAAGTTTGACAACGCCAAATTCATAGGCAAGCTTTGCCTCCTCGTAACTGCCAAAGATTCTGCCGTCATCTTCAGACTGGTACCTGATACTGGTCAGGTAATAGCAGCCGAGAACCATATCAAGGGTCGGGGTAACGGTAGGTTCACCACTGCTTGGGAGCAATATATTATGGTGGCTGAGCATCATTTCCCGGCTCTCTTTAACGGCAGGCCGGGACAGGGGAATGTGAACCGCCATCTGGTCACCATCAAAATCGGCGTTGAAGGCAGAGCAGACTAGTGGGTGAATCTGAATGGCACTGCCGTCAATAAGCACCGGCTCAAAAGCTTGAATACTCAGTCGGTGGAGGGTAGGCGCACGATTGAGCAGGACCGGCCGCTCTTTTATAACTTCCTCAAGGATATCGTAGACCTCTGACTTGGCCCTCTCCACCAACCTTCTGGCGCTTTTGATATTGGGGGCAAGGCCTTGTGCTACTAGCCGGCGCATCACAAAGGGCTTAAATAGCTCAAGGGCCATCCGTCGTGGTAAGCCGCACTGGTGTAGTTTCAGTTCCGGGCCGCACACGATTACAGAACGTCCGCTGTAGTCCACCCGTTTGCCGAGCAGGTTCTGCCGAAAGCGCCCCTGCTTACCACGAAGCATATCTGAGAGTGATTTCAGTTTGTGGTTGCCGCTGATGGATATGGCCCGCCCCCTCCTGCCGTTGTCAATGAGGGAGTCAACGGCCTCCTGGAGCATCCGTTTCTCGTTACGGACGATAATCTCAGGGGCACCTATGTCTATCAGGTGACGCAGCCGGTTGTTACGGTTGATAACTCTACGGTACAGGTCATTGAGGTCACTGGTAGCGAATCTGCCACCGTCCAGCTGTACCATAGGCCGCAGGTCAGGCGGTAGCACTGGCAGTACCGTTAGAATCATCCACTCCGGTCTGTTACCGCTATTGCGAAATGCCTCCACGACTCGTAGTTGCTTGCTGGCTTTCTTGCGTCGCTGCCCTGAGGAAGATTGTGTCTCCTGCATCAGGTTATTGCGGAGCTCATCAAGGTTAATATCCTTGATTATCTGCAGGATTGCCTCGGCTCCCATTCCCGCTTCAAAAACAGAGCCATATTTCTGTTTGAGGTCATGATATTGATTCTCGTTTAGCAGCTTCTTGACGTAAATTTCCTTTAGCTGCTCAATGTCATTAGCCAGCGCTTCCTCAATGGCTATCTTTTCCTCGTTAAATTGGCTCCGAAGCTGATTTATCTCCTCGACAGTAGCCTGGTCCTGCTCCATCTGGGCAATTTTTGCCTCCAGAGCTTCCTGTCGCTCTGCCATATTATTTGTAGCGCCTTCTTCAAGCTGCCGGATGGCTTCCTCACGGGCTTCTTCGTCAATATAAGTGACAATATACTGAGAGAAATAGAGAACATGCTCAAGGCTGCGCGGTGACAGGTCAAGCAGCAGACCAAGTCGACTGGGTATACCCTTGGCGAACCAGATATGGCTTACCGGGCACGCAAGCTCGATATGCCCCATACGTTCCCGCCGAACTTTGGCGCGGGCTACCTCGACACCGCATTTATCGCAGATAACCCCCTTGTAGCGTATCCTCTTGTACTTGCCGCAATAGCATTCAAAGTCCTTGGTCGGACCAAAAATTCTCTCGCAAAAGAGGCCATCTCGTTCTGGCTTCAGTGTGCGGTAGTTGATAGTCTCTGGTTTGGTTACCTCACCATAAGACCAGCTCCTGATTTGTTCCGGTGAAGCCAGGGAGATACGGACAGCATCAAAATCGTTGATTTCAAACATCACCATCTACCTCTTTCCAGAGTGTTTCATCGGTATCTTTAAGGTCTGTCTCCAGTTTGTAGGCTTCATCTGTAGTCTCTTCGGTGGGGGCTATCCTGGTCTCTTCTTCGTTAATTACCTCCAGGGCAAGCCCCAGACTCTGTAGTTCCTTTACCAGAACCTTGAATGATTCCGGTACGCCTGGTTGAAGGATATCATCACCCTTGATGATAGACTCGTAGGCCTTAGCCCTGCCTGTGACATCATCCGATTTGATTGTCAGCATCTCCTGAAGATTGTGGGCGGCACCATAGGCTTCCAGTGCCCAGACTTCCATCTCGCCGAAGCGTTGGCCGCCGAATTGGGCCTTGCCACCCAGTGGTTGCTGCGTAATCAGAGAATATGGTCCGGTTGAGCGGGCATGGACTTTATCTTCAACTAGGTGAATAAGCTTCATCATATAAATATTACCTACGGTTACTGGCTGGTCAAAGGATTCGCCGGTACGCCCGTCATGCAGGATAACCTTGCCATAGGTAGGTGGTGAGAATCTTCCCTCGGCATTCACTCGCTCCACTACCTGGTCCAGTTCTTCTAGAGTGAGATTACTACTGTCTATGTTCAGATCTTTAAGCCAGAGGCGTAAACCTATTTCTCTTGCCTTTCCTGACTTGGATTCATCAAAGACTGCTTCGCCATCATAACCCTGGCTGTTGACCCATGCTTTTGCCATATCAAGTTGTATGCTTGCTTTCTCTTTCCTGGGGTTGGGATTAACCGCTCCCGCTTTCTGCACAATCCAGGCCCGGCACAAAGCATCCTCGATAGCTACGTCATCAGCACCATCAAAGACGGGCGTGAGCGCTCGAAAACCCAATATCTCGGCAGCCCAGCCAAGATGTGTTTCCAGAACCTGTCCGATATTCATTCTGGAGGGGACACCAATAGGGTCGAGGATGATATCCACTGGAGTACCATCAGGCAGGAAAGGCATATCTTCTTTGGGGGCGATAAGGGAGATAACGCCCTTGTTACCATGTCTACCCGCGAGCTTATCGCCCACGGAGACGCGGCGTTTCTGCGCAATCCATACCTGTACCCACTGGTTAACTCCGGCAGGCAGGTCATCGCCGCTGTTTTTGCTGTCTTTACGCGTATAGACCTTTACGTTTATTACCTTGCCCCATTCGCCGTGGGGGACTCTTAGTGAAGTATCTTTGACCTCCCTTGCCTTCTCGCCGAAGATAGCCCGCAGCAGCTTTTCCTCGGCGGATAGTTCCGTCTCGCCTTTCGGGGTGATTTTCCCTACCAGTGTGTCGTCTGGTCTTACTTCGGCACCAATACGGATAATACCGTCTTCATCAAGCTCACGCAGGCTTTCCTCACCTACATTGGGTATGTCTCTGGTGATTTCTTCCGGACCCAACTTGGTATCACGGGCCTCCACCTCATGTTTGGTAATGTGGATTGAGGTGAACTTGTCTTCTTCGACCAGGCGGCTGCTAATGATAATGGCGTCCTCAAAATTATAACCTTCCCAGCTCATAAAAGCGCACAAGACGTTTTGTCCCAGCGCCAGTTCACCATTTTCAGTAGCGGAGCTATCAGCCAGAACCTGCCCAGCTTCAACATGGTCGCCTTTATCTACCAAGGGACGCTGGTTAATGCATGTTCCCTGATTGGTGCGTACAAACTTCATTAGTTCGTATTCATCCTTGCCACCATCATCTCGCGTGACCACTATGCGATATTTGGCGTTCTCTTTATCCTGGGTATTGCTGGAAAGCTCGGTTATTACGCCTGCGTTTTGGGCAAAGACTACCTGTCGACTGTGCTTGGCAGCTTCCGTTTCCATGCCTGTGGCAACTAAAGGTGCCTCGGGACGGAGTAGTGGTACTGCTTGGCGTTGCATATTGGCACCCATCAGAGCCCGGTTGGCGTCGTTATGCTCTAGGAAAGGTGTTAGGGCTGTGGCGACACTGACCACCTGCTTGGGTGAAACGTCCATCAGTTCTATCTTATCGGGTATCTCCAGAATATAGCCGTTGCTCAGCCTAGCTTCAACCCTTTTTTCTATAAACTGGTTATTTTCATCAAGCAGGGCGTTAGCCTGTGCGATTGTATATTTATCTTCCTCATCGGCCGGGAGATAAATGATTTCGTCGGATACGAAGGGTACTACTTTTATCATCTTTGATTTCAGCTTGGCTACTTTTGCCGCAAGTGCTGGTGTAATCACAGTGCCAGCTTCTATTATTGTGTTGCCTTTGCTATTGGTTACGTCCTCGGTAACCGTTCTGCCCATAAGATTTGCATCCCTGTTGTTTATCTCACTGAAGACCTTGCGGTACGGCGTTTCGATAAATCCGTACTCGTTAATAATGCTATATGTGGCCAGCGAACCTATAAGGCCAATATTTGGCCCCTCCGGTGTCTCGATAGGGCATATCCGCCCATAGTGGGAAAAGTGTACATCCCGTACTTCAAAGCCGGCACGCTCGCGTGATAACCCGCCAGGCCCCATGGCTGAGAGGCGGCGCTTATGGGTTAATTCCGCCAGCGGATTGGTCTGGTCCATAAATTGCGATAGCTGGGAGCCGCCGAAAAATTCCCTGACCGCGGCGACGATGGGGCGTATGTTAACCAGGGCGCTGGGGGTAATCGCCTCGGTGCTGATTATGCTCATGCGTTCCCTGACCACCTGTTCCAGACGTAGAAAGCCAATACGGAACTGGGTTTGAACCAGTTCACCGACAGTACGCACTCGTCGGTTGCCGAGATGGTCAATATCATCATCGCTGTCATGGCCGCCATTAATCAGAATGATGTGCCTGATTATCTCAACGATGTCCTCACGTGTCAGCGTTCGTTCCTTCAGGCTAACGTTAAGTCCCAGTCGTTTGTTGAGCTTATAACGGCCAACGCTTCCTAGGTCATACCGCCCTGAATCAAAAAACAGACCATTTATCCACTTTCTGGCATTATCAAGAGAGGGAAGCTCTCCTGGATGCAGTTTTTTATAGATATCAAGTAAAGCTTCTTTCTCATCTTTAATCAGCGGCTCCCGTTCCATGGTTGTACTGATGAAATGATGGTCCGAGAGCTCGTCCTCTTTACCAAACAGGTCTAGCAGTTTGTCGTCGCTGCCGTAGCCAATGGCGCGCAGCAATGTCGTGATGGGAATCTTCCGTTTGCCATCAATTTTGGCTGAAATGACATTCCGGTTACTGGTCTCAAACTCCAGCCAGGCACCGCGGGTCGGGATCAATTTGGCCTGGCATAATTCGCGCCCGGTAACGGGGTCTTCTTCACTGGTGAAGTAGACTCCAGGGGAACGGAGAAGTTGACTGACCACCACCCTTTCGGCACCGCTGGTAATAAAGGTGCCTTTAGCTGTCATCAGGGGAATATCACCGAAAAACAGGTCTTGCTCTTTGATTTCCCCTGTCTCCTTAACGAGCAATCGTACTTTGACATAGAGAGGAGCCGAGTAGGTCAGGTCCCGTTCGTGGCACTCCTGCTCGGAATGTCCTGTGCGGGGTTCGCGGTACTCGTAAGCAACGAAGCTGAGCTCCAGCCTGTTGCCGGTCAGGTCTTTAATGGGAGATACCTCTTCCAGTAGCTGCTTCAGGCCTTCTTCCTGAAACCTCTGGAAGGAATCCAGCTGAACCTTAATCAGGTTGGGTACATCCAGGACATAGGGTAATTTGGCGTAGGATTTTCTGGTAACTGGGGATGTAGTCTTGTACGTGGGTGCTGGTGATGTTAAAGCCATCTCTACTCCTTAGACAAATGCACGAAATTCTTCCGTTGTTACAGCGCTATTCTTTAGGATGGAGACGTGCTCGTATGCTGCATGCAGCAACATAGTGGATACACGTATCTGGGAAGGTAATAATAAAAAACACTTGGGGCATTATTACAGTCTATAATAATACCATTATTATCTATGGTTTGTCAAGACCCGTAGCCTGCAAATTTCCACAAAATGGAACAATTTCTCTTATATTTTTGTAGTGCACTAGGTAAGTTTAAGAATAACGGCATTGTCCTGCTATAATATAGACATAGTGACATGGACAGGAGAATGACGACAGCCCGGCTGATACTAGCGATTATCAGCACGGCTTTGGAGGAAGCGGCCATATATGTGATATGGCGCTGGTTCCTCCCTGAGTTTGATATCAGTCTACCTTTTCCAGTACTTGTTGGCATAATGGTGGCTTGGGCTGCTTTCGCTATTTCTCTTTTTGTGTTTACCACACGAACCCTGAAAAAGCAGGTACCGGTTGGTTTGCCGTCTATGATCGGGGCAAAGGGTAAGGTGGCCAGCTCGTTGGACCCGGAGGGCATGGTCAGGATAAAAGGAGAGCTTTGGGTAGCGACGGCGGCTGAGGGTGATATTTCCGCAGGTGAAAATATCGAGGTGGTAGGTGAAGATGGACTAAAACTGGTGGTACAAAAAGCAACAGGCAGTAAATGGCCTATACGTTGAAAAGAAAGGTAATGACATCGCCGTCTTGGATTACATAATCCTTTCCCTCTAGCCTTAGCTGTCCCTGTTTACGGGCTTCAGCGATACCACCGCAATTGACTAGGTTTTCGAAGCTGATGCCTTCGGCGCGGATGAAGCCTTTCTCCATATCGGTGTGAATTTTACCGGCGGCTTTGAGGGCTGTGGTACCTTTTTTAATCGACCAGGCTCTCACCTCGTTTGAGGCTATGGTAAAGAACGATATAAGGTCGGAGAGTTCATAGGATATCTTAATGGTACGTTCGAGCCCGGATTCTTCTATACCGAACTCGGTACGAAATTCTCGGGCAGCACTTTCTTCCAGCTGCGCCAGTTCCATTTCCAGCTTACTGCAAAGGGCAATTGCCCGGCTTTTTTCGCCTGAGTACTGTGAATTGACTTCGGCTTCCAAAGACGCTGTTTGTGGCAGTTGTTCTTCCCCGATGTTTATTACTATCAGGAGAGGTTTAGCGGTAAGAAACTGATAGTTTGTAATAATCTTGGCGGTGCCGGGCTCAAGAGTTAGTTGCCGGATAGGCCTGTCATTTTCCAAATCAGATTTAAACTGCGTTAAAATATCTTTTTCCTGTAGGAGCCCCTGGCGCTCGGGTGGTCTGGCTCCTTTTAGGGAGGTCTCTATCCTTTCCAGCCGTCTCTCCATAATAGTCAGGTCAGAGAAGATAAGCTCCAGATTCAGGGTTGAGATATCTCTCATGATATCCAGGCTGCCTTCAGGATGTGGTATACTTGCGTCGCCAAAGGCACGGACGACGCCGATAAATGTATCAACGTTGCTGAGCTGATTAAGCAGTTCGCCGCCTATACCCTTATCCTGTGCTATGTTCTTAACGGAGGCACCTGCGTCGATATACCTGGCTTCAACCGGCACTACCTTCTTGGGGTGAAGCATCTCATCGAGAACCTTCAGTCTGGGCTCTGGAATCTTGGCGATGCCGATATGTGGGGAGAGGCCCTCAGTCACATGGCTTATGGTATCGGCTTTACCTTTTGTTAGGGCGTTGAAAAGGACTGTCTTGCCGCTCTGGGGCAAGCCTATAATGCCGATATCTATACTCATCGGTTCGACGCCTGGCCTTCGGTTAGGGTGAGGTTATCAGCGCCCTTTCTTGATAATTTCTCGGGCCTTCTTGAGGGCAAGGTCCCTGTGGTCTATATTCAATTTATCGTTGGCGGCTAGGTTAAGCAGGACAAGCAGTGCTTCATGGTCGGCTATTTCACCGAGTTGATTGATGGCCTGGGACCTCATTTTACCGTCAAGTTGCATGTCAATGGCAATATTCGCCAGCTTCTTTAGTTCGTCAGTTCTATTTTGTTCATCAGGTTTTTCTGACATTGTAGCTCACCTCTTGGTTTAAGCAGTATGCCTTATGATTGCTTATTTATACTCTCTTTGCGATTATTCCCTAATGGCGGGTTTTTGTCAACATTAAGAATTTTCATTCTTCCTTATCCCCTTAGCCCACTTCTCCGATCAGGGAGATGAAAAGATAAGGAAACAGAGACTTCGCCTATCTTCTACTCTCTGTCGGGAGAAGGGTGGGAAAGATGAGAGACGAAGGGGATGTCTTATCATATTAAATTTTGGTTCTGCTAAAAATATGCGGGTATGGTAAAATGTAGAAACTCATACCCGGGAGGCCAGTAATTGCTGCACGTGCTTATCGGCGAGGATGATTATTCCGTCCGCCAGGCGCTGGAGGTGATTAAAAAGAGCATCGGCGACCCCGCAGCCCTGCTGACCAATTCTACGATATTCAACGGACGGCAGGTTACCATCGAAGAGTTACAGACTGCTTGTGATACGATACCCTTTCTGGCTGAAAAACGTCTGGTTGTTGTTGAGGGGCTGTTCGAACGCTTTGAATCCAGGAACAAATCAAGCCGCAAGAAATCAGCCCGCCAGCCTGACCAGGATGACTGTAAATCAGTAGCTGACTGTATCAGCCATGTACCGGACTTCACGGAACTGGTGCTCGTTGATGGCAGGATAGGGGACAGCAATCCGCTACTGCGTAAGCTATCAGCTGTTACAAAGGTGAGGTCTTTTCCATTATTAAAAGAAGCTCAACTACGCCAGTGGGTTGAACGTCGGGTTGCCAGGGTCGGCGGTGCTATATCACCGCAGGCAGTTAACCTCCTGATTAGATTCGTGGGTAATAACCTTTGGATAATCTCCAACGAGGTGGACAAGCTGGTCTCGTTTGCGGCTGGACGCCGCATTGAGGAAGGGGATGTCAGAGCCGTGGTGAGTTATGCCCAGGAAGCTAATGTCTTTGCCATGGTTGATGCCATCCTTGAGTTCAGAGTCGGCATTGCCCAGGAATTACTGCAGCAGTTACTGAAACACGGGGCGGCGCCAGCCCAGCTTCTGGTAATGTTGTCACGTCAGGTCAGAATCATGTTACAGATTAAGGATATGAGAAACCACGGGAAGTCCCGAAACGAAATTCAGAATAAGCTGGGTCTGACTTCGGACTTTGTCCTGCGTAAAGCGTGGGAGCAATCAGATAAATATACAATAGCAAGACTGAAAGAGTTGTACCACAGGCTGCTGGAGGCTGACCTTTCCATAAAGACGGGGAAATATGACGGCGAGCTTGCCCTCAATATCCTGGTTGCTGAGCTGGGGCAGCGGGGTGCCGTTTCAGCTTGACAAACCAACGAAATAGGATAAAGTAGTATTAAGATGACCAAGCAAAATAGTGCACCGGTCCTGTCTGTGGATATCGGCGGTACCAAGATAATGACCGCCGTTTTTTCTGCTGAGGGTCGGATGCTGGCCAAAGAAGTCTGCCCGACCTTGGCTGACGAAGGTCTTGAAGCGGTAATCCAGCGACTGTTTTTAGCTATAGATGGTCTGCTCAATCAGGACAATATCTTGCCCTCTCAACTTGTCGGTATTGGCATAGCCTCCGCTGGTATCATAGACTCCCGCAGGGGGTTGATTACCGTATCCCCCAACCTGCCGGATTGGCATGATGTCCCACTTAAAGAAATGGTCCGGGAAAGATTCCAGGTTGACACTTTTCTGGTTAATGACGCCTGTGGTGCGGCTCTGGGAGAGTATTGCTTTGGTGCTGGGAGGGGTGTAGAAAATCTGGTTTTACTTACCCTGGGCACCGGCGTTGGTGGAGGTATTATTATTGATGGTCAGTTGTATGAAGGGGCGACTGGTAGTGCCGGTGAAATAGGGCATATGGTCCTTGATGTTAACGGACCGGAATGTGGCTGTGGCAACAGGGGTTGTCTGGAAGCCCTGGTCTCTGGCATTGCCGTAGCCAGGGATGCCATAAGTCGAATAAAGAAGGGCGAGAAGTCTTCTCTTGTTGAGATGGTCAGAGGGGAGATAGAGAGTATTACGGCTGAGCATGTTGGAAATGCCGCCCGTGGGGGTGACCCCCTCGCTCTGGAAGTCCTTTCGCGGGCAGCTAGCTATCTGGGTATGGCCATGGCCAGTCTGGTCAATATATTCAATCCGGAGATGATCGTTATCGGCGGTGGGATGGTGGGACTGGGTACTCTTTTTGTTGACCCGGCTAAAAAGATAGCGGCAGAAAAGGCCTTCCCGGTATCGGCTCAGGCGGTAAAAATCGTTACCGCCCAGCTTGGTAACGAAGCCGGAGTGTACGGCGCTGCCGCCTATGTTCTTAACAAAGGAACCAGGAGGAAAGAATGAAGGTTCGAAAAGCCGTTATTATTGCCGCCGGTCGTGGGACGAGATTCCTGCCTACTACTCGGTCGCAGCCCAAGGAAATGATGCCCCTGGTGGATAAGCCACTGATTCAATACGCGGTGGAAGAAGCCATGGATTCGGGTATAGAGCAGATTATTATGGTGACGGCCCGTGGCAAACAGTCCATGGAGGACTACTTCGATAGTTGCTTTGAACTGGAACATTTTCTGGAGCAAAAGGGGGATGAAGAGCATCTGAGGCAGATGTGCGCGCTATCCAGTCTGGTTGATATCTGCTATATCCGGCAAAAAGAGCAGCTGGGACTGGGGCATGCCATTCTGACGGCCAAGAATATCGTCGGTGGGGAGCCTTTTGCGGTTATCCTCCCTGATGACATCATCGACAGTCGTATACCCAGTCTAAAGAGTATGATAGAAATTTTCGAGAAGTATGAAGCCGGCGTCATCGCTGTGGAGCGGGTCAGCGACGAAGATACCCGGAGGTACGGAATTATTGAACCGGAGCCGGTTGCTAAAAACGTTTACCAGATATTGAGCCTCGTTGAAAAGCCGGAGCCGGCACAGGCACCATCACGCCTGGGTATAGTGGGCAGGTATGTGCTCACGCCGGAGACATTTGAAACCATCATGGTCACTCCGGCCGGCAAAGGCAATGAGATACAGATAACAGATGCTCTCCAGATACTCCTCAAGCAGCAGAAGCTCTATGCTTATGAACTCGAAGGGGTTCGCTATGACACCGGTACGCATCTGGGCTGGCTTAAGGCAAACGTTGCCTATGCCTTAAAGCGCCATGATATTGGCCCAGAGTTACGTAATTATTTGCGAAAATTACTCTGATTATCGTTTTTAATTGACTTATCTGGCCTGTCCTGGCTAAATCACGTCTTTAATTGACAGCCAGCACGTCTTAAACCTAAAATCATAGGTGAGTTACTGATATTTAGTATTTGGAGTTTTTTGAGTGAATAGCGACGAGATACGAACGGCATTTTTAAAGTTTTTTGAGGACAAGGGGCATAAGGTTATCCCAAGTTCTTCATTGATACCTCAGGGTGACCCCACCTTATTACTGACGACCGCTGGCATGGTGCAGGTCAAGCCTTACTTTCTGGGTGAAGCGGTGCCGCCCAGCCGCCGCCTGGCGTCGTGCCAGAAGTGCTTCCGCACCACCGATATCGAGGCGGTGGGCGAT
>CAZPQB010000036.1:10231-17629 GCA_964588605.1 uncultured Dehalococcoidaceae bacterium | reverse complement strand
CCATTGTAAAAATTCCCCCTTCCTTTTTAAAGGAAGGGGGCTAGGGGGATAGATTAATATCGTGTAAATCACCACGACGCCTTAATTCCCCCTCTTGAATATCTTTTCGCACTCGCCGTCCTTCACTTGTGAAGGACTAACGCCCTCATGTCATCCTCGGTCAGCCCGGTAAATCGGTATCGCCCTTTTCCCCCACCATGGGCGAAAAAGGGGGGTGAGCTTGCTGTCCAATAGTGCTATAATAATGATGCGGCAATGCCAATACTGATAGAAGGAGATGGCCAATGGATGAACTAAAGGTATTCACCGGTAATGCGCACCCGGCACTGGCTCAGGCGATAACCGAATATCTGGGGATACCCCTCGGTAATTGTGAAGTAATGCAGTTCAGTAATGAAAACACCTTTGTTCGCATTCTGGAGAATGTCCGTCAGCGGGATACCTTTGTTGTTCAGCCTATCTCATCTCCTGTCAACAGCAACCTGGTGGAACTGCTCATTATGCTTGACGCTTTAAGGCGTGCTTCAGCTGGCCGGATTACGGCGGTAATCCCCTACTATGGCTATGGGCGCAGCGACAGGAAGGACCAGCCCCGAGTGCCCATCACCGCCAGACTGGTAGCCGACCTGCTTACGGTATCCGGCGCCAACCGGGTACTTACCGTAGACCTCCACGCCGCACAGATTCAGGGATTTTTTAACATACCGGTTGACGAACTGACGGCGGTCTATCTTCTCAGTGATTATTTTCAGGACAGGGGTTTGGAAAACTTGGTTGTGGTAGCCGCCGATATCGGTGCTACCAAGCGTGCGCGGGATGTGGCCGCCAAAGTCGATGCCCCCCTGGCTATCATGGAGAAAAGGCGTATCGGCAATGATGATAAGACCCAGACATTAAATGTAATCGGCGAAGTGGAGGGTAGATTGGCTCTCATTGTGGATGATGAAATAGATACGGCCGGCTCTCTCATGGGGGTTATTACCACGCTTAGAGAGCATGGCGCCAGTGAAATCTATGCCTGCTGTACGCACGCCATCTTCTCCGGCCCCGCCATAGACAGGATAGCTTCCAGCCAGTTGAAAGAGGTTGTCGTGACCGATACCGTCCCGGTGAAAGACGGCAGGATTATAGACAAGGTTACCGTCTTATCCATAGCGCCGCTGCTGGGCGAAGCCATAAGCCGTATTCATACCGGACAATCCGTAGGAGCTATGTTTGAGTAAGAACGAGAAAATGGTTGAAGTCTATAAAGCCACCAATGAGATGGAGGCGCAGGTAATCAGAGGCCTGCTGGAAAGCTACGGAATACCCTGCTTCCTGAAGTCGAACGCGGCGCCTTCGGTGCATATGTTTACTATAGATGGCATGGGTGAGGTTAAGGTTATGGTCTTGGCGGCAATGGCCGACAATGCCCGACAATTAATCAAGAGTGATAACCATGTTTAAGTTCTTAAGCGGTCTGGTTGATTCCAACGAGAAAGAATTGAAACGGCTCCAGCCGAAGGTAGACCGTATCAATGAACTGGAGCCTGAGTTTAAAAAACTCAGCGACGCTGAGCTCAGGGCGAAGACAGACGAATTCAAGGCCAGGCTCAAGGAAGGCAGCTCCCTTGATGACCTGCTGCCCGAGGCTTTTGCGGCTGTCCGCGAAGCCGCCTTGCGCACCATAGGCCAGCGCCACTTTAGCGTGCAGTTGGTGGGCGGCATTACTCTGCACCAGGGCAAGATTGCCGAGATGAAAACAGGTGAAGGTAAGACTCTGGTAGCCACCCTGCCCCTCTATCTGAACTCCCTTACCGGTCGGGGATGCCACCTGATTACGGTGAACGACTACCTGGCGCGGCGAGACCCGTACTGGATGGCGCCCATCTATCATGCTCTGGGGGTAAGCGTCGCCAGCATTTACCCCATGCAGGACCCGGATGAACACACACCCTCCAGAATCTACGACCCGGACTATGTTGCCGATGACAGTCGCTGGCCGCATTTCCGCCCCATATCCCGAAAAGAGGCTTATCAGGCTGACATTACCTATGGCACCAGCAGCGAATTCGGCTTCGATTACCTCCGGGATAACATGGTTACCAACCTGAACCAGTGTGTGCAGCGTCCCCTGTACTACGGCATTGTTGATGAGGTGGATAACCTGCTCATTGATGAAGCCCGTACGCCGCTTATCATCAGCGGCCCTGATGAAGAGGCGGGGCAGCTTTACCAGACGTTCGCTCAAATGGTGCCCCGAATGAAGCGGGACGAGGACTACGAGGTCAAGGAAAAAGAACGGAGCGCCGAACTGACCGAGACCGGCTGGGATAAAGTGGAGAATATGCTCAAGCGCCAAGGCTTGTTGAAGTCCGGGAACAGTCTTTACAACGACCCCCGTTTGATGCACCACCTGAGAAACGCCCTCAGTGCTAAGGAGTTCTACAAGAGAAACCAGCAGTATGTGGTGGACCGTGCGGATGGCGGCGCCGAGGTGGTTATCGTTGACGAATTTACCGGAAGAAAGATGATTGGCAGGCGCTACTCCGACGGCCTGCACCAGGCGATTGAGGCTAAGGAACATATCAAGGTACAGCAGGAGTCCAAGACTTACGCCACGGTAACCATCCAGAACTATTTCCGCATGTACGAAAAGCTGGGCGGGATGACCGGCACGGCGGCCACCGAAGCCGAGGAGTTCTATAAGATTTACAAGCTCGAGGTAACGGAAATTCCCACCAACAAGCCCATGATTCGTGAGGACTTGGCTGACCAGATTTATCAAACCGAGGAAGCGAAATTCCGGGCGGTGGTGCGTGAGATTAAGAGACTTCATGAGCAGGAGATTCCGGTTTTGATTGGCACCGTATCCATCGAAAAGTCGGAGTACCTGTCTGACCTGCTCAAGAGGCAGGGCATTAGCTGCAAGATACTCAATGCCAAGGAGCATACCAGGGAGGGAGAAATTATCGCCCGGGCGGGGGAGCCGGGGGCGGTGACCGTGGCTACCAATATGGCTGGCCGGGGCGTTGATATTATTCTGGGTGGCAACCCGGAAGGAAACGGCGGTAACAACTGGCAGGCGAAGCATGATAGGGTGATTGAGCGGGGTGGGCTTCACATCGTCGGGACGGAGCGCCATGAGGCAAGGAGGATTGATAACCAGCTAAGGGGCAGGGCCGGACGCCAGGGCGACCCGGGAAACTCTTGCTTCTTTCTATCGCTTGAGGATGATATCATGCGCCGTTTCGGCGGCGACCGTATCAAAGGTTTTATGACCTGGGCGGGCATGGACGAGGATACCCCCATCGAGAATGCCCTGGTCACCAAGGCCATCACCGATGTGCAGAAGCGTGTTGAAGGCTACCACTTTGACATGCGCAAGCATCTGGTCGAGTATGATGATGTCGTCAATAAACACCGCGAGCTTATCTACGAGGAGCGCCGGAAGATACTCGGCGGTGCCGACCTCAAGGCGAACATTCTTTCCATGGTTGCCGGGGAGATAAAGGGTATTGTCGCCTCTCGTCTGGCCGACCAGCACGGCATTGACTGGGATATATCTGCCCTGCTGACTGATGCTAATGCCGTATTTCCCCTCCCCCCATCGTTCAACGAAAAGGCCCTCGCCGAGATGAGCCCGAAAGAGATTGAAGAGGAGCTTATTGAGATGGCCGGGGACCTTTACGAGGAGAGGGAGAAAGAAATAGGCGCTGATAAGATGAGGGTGCTGGAGAGGCTGGTGATGCTCCAGGTTATCGACGGACTGTGGATAGAGCATTTAACGACCATGGAGCATATGCGTCTCCAGGCGGGATGGCAGACTTTACGGCAGACCCGTTCCGTAGATGCCTACAAGCGTTCCGGCTACGAACAGTTCCAGTTGCTGCTGGACACTATTCAGCATGATGTGGCCCATACCATATATGTAAGGATTGAGCAGCGGGAAGCCCCGCGGCCGCAGCCGTCGCCGATGGCCAAGGCGGCGATTGGTTCGACAGGTGCCGTCAGGCCGAAGGCGGCTACCGGAAGCAAAAAAATAGGCCGCAACGCCCCCTGTCCCTGCGGCAGCGGTAAAAAATATAAGCATTGCTGTGGAAGGTGATTATGACCGACGAAGAGCTGGAAACTTTATTAACAGAGATGTCAGAGCAGATAAGCCTGCTTTCTGCCAAAACTGAAAAGACCTTGAGCCGGCAAGAGAGGAAAAAGAAAGTCATCCTTCAGCTAAAGTGTGAGGTGCTGGAGAAGATAAAGAAGGCCAGGGAAAATCACAACCTCAACCAGGAGGTCAGGGCCAGTATGGACTATGCCCTGCTGTGCGAATACGGGGAGAAACACCCCCTCCTGATGAACTATATGAAGTCGCAGATGGGGTTGTGGGGATTTTGAGGGGGTAAGGCTTAAAGACCAGATGACTAACTCAGAAATCGCCGCCATATTTGATGATATCGCCGAAATGCTCAGTCTCAAGAAGGACAACATTTTCAAGATACGGGCTTACCAGAAGGTGGCGCGCGCCATTGAGGCTCTGCCGGTATCGGTGGAGCAGCTGGTCTCTGAGCACAGACTAAACGAAATCCCCGGGGCGGGGGAGGCCATCACCAAAAAGCTCACCGAACTGATAACCACCGGCAGAATTGAATACTACGAAAGACTTAAAGCCGAGTTCCCGGAGCGGTCTCATTCGGCTCGCCCTCAAGGTGCCAAATGACGGAGCTGAATAATAAACTGGTATTCTCTGAAACTGCCTCGGCCGCCGATGCCGGGGCCGTAAGCTATCTGAAACAGGCTATCAGCGATGGCCAGCACTGGTATATCGCCCTGCTCGGTGCTATCGGACTCTGGAGCAGCGCCAGCGAAGTCCGTAACGACCGCACCTATCAGTACCTCATTGACGGTGAAGCCTTTGACTGGCTGCTCCTCGCCGAGCGACTCTGCGAGACGGTGGACGGCCTGTTACCCGAAGACGAGAAGAACGCCATGCTTTTTTCGGGAATACCCCCCCTTGAACTGACCGCCCGGGAAGTTAAGGAGCTTATTGGCGGCAGCAAGTACGGGCAGTATCTTAATTACTTCTACGGCGTCACCGTTGAAGAAGCTCTGCTCCTCGCTGTGCAGGAAGAGATAGACAAGGAAAAGCGTACATGGGGATTCCATAGTAAAGAGGAATCTCCGGATGAGGCCTACCGGAGGATATATAATGCCCCCAGGGCATCGCTGCTGAAGCGCTTCCGGCAGGAAAAAGGCTACCCTCAGCTTAAATCTATCAGCATAACCGAACTCAAGCAGTTCACTTACTGGCTGTTTAAATACAGGCTAAAACAGTGTGAAAAAGCCAGAATAGCCAGCGACACCACCAAGGCGCTGGGATACTTGAAACAACAGTGGCAACAGAAGGGTATCTTTCAGGCGCTGGCTACTGATACGGCTCCGAATGGGTAATTGTTACTATAGCTGTCAGTTATAGTCCGATGACTACACGTTAGCCGTGCCCTCAGGTGCCCTTACCATCAGCACCGGCCGGCCGGCACCCCTCAGCACTTTATCGGTAATACTCCCGAAGGCCATGCGGCGTAGCCCCGACCTCCCGTGGGTTGACATAGCTATCAAATCTGCATTAAGCTCATCGGCAGTTTTAAGAATCTCTTCGGCGGCATTGCCGGAGCAAACAATCGTCCTGACCGTGACTCCCCTGCTCCTCAAAGATTCCGCCGTGCTTTCAAGGTAATTCGAAACTCGTTGTTTTATCAGGGCCAGTTCGTCTTCTGTATAGGAAACCGGGGCGCTTGCCTCTCCAACAACTACCCAGTGTCTCAGTATTGTTATCACGCCCAGAAGTGTAATCTCTATTTTTGTCTGAGGTGGCAGCTCGGTTATGAGTTTCTCAATAACGGGCAGGGCAGCTTCACCCACTTTAGAGCCGTCCAGAGGTACAAGCACTCTCTCAAACATTGGCTTACCTCCTACAATCTGGAGCTTTGTTGTCTTAGTTTCTCCAGTTTGTCATTCAGAGTATATAGTTTTTGGCGTTCCTTTTCAATAACCGCCGCCGGTGCCTTGGTCAGGAATGCCTGGTCCTGCAATCGGCTTTCAAGTCGGCCTACCTCGGCCTCAACCTGCTCCAGCTCTTTCTGTACCCGTTTCTTTTCGGCCTCCAGATCAAACATGCTGGCCATGGGAATGACCACCGTAGCCTGTGTCAGCGGCAATACCAGTGAGCTATCTACCGTCTCCTCTCCCGGCTCTCCTTCCAGGAAAGTGACGGGATTGGCACGTGCCAGCGTCTTAACGGACTCTATATAGGAGGCGATTGTCCGCTGCAGGGAAGGGTCTGTATGGATTTTCACTTCAATCCACCGGTTACTCTCCACTTTATACTGGGCGCGGACGTTGCGGATAGAGCGTATTATTTCAATGATGGCTTCAATCTCGGCCTCGGCCGCCGGGTCAACCATAGAGTCGTCGGCTTCCGGGTAAGCCGTCACCATTATAGAATCGGTCTCCGGCCAGCCCAGGCGCTGTTTCAGGTTCTGCCAGAGCTCCTCGGTGAGAAACGGCATATATGGGTGCAGGAGGCGTAGCGATTTTTCCAGGACATGCACCAGCACCTTTAGCGGCGATGACGATTGACCGCCTGACGCTAGGAGAATCTTGGCAAACTCGATATACCAGTCGCAGAACTCACCCCACAGGAAATCATGTATCTGCCTCTGCGCCTCGCCGAACTGAAAGTCATCAATGAGTCTGGTGACGGTAGCTACCGTGCGGTTGAGCCGTGAGAGAATCCACCGGTCTTCCGGGGTAAGGGTATCCCTCCTGATCTGACCGGCGGTGTCTCCGGAATCGAGGTTTCTGACGACGAACCGCGCGGCATTCCACAGCTTGTTGGCGAAGTTACGCCCGGCCTCCATCTTCTCCGGGGACAGCCGCGAGTCGTTGCCCGGTGATGTCCCCATCAGCAGGGCGAAGCGCAGGGCGTCCGTGCCGTATTGCTCTATCAAGCCGAGCGGGTCGACCACGTTACCTCTGGTCTTGCTCATCTTCTCTCCGCTCTCATCGCGTATCAGACCGTGAAGGTAAACGCTGCGGAAGGGTATTTCACCGGTATCCTCCAGCCCCATCATAATCATTCTGGCTACCCAGAAGAAGAGGATATCGTAGCCGGTCTCCATGACCGAGGTCGGGTAGAAGTAGCGCAGGTCTTCGGTATCGTCGGGCCAGCCCAGCGTGGAGTGCGGCCAGAGGCCGGAGCTGAACCAGGTGTCCAGCACGTCCTCGTCCTGCTCGATATTGGTCGAACCGCATTTGGAGCAGGCCGTCGGTGTTTCTACGGCCACTATAATCTCGTTGCAGTCGCGGCAGTACCATACCGGGATGCGGTGACCCCACCACAGCTGGCGGCTGATACACCAG
>CAZPQB010000036.1:0-10221 GCA_964588605.1 uncultured Dehalococcoidaceae bacterium | reverse complement strand
GAGGTATACCTTGGTAAAGCGCTCCGGTACTATCCTGATATGCCCGTCCTTCACGGCGGCGATGGCCGGGGCGGCCAGCGGCTCTATTTTGACGAACCACTGGAGGCTGGCGACGGGTTCGACGATGGTCTGGCAGCGCTGGCAGTGTCCCACAGCGTGGATGTGGTCCTCTATCTTGACCAGCAGCCCATCTCTCTCCAGGTCGGCCAGTATCGCCTTCCGGGCGTCATAACGGTCCATGCCCTGGTACGGCCCGGCGTTCTCGTTCATGGTGACGTCGGTGTTGAGGATATTTACCAGGGGCAGCCCCTGGCGCTGGGCTACTTCAAAGTCGACGGGGTCATGGGCCGGGGTGATTTTTACGGCCCCGGTGCCGAAGGCGGCATCGACCGCTTCGTCGGCGACGATGGGTATCTCGCGGTTGACGGCGGGAAGGATTACCTTCTTGCCGACCATTTTTTTGAATCGGTCGTCGTCGGGATTAACGGCCACGGCCGTATCTCCGACGATGGTCTCCGGGCGGGTGGTGGCTACGGTGATGAACTGCCCTTGATTCCCGGCGAGCGGATAGTTTACGTAATATAAATGACCGTTCAGGTCCTTGTGGTCTATCTCCAGGTCGGAGAGGGCCGTCGCGCAGCGCGGGCACCAGTTGATAATGCGCTCGCCGCGGTAAATCAATCCCTTGTCGTAAAGGCGCTTGAAGGTGGTGCGTACCGCCCGGCTCGGCCCTTCGTCCATGGTATAACGCTCCCGGGTCCAGTCGCAGGAGACACCCAGCCTCATGTGCTGTTGGGTAATCGTATGCCGGCAGTTGTCCACCCATTCCCTCATCCTTTCCAGGAACTTCTCGCGGCCGAGCTGGTGGCGGTCAGTGCCTTCGGCGGCCAGTTGCCGCTCGACGACGACCTGGGCAGCGATGGCAGCGTGGTCGACGCCGGGCAGCCAGAGCGTTGGTTCACCTTTCATACGGTGCCAGCGTATCATGATATCCTCAAGGGCCGCCGTGATGGCATGCCCCATGTGAATTTCGCCGGTGATATTGGGTGGTGGCATAATGATAACGAAGGGTTTCCTATCAGGGTCTATTTCAGGCGTGAAATAACCCTTCTCCATCCAGAACTGGTACCACTTCTGTTCGACTCTGCCCGGCTCATAAGCCTTGGGCATCTCTTCGTTATCGGGGGTCTGTGTCATGATTACCTCTTTCCAGTGTAAAAAGTTAGTCCCTGACCTGGAACTCTATTATTTTATCATTATTATAGCTGAAAGGTAGCCCCGGAATAAACCTGCTGGCGTAATGATGGTGCATAACGGGTCTTGAAGACCTTATGTCAGGACGATATCTCTACTTCTTTTTTCACGTTGAACTTCACCCAGAAAGCGTAGAGGAGGCAGAGGGTACCGGCCATGCTGATAATGTTGCGGAAGATGATGTAGCTATTACTTACCGTTCCGAAATATTCCGTATCGTGACCCAGGTGAAAAAGCCAGGGGACGATAAACAGATTCGCGGCATCTAACAGGTTGGTGATTAGTTTAATACTGCCACCGGTTATCAGGAAGCGTTCGGCCCGGCCACCCCCGTGGCTCAGCTTGGTGGTGCCGTAGATAATCACCGCAATCCAGAGTGCCATAGCCGGCGCCGAGGCGGTCAGGGCTATGAGATATTCGAGTATGCCCATCAGGCTGCCTCCGGCTTCTTGGCCCTGAATCTGGTCAGGAAAGCCCAGATAAGGCAGATAAGCCCGGCCAGAGCCAGAACGGCCACAGGTATGGAGAGCCAGTTGACCCACCCCCTGGATCCCGCGATATTGTGATAGATTATAAAGAGGCTGCCTAACCTTGGCACAAAACTCAGGCAGCATCCGGCCAGCAGGAGCTTTTCAGCTTTGCCGCCTCCCCGCCGCACCATGATTACCGCCAGGATAATCCCGATTGCCCATGCCAGGAGTTCCGGGATATATCTGAGCATGAATATTTCAAATGCGGATGTTTCCATCTTTATCCTTCCGGTAATTTTTTAGAGTCCCTCACCGCCCCTCGTTGCTTATCTCTTCCCACCCGGCCGCCCTCGTATCATCGGCGGTTTAGTCCTTAAATCTTCCCCACCCCTTTTCCCCCTTTCGTAAAGGGGGACTAAGGGGGATTTACCTTTCCCCTTTTGGGGGAAAAGGAGGCGGTGTCTTTTATAATTATTTCAGGTACTGGCCTCTTTATACAAAAGCTCCGCTCAGCAAGATTCCCTTTGTAAATGCCCCCCTTCCCTTATCAAAGGAAGGGGGCTGGGGGGATGGATTATTTCTCTCCCATCATCCCCACCACCCTGTCCAGCACCTTGTCGGCTACCTCGCGCTTGGTCATCAGCGGCAGTTCTTCTGCTTTGCCGCTCTTATCAATAATCGTTACCCGGTTGGTATCCACATCAAAGCCGCTGTCCGCGGCGGTAATATCGTTGGCCACAATCAGGTCGAGCCTTTTATGCTCCAGCTTCTTCCTGGCGTTGGCGACCAGGTCTTCGCTTTCGGCGGCAAACCCCACTTTTATGAAGTCGCCCTGTACCTCGGCAAGAATGTCCGGGGCCCTGACCAGTTCCAGTATCAGTTCGGGACTATCTTTCTTAATCTTGGACTTGGCGACATCCTTGGGCTGGTAGTCGGCCGCCGCCGCCGCCATAATCAGCGCATCTGCCCCTTTTACCGCATCAATTACCGCCTTCTTCATCTGGGCGGTTGTCTTAATGGGTACGACTTTAATGCCAGAAGGCGCCTTAAGGGCGGTGGGGGCACTTACCAGCGTGACGTCAGACCCCCGGTCCCGCGCCGCCTCGGCCAGGGCATAACCCATCTTCCCCGAGGAACGATTGCTGATATGGCGGACCGGGTCGATGGGCTCCTGGGGACCTCCGGCCGTGACCACGATGCGTTTGCCGGTCAGGTCCTCTTTCTGCCCCAGCACCTGCTCAACCGTTTTAATTATCTTATCCGTTTCCGCCAGCCGCCCCCAGCCTATCTTGCCCGACGCCAGACGGCCGTACTCGGTATCGATAATCGTAAAGCCCCTGGCCTTCAGCTTGGCTAGATTTTCCTGGGTCACAGGATTCTGTAACATATCGTCATTCATGGAAGGAGCGACGATAACCGGCGCCTCGGTTGCCAGCACCACGCAGCACAGCATATTGTCCGCGATGCCCGCCGCCAGCTTGGCGATGGTGTTGGCCGTCGCCGGGGCAATAAGGACGACATCGGCAGCCTCAGCCAGGGCTATATGCTCGACGCTGTATTCAGAGGCGGGCTCGAACATGTCGGTTACTACCGGGCGGCCGGTGATATTACGCAGGGTTAGCGGTGTGATTAATTTGGTAGCGGACTCGGTCATGACCACTTCGACCCTGGCCCCTGCCTGAGTCAGCTTGCTGGCAATCTCCGCTGCCTTGTAGGCAGCAATGCCTCCGGTGATACCCAGAATTATAGTCTTGTTGCTCAGCATTATCGTCTCCCCGGCTGGCTAGACTTTATTCATCATGTAGATGAGCCTCAGCCCTATCAATGTTAAGTCGGGATTTATGGTATCAATCACCGATGTTTCTTTAGCGATGAGCTCGGCATAGCCTCCGGTGGCAACTACCTTGGCTTTCTCGCCCAGTTCCTGCTCGATGCGTGCGATGATGCCTTCAATAAGGCCGACAAAGCCGAAGATGAGTCCCGATTGCATGGCGGCGATAGTATTGGTGCCGATAGCACGCTCCGGTCGTGTCAGGCCGACGCGTGGCAGCATGGCGGTACGCGTGAACAGGGATTCGGCGGCCATGCTCAGTCCCGGGGCGACAGCCCCGCCCAGGTAGTCGCCTTCTTTCGATACCGTATCGAAGTTGATACTTGTACCCAGGTCAACCACGATTACCGGGCCGCCATAAAGGTGATGGGCGGCCGCCGCATCGGCAATACGGTCGGCACCGACTTCGGCCGGATTGTCCATGCGGATGCGTACCCCCGTCTTCACGCCGGCCTTTACCACCAGCGGTGCCACCTTAAAGTACTTCTGGCAAAGCTCCTCGAATACGGCGGTCAGCGGCGGGACGACACAGCAAATGGCCACCTTGGTCACGTTGGTAGCGTCAAGTCCCTGCTGGCGGAGCAGGTTAAGCAGTATCACGGCGTACTCGTCGGTCATGCGGTGAATGCCGGTGGCAATACGCCACGTAGCCTCAAGCTTGTCATCCTTGAACATGCCTATGGTAATATTGGTATTGCCGATATCAATGGCTAGTAACATGGTATCTCTATCTAACCTCCGCCAACACTAGTCGCTTTTTAGTTGCTTGATAACTGCCGGCAGCACCGGTAGCAGGTCGCTGGCAATCATGCCAGCATCGCCGAGCGTATCCCTAACAATCTCACCGGCTTCACAGCCCACATAGACACCCAGGCAGGCGGCGTCGAAGAGTGAGAGCCCCTGCGCCAGCATCCCGGCTATGATTCCAGATAGCACATCGCCCGTCCCCGCTGTGGCCAGCCCGGGATTGGCAAAGGGGCTGACCCGGCAGTAGCCGTCAGGACTGGCAATAACATTATACGCCCCTTTTAAGACGACGGTCTTGTTCCATTTCGCAGCGAACTTTCTGGCTATGCCCGGACGGTCTGACTGTATCTCTTCTATTGTTAATCCGCACAGCCGGGACATCTCTCCGGGGTGCGGGGTAAGTATCGCGTCACCGGTTAGCTGTTGCCACCAGTCGGGTATCGTGGACATTATATTCAGGGCGTCGGCATCAAGTAACAGCGCCGGCAGTCCCTTCACTGAAAGCAGTGATTTAACGAACTCTGCCGTAGCTGGATTCTGCCCCAGACCGCAACCGAGGAGAAGGACATTATACTGACCGCACTGCCGGGTGATTATATCCGCCGCCTCCGCCGGGATAATGCCGGGTTGTGACTCCGGTAACGGCAGGTAGGTTACCTCGGTCAGCTTGGAGGCAAGGATTGGCTGTAAGCTGCCGGCCGTAGCCAGCGTTACCAGTCCCGCCCCGACCCGCAGGGCGCCGCTGCAGGCTAAATAGGCGGCACCTATATAGTTGATGGAACCGGCGGTGACCAGGACTTTGCCGAAAGTGCCTTTGTTGGCGTTGAGTGGTCTTTCCGGGAGGGCAGCCCTGGCCCAGTCACCCGTGATGAGTTCGGTATTTATGGATTCGGCCAGCGACTCCGGAATGCCGATATCCGCTATTTTCAGCTTGCCCACCCTTTCCGCCCCGGGAAAACTGAACAGCCCAAGCTTGGGGAATGCCATCGTAACAGTTTTGTCGGCGTAAAGGCAGGCAGGGTCTACGGCTCCGCTATCGGCATCAAGTCCGGAGGGTAAATCTATCGCAATGATAGTTATTTTCCGGTTCTTCATGGCGGCGCTCACCTTATCCAGTACCTTCTGGAAGTTACCTTTTAGCGGACGCAACTTGCCCGTACCCAGCAGCGCGTCAATGACGCAGGTAGCCGATTCCAGCAGTCTATCAAATTCCTTCAGGTTTTCATCCTGTGAGGCTTCGATGCATGTAATGCTGCGTTCCTGGACAAGCTTCAGGTTCAAATCGTCGGCTGACCTCTGACCGCAAAGGTACAGGCTGGCTCTGGCACCCCAGTCGTGAAGGTAGCGCGCGGCGACCAGGCCATCGCCGCCATTGTTTCCCGGCCCGACGAGGCACAGAATATGCTGGTTGTCCATGGCGCCCAGGCTCGCCCGGGTCTCCTCGGCCACGGCTTTGCCCGCGTTTTCCATAAGCATGCTGGCCGGCGTGCCTGATTGTATACACGCTTGGTCTATCTGCCTCATCTGCTCGGACGTTAGTATTTTCATAACCGGAAATGTAAGCTCCTGTTGCTTTGAGTGTAGCAATATTCGGGACTATGGTCAAGAGACCGGTCTCACCGTTTTTTTAAGAAGAGGGGCGAATATACAGTAGAGGCTATGCCTCTCTATAACTGTACGGGGGGTTGGGAGAGAGATATCTGAGGATTAGCAACAGATGTTATGAGGGCGGCGGGTGGGAATAGATAAAAAAAAGTAGTGCCGTGGGGCGGTAGGACATATGCTAAGTGAGAGAATTATCCCCGTTTTTCATATTCAGGGCACCATGTGGCGTTGGGGCGGGCTGGATTGCGGCAGGCCCCGCGCCAGTTCCACTTACAGCTATCACAGAGTATGACATTCATACCCAGCCACTTTTTTACGCCGAGCACAAACCTTTCTTTCCAGCCGGGCCCTGCCTTTGATTTCATTTTAAGTCTCCCTTAAGCCATTTCTAGTTTAGCAAACAAGATGCTATCAGGCAATAAATTAAGTGGCTGCACCCACAAAAGATACAGCCTTATGTTCAATCCATACAGCCCAAGGTGTTCCTATATGTACGCAATTGTGTTAAAATACGGTAAGGCTTTTGACTATAGGGGTAATCAGCTATGGCTAGAATAAGGGTCAGGAAGAAGGCCGTAGAAAAAGTTAAGGAAGAGCAAACCCTCAACATAGAAAGAGTTGCCTGGGGCGACTTTACATGGATAAATATCGAGTGGCCAACCGAGCGCGAGACCGAGTACCTGGCGCAGAACTACCCCTTTCATCCCCTTGACCTGGATGACTGCCTCAGCCGCATACAGCGTCCCAAAATAGACGAATATCCAGACTACCTGTTCCTGGTCTTCCATTTCCCCGTATTCAATAAAGAAGCCAGGGCGATGAACCCGAGCCAGCTATCCGTATTCATTGGCGAAAAGTACCTGATAACGCTGCACAAGGGTGAACTGAAACCGCTCGTCGCCCTTTTCCGTGACTGCGAACTTAACGAAGACGCCAGACAGGAGAATTTCAGCCAGGGTTCCGGTTATCTGCTTTACCGCATCCTTGACCGTCTCGTTGACTACTGCCTGCCGATAATCAATAAAATCAGCGCCAATATTGATAAGACCGAGGATGACATCTTCCAGAGCCGGGGCATGCCCCGGGCCGTCGGGGAGATATCCATGCTCCGGCGTGACGTCATCTCATTTCGCCGTATCATCTGGCCGATGAGGGCGGTTGTTGCCAGCATGGAGCCCAGAATAAGGCGCTTTACAAGCATGGACCTCTCGGTATACTTCGGCGACATGACCGACCATGTTGACAAAATATGGGATGCCCTTGACGAATTTAAGGAGATAATCGAAGGACTGAGTGATACTCACGACTCGCTGGCTACCAACCGCACCAACGAGGTAATGCGGATGCTGGCCATAATTGCCACCGTGCTTCTTCCGCTGACGCTGCTTGCCGGCATCTATGGCATGAATGTCCCCCTGCCCTTTCAGGAGTCCCATTACTCCTTCATCCTGATATTCATTGTCTGGGTGATTATTGTTACGGGCATGCTGTATTTCTTCCGCCGCCACCACTGGATATAGGAAATGAACATCTCGTACCGACTGGTGATAATCACCGCCGTCTTCATCACCTGCCTCATCACCGCGAATATCATCGCCGTCAAAGTAATCAGCCTCGGACCGTTCATCTTACCGGCGGCCATATTTGTTTTTCCCCTGAGCTACATCTTCGGCGATGTCCTTACCGAGGTCTACGGTTACCGTACAGCCAGAAAGGTTATCTGGCTCGGCTTTGCCTGCAACCTGATTTTTGTCTTCTTCGCCTGGGTGGGTCAGATGCTGCCGCCGGCCGATTTCTGGCAATCCCAGGGAGCTTACGAGAGCATCCTGGGCTACACGTCGCGTCTGCTGGCCGCCTCCGTATGCGGCTATCTGGTGGGTGAGTTCGCCAATTCATTCGTTCTGGCACGGATGAAAATACTTACCAAGGGCCGCTGGCTGTGGAGTCGGACTATCGGCTCAACGATAGTGGGAGAGGGACTGGACACCTGCATATTTATCACCCTGGCGTACATCGGCACCGGTTCACCGGTACTGACCATGATATGGCATCACTGGCTGGTGAAAACAGGCATTGAAGTCGTGTGTACCCCGGCAACCTACGCCATCGTCAACACGCTCAAGAAGAGAGAAGGCATTGACGCCTATGATTACGAGACAAGGTACAATCCGTTCATAATATCGAGCTAGAGGTATCAGCCATGGATATTAAAATTCTGGGTGCACATAACATAGAATCGATAAATACCAGGCACGTGTGCTTCTTAATCGATGACGTGCTGGCGGTAGAGGCGGGGGCTCTCACTTCCAGCCTGACTTTTCCCGCGCAGCAAAAGCTTAAGGCTATCCTGCTCAGCCACCAGCATTATGACCATATCAGGGATATACCCGCTATCGGCATGAATTTCCTGCTGCACGAGAATTCGATAGATGTCTATGTCACCCGGCCTGTTTACGATGCTCTATCCGCTTATCTGCTTCATGACAATATCTACGTTAATTTCATGGAAAGGCCGCCTGGAAAGCCTGCTATCAAGTTGAAGATACTGGAGCCCGGCAAGCCGGAGTCGATTCATGGCTACAGCGTACTGCCTGTGCCGGTGAACCACTCCGCACCTACAGTCGGTTTCCAGATTACATCGGCAGACCATAAAACAGTGTTTTATACCTCGGATACCGGGCCGGGACTGGCCGATGTCTGGCGTCAGGTATCACCGGATTTGCTCTTAACAGAACTAACCACGTCTAACAAGTATGACGAATTCGCCCGTACGGCAGGGCACCTTACGCCGGAGTTGCTCCAACAGGAACTGGACAGTTTCCGCGAGATAAAAGGCTACCTGCCTCAGGTCGTCCTGGTGCATATGAACCCCTTTGAGGAAAAGGCAATAGAGGCTGAAATCGCATTGGTAGCCAGGACGCTAAACACCAAAATCCAGCTTGGCTACGAGGGGATGCGAATACACTTGTAGTCATGCAGGGAGGTAGTTCCATTAACGAGATACGGTTTATCGTCGACCATAACGTGGGGAAGCTGGCGAAGTGGCTGAGGATGATGGGCTATGACAGCCTGTTCTTTGATGGGGATAATGATTCCGACATGGTAAGGCAAGCCCTGTCTGAGGGCAGGGTGATATTGACACGGGACACCGAGATTATGAAGAGAAGGATCATAAACCGCGGACAGCTCAAGGCCATCCTTATTGAGAGCGATGAACCAGAGCGGCAGATGCGGCAGTTAATGAACACGCTGGACCTGAAAAGCCATCTCCAACCGTTCACACTCTGCCTGGAATGCAACCGTCCCCTCATGGAGAAGAGCCGGCAAGAGGTGAAAGAACGCGTGCCCCCGTATGTGTACAAGACACAGATTCAGTACATGGAGTGCCCCGAATGCGGCCGCATCTACTGGCGGGGCACCCACTGGGAGGCAATGACGAGGAAGCTTGAGCAACTGGTTGGAAACAGTGACAATGCACCGGATTGAGGAGGTAATTCTATGGATGTCTACGAAGCCGCTGTAAAGCGCCGGGCAATAAGGCGATTCCAGGACAGGTCCGTGTCTTATGATATTCTGGAGAAGTGTGTGGATGCCGGCCGGCTGGCGCCGTCGGGCCGGAACCACCAGGTATGTGAGTATATAATTATCAATAATGCCGAGGTGCTGCCCGGGGTTTTTAAGAATATCGGAGGCTCGGCGAAGCTGCCCCCCGGAAAAGGAGGCCCTCTGCCGGCCAACACGCCCAAAGCCTATATTATCATCCTGATTAATAAGGACTGGGAAGCGGATGCCAGCCGCCGCAGGATTACACTATATGATGTCGGCATGGCGGCGGAGAACATCATGCTGGTGGCACTGGAGCAGGGAATAGGCGCCTGCCCGATACTGATGTTCAACGAAAACGGCTTGAGGCAAGCCCTCAATATACCCGATGGATACGATGTTGCCCTGGTTATCGCCATGGGTTACCCCTACGAGAGCCCGCAGGTTGAGGTAGCTACCGACTCGGTTAAAGGCTGGGTGGACGACCAGGGTGTACGCCATGTACCGAAAAGGAAGCTGGCGGATATTGTGCACCGTAACAGCTTCCCCTAGCCTGGTCTTGCCCCGGCACAAGGGACATCAATGTTTATGCTTTCTTATCTTTTCCCACCCGCCGCCATCATAACATCTGTTGCTAATCCTTAGATATCTCCTCCCAACCCCCCACGGAGAGTTATAGAGAGGCGGAGCCTCTCTTGTATATTACTCCCCCTCTCCTTTGACACCTCGTAAGGAGAGGGGGACATAGGGGGTGAGGTAGATAAAAATATC
>CAZPQB010000035.1:0-18084 GCA_964588605.1 uncultured Dehalococcoidaceae bacterium | reverse complement strand
TGGAAAGCCTGCTCAATGTTGAGTTCGGCCCCGAGGTCTATGAGATTGAAAAGGGCATGGTCAGAAAGTTCGTTGAGGCCATTGATGACCCGAATCCGCTCTGGCGGGAGGTGGCACCCCCCACTTTTCCCGCCGCCCTTGTCCCCACCGAGCTTCTGCACAGGTTATTTACCGCCAAGTGCCCCCTGAAACGTTATCTCAACGGTGCCAACGAGCTTGAGTACTCCCGGCCGATAAAGGTGGGCGACGTCATCTCCGTTACCGCCCGTCTCACTAGGCTGCGTAAGATGGAGGGGAAAGAAGGAACGACGCTGTTTATGATCATGGAGACGACTTATACGAACCAGAGAGGCGAGGCGGCCGCCAAGGGAAGGAATACCTACATCAGGTATTAGCAGGAGGCGAATGTCTGAGGTAGTTTTCTACGAAGATGTCGAGTTAGGCTACGAAGTACCGGGGCTGGTGAAATACCCGACGACGATGCAGCTGGTAAAGTTTGCCGGTGCCTCGGGGGACTATTACCAGATACATTACGACAAGGATTTCGCTCAGGCCAGCGGCCTCGAGGGCGTTATCGTTCATGGTTGGCTGGCCCTGTCATTTCTGGGTCAGATGATAACCGACTGGATGGGGGAGAAGGGGACGCTGGTAAAGCTTAGCGGCAGCTACCGGGGAATGAATCCGGTCCATGAGGAAATCATTTGTAACGGTAAGGTAACGCGCAAATACGTTGAAGACGGCAAGAACTGCGTTAGGATAGAATTCTGGGCGGAGAACCCACAGGGCGATAAAACGGTAACGGGTTCGGCGGTGGTTGTGCTCCCTTCACGGGCGAAGTAAAGGGTTATGGGCGGACTTTATACTTCAGTTCCCCTAGCAGCAGGCACAATACAAGATTAATAAATACATCATCACTATAAATGATAATGTATCTTTCTTAACTAACGGGTCTTTGCTTAATATCGGTGTGTTGCCGGTAATACTTGACTTTCCTGCGAGGGGGATATATCATTTGAGCCTGCAATGCAAATGAAAAGGTTTGAACTGATTGACCATACCGCCGACGTCGGGCTGATAGCCTACGGTAAAACCCTGGCCGAGGCCTTCTCCAACGCTGCTTACGGCATGTTCTCGATAATCTGTGAGCTCAGCAATGTGCAGGAAACCGAGTCGCGCCGCGTTGACGTGAAAGAAGATGATACGGAAGGACTGCTTTTCGCGTGGTTGAACAGCCTTATCTACTACTTTGACGTGGAAATGCTTATCTTTAAGAGGTTCGATATAACTTACTACGACGGCCGTCGTTTGCAGGCGGTGTGCTACGGTGAGAAGTACGAACCGTCCCGACATCAAATCAGGGCGGGGGTAAAGTCGGCGACCTATCATATGCTTGAGGTGGACAGGAAGAAAAATCAGGTTCAGGTTATCTTCGATATTTAGGGGGTGAGGTGATGCCAAGGTGGGGAGGTAGACTGGAGAAAGTAGACGAATACCGCTGGCGCATACCGGAGAGCTATAAGCCAGGCATGAGGGTGCCGGGGCTCATCTACGCTGATGCAGGTATGCTCAAGCACATTCTGGACGAGCAGGCACCGGAGCAGGTGGCTAACGTCGCCTTTCTGCCCGGCATCGTGGGCTATTCCCTGGCGATGCCAGATATACACTGGGGCTATGGGTTTGCCATCGGCGGCGTGGCGGCGATGAGGGTGGCAGATGGCGTGGTCTCGCCGGGCGGTGTCGGTTTTGACATAAACTGTGGTGTGCGCATTATGCGCACCAACCTGACCCTGGAAGAGGTCAGTCCCAGGATAAAAGAGCTTATTGACGCCCTTTTCTACGCTGTCCCTTCGGGTGTGGGCTCCAGGGGCAGAATAAAGTTGCGTTCTAAGGAAATTAACGAGGTCTTAATAAAAGGTTCACGCTGGGCGGTGGAGAGTGGCTACGGCCGACCGGAGGACCTGGATACTACCGAGGAAAATGGAGAGATGGCCGGAACCGACCCTTCACGCGTCAGCGCCAGGGCCAGGGAGCGCGGTATTCCGCAGCTGGGCACCCTGGGTTCAGGCAACCATTTCCTGGAAGTCGCTGTCGTCGACGAGATATATGAGCCGGATATCGCTGAAGTCATGGGCATCAGTCAGGTTGGCCAGGTGGTGCTCTATGTCCACTGCGGGTCGCGCGGACTGGGACACCAGGTTGCCGACGATTACATAAGAGAAATGGTCAGGGCCATGCAGAAATACGGCATTGAGGTGCCTGACCGCCAGCTTGCCTGTGCCCCGGTTGACTCTCCGGAGGGAAAGGCTTACCTCGCCGCGATGCGCTGTGCTGCCAACTATGCCTGGGCGAACCGCCAGTGCATTACCCACTGGGTCAGGGAGGCTTTCTGCCGGGTTCTGGATAAAAGCGAGCGTGATGCCGGGTTAGAGCTTATCTATGATGTTACTCATAATATCGCCAAGATTGAGGAGCACGATGTATCCGGGGAAAAGCTGAAGCTCTGCGTGCACCGTAAAGGTGCCACCCGTGCTTTTCCCGCCGGCCACCCCGATATACCGCCGCAATATGCGTCGGTAGGGCAGCCCATACTTATTCCCGGAGACATGGGGCGTGTCTCCTATGTGCTGGTGGGGACGGAGCGGGCCATGAAAGAGACCTTCGGCTCTACCTGCCATGGTGCCGGGCGCCTGCAGAGCCGTTCTGCCGCCAAGAAACAACGCAGCGGGAGAGATGTCCTCACGGCGTTGGAAGCCCGTGGTATTATCGTCCGGGCGGGCAGCATGTCAGGCCTCGCCGAGGAAGCCCCCGAAGCTTACAAGGACGTAAACGACGTGGTCGGGGTCACTGACGGCGCCGGAATCTCAAAAAAGGTAGCCAGGACGAAGCCTGTCGCGGTGGTCAAGGGTTAGGGATTCAGCGCCGGCTTCTATAAGGATTTCCCATCTACGCAAATGCGCATCATTAGTCACGTATGATTTTATCCTCGTCCTTTACGTATTTTGACGCCAGCGTACAGTGCACGAAAAGAATCGGTTTATCCACCCTCTTGAACTCCAGCGGGCAGTGTACCATCCCCGCGGGGATATAGACGCTGGTGGGGGTGGTGATTTTATGTATCTCCCGCTCCTCCCCCAGCCCTATTTCAATATCGGCTCCCAGGTCTCCCATGTTGTCCGGGTCGAACGAGTGAAAATACAGGTACATATCGAAATCATGTGAATGTGCGTATTCCTCCATTAACGTGGGTTCGGTAATGCGCAGGAACATGATGGTGAAATCTGATTTATAATCGCCTTCCCCTGTGTAGATATATTCAGGTCCGAAACCCCCTATTTGCAGGTCATGCCTCACCACGTACTTGCCGTATTTCGTGTCAGCCATTTTATAATGCCTCCTCTTTATATACTACTCAATAATATATGCTGTTATGCATATACTCAACTACAGAGATAATATCTTCCCTACCTCCCTCAGCCGCTCCAGTCCCTTCACCTCCTGTGGAAACATGGGTATCTCGATTACATTAAGGTGTGAGTACTTCTTATAGATACGCTCGAGATAAGCCTGCTGCTGCCTGGCGCGGGTCTCCAGAAATTCTGAATCTGGCGCCTTGACCACGTTATTGATTATCAGCTGCTTTACGGCGAGTTCGTATTTATTCATTTCGTCGAAAATGTCCTCAAGCTGTTCCACGGCCAGGGCTTCCGGTATGGTCACCATGTTAAAGTCAACTTCGTTCCTGAGGAAAGCCATATTCTCGGCGGAAAGCTCCTCCCAGCGTTTCAGGATGTCCAGCACCGGCTCACGACTTCGCCGCCCTAGCTTGAGCCTGGAATAGATGCGCGGTGCCATTTTCAGGTGGTTTCCCAGCAGGGCGGGTGTCTCCAGCAAGGTAAGTGTCTGCCCCAGCGGGGCGGTGTCCCAGACTATATTGTCATACCTGCCTTTCAGTCCCATTTCGCGGATGTAGTCCACCATGAATTCCTCCCCCAGCCCCGGCAGCACCGAGGTCATGAACTCCACGAATGCTTCGTAATCGATATCAACGAATGCCGAGAAGACCTCGTATACTTCCCGACCGAATTTCTCGTCCCACATCTCTTTGATTTCCGCCTCGCCGAGTTCATGGATATACAGGGAGGGCAGTACCCGGGCTGGCTTGTGGTTAGCTGTTATTTCAAAGATGTGGGCTAGCGACGGCGTGGCGTCGGTGGAGATGGTCAGGGTCGGTCCGGAAGCAGCATGGTGGAGTGCTGTCGCCGCGGCGCATGTCGTCTTGCCGACACCGCCCTTGCCCGTGAACATGGTGATGCTGGTCACGCTACTATTGAACAACAAACGTGCTCAAGTTCGCAACTGGCATTTGTGTGTCATGGAGTTGTAGTAACGAACCTCCTCTTATCTTTATTGCAAATAACCTGTATCGTGTTGCGCCCTGACATAGCGGCCGTCGGCATACCGCCGCCCGGGTTAACCCATTGTCCCGCCATATAAAAATTGTCCAGTCTGGGGAGGGTTTTACGCATTGATGAAGTAAAAGTCTCGGCGCTGAACATCCATCCCTCATAGCTGCCGCGCCAGTTGCCGGTATAGCGCACCCAGGTCATGGGAGTCGCAACGTCGCGCATCTCCAAACGCTCAGCCAGCCCCGGAAAACGCTTGTCGAGCGCGGCGATTACATCATCGGCAATCCGTTCTTTTTCCGCTTTATAGCGTTCGGTGTCCTGATACAGTTTTTCCCAGTAGTCGTAGTCGGTCTCGAACTGGACTTTTATCACGGTTTTCCCTTCCGGAGCCAGAGAGGGGTCGTAGCTGTAATTGAGTACCCCCAGCCTGCGGTGTTCTTTGCCGGCGATGGTTATAGGAGTCTCCAGCGGGAAGGACAGGCCAGATACGGAGGGTGGCATTTCTTCAACGCGGCCTGCCACGCCCAGACCGATGTATACCAGAGGCGAGAAGAGATCAGGATTATCATATCGATTTTTTATAGCATCATCGACGTATTTCCCCTCGAGCATGTCAAAAATGGTCGTGCGACCGTCAGCGGCGGAAACAACCCAATCGGCGCGATGCTCCGTGCCATCAGCCAGTTTTATGCCGACGGCTTTATCGTTCTCAACAAGTATTTTAGCAACCCTGGCTTTGAAATGGATCTCTCCGCCCAGGGCGCGGTAGCGTTCTTCAAGAAAGCGGACAAGTTCGAGGGCGCCGCCCAAAACGTAACCGGCTGCTTTATGGTGCTGAAAGCCGAGTATCCAAAAAACCATCATCATGGGCCACTGATCACCGCCGAAGGCGGACGTCAGCGTCTGGCGCAGGTAGGGATTTTTAAAGCGTTTGCAGAAGTCGCCTGTAGATATCTTCAGCCATTTTTTCATCAGCCTGAGCAATGACAGCATTTTTACTGACTTGATTTTATCGAGCAGATTGTAAAGCTCGGAGGGTTTATCAGCAGGCATATCCATATGAGAGAAAGAACGTATCCCATTAGTGAATTCCCGGATAACATCTTTATCCTCTGGGGCAAGCTCCAGCAAATACTGCTCAAAGCGGTCGGCATCGCAATAAATGTTAAAGGCCTTACCGTCTTTGTCTTCATAGATTGCATACAGGTCGTGGTTGTAGATTTTCCACCCCGGCGCGGCGCCGAGTTCTTCCCAGAATTTGTAAAAGCTGGTCTCCGGATTGGTGCCCACCAGCCAGTTCATGGCGCCATCGATGATGTAGCCCTTGCGCTTCCAGGCGGTGCACACCCCGCCGGCTTTATCATGCATCTCGAAAATTGACGTTTTATAGCCATTCATACATCCGTAGCAGCCAGTCGCCAGGCCAGTGAGTCCACCCCCGATAATAATTATCGACTTTTCCATCGCCGCCTCCTTTATATGTAGGTCTCTCGTATCAGATATTTTGGCTGTGTCGTCTCTAATAAAATTAAGTATAGCACCGTCTGTCAAACCTTACGATTTTATCGATTCTCACGCTCCTGTGAATATGATACTATTAAAGCAGAGGGTAATTAGTCGGGGGGCTGTAATGAAAAATTATCGTGTTTTTTTATTTGTCGCTGTCCTTTTCCTGGCGGCTTCCGCTTTATTTTACGGTATCCACTACCTTATCTTCCGTGACCCGCATCATATCTTCATCTACCTGCTCGGCGACTTCGCTTTCCTGCCGCTCGAGGTTTTTCTGGTAGTTATCGTAATTGAGCGCATATTGACGCGCCGTGAGAAGCAGGCCATGCTGTATAAGCTGAACATGGTCATCGGTGCCTTTTTCAGCGAGGTTGGCAATAAGCTCCTGGCTGACCTCCTTGGTTACTTCGGTAACCGTAAGGAAATTTCCAGTAATATGAGTATTAAAGCAGACTGGACGCCGAAAGACTTCAGGCGGGCGGCTGCCTTTGCTTATCACCTTAAGGCCGACGTGGATATCCACAGTATAGATCTTGAAGAACTCAAGGCATTTCTTTCCCAGAAGCGGCTGTACCTGCTGACCCTGCTGGAGAACCCGAACCTGCTGGAACATGACCGCTTTACCGATTTACTCTGGGCAACCACCCACCTGGATGAGGAACTGGAGGCAAGGCCGTCGTTAAAAGATATACCGGAGAGTGACCTTGAGCATCTGGCGGTTGATATTGAGAGAATGTATGACCATCTTGCCAGCGAGTGGCTGGACTACGTGCAGCACTTGAAATCCAACTATCCTTTCCTGTACTCGCTTGTTCTGAGGACACACCCCTTCCAGGAAAATCCATCAGCGGTGGTAGCTTAGGTATGGACCATGTACAGGCTGGTTGACACCCACGCCCATCTGGATGAAATAGAGAATCTCGAGGATGTCCTCGCGGAGGCTAGGAAGGCCGGCGTGGTCGCGATTATCGCCGTGGGCTCGGATTTAGAAAGCAACCAGAAAGTCCTGAAAATCGCCGAGCTTTATCAAGGTTATGTTTATCCGGCGCTGGGCTGGCATCCGTGGTTTATTAAAGAGGCGGAGATTGACGCCAGTTTGGAGTTTATTGATTCGCATATTGATGGAGCCGTAGCTCTGGGGGAAATCGGACTTGACTATCATAAGAGGGTGAGAGCCGTGGCCGATAAAGACCTTCAAAAATGGGTGCTGGGCAAGTTGCTGAAGATAGCCGAAGTCCATAACAAGCCAGCGCTTATCCATTCCCGGTACGCCTGGCGCGATGCCTTTGACGCCGTGGCGGAGGCGCAGCTTGAGAAGGCTGTGTTCCACTGGTACACGGGGACGTCCAGCGTCCTGCGGGATATAGTGAATCATGGTTACTATATTTCGGTAACGCCAGCCGTGGAATACCACGAAGAGCACCGGCGGGCCGTGAAGGAAATCCCTCTGGAAAGGATGCTCCTGGAAACGGATTCCCCGGTTACATATGGGAGGGGCAGCGAAAACGAGTTTATGGCAGGTCCGGCGGATGTGCTACGGTCTCTGAGAGGCGCGGTGGCGCTAAAAGGCGTCAGCGAGGCTGAAATTGCCGAAGTAACTACGCGGAACGCACTGAGGCTTTTCGGGGTTGGAATAATCAGGTAACACTTTCCGCCGAAGAAACGTCCTTCCAGCTGCCTTTTACCTTATTCCTCCTGTATTCTACGTTAATAAACGCAAATGTCACCATGAAGCCCAATATATCCGAGGATGGTAAGGAATACCAGACTCCGTACATGCCGTATAGATACGAGAAAAGATATAACAATGGCACAAACAGGATAAACTGACGTACCAGTGACAGAATCAGGGCCATCGTTCCCTTGGAAAGTCCCTGGAATGCAGTAACAAACATGATATTAGGGCCGATAAACACCAATGTCGATAGCATGATGCGCATCGAGGGTATGGTTACCTCCAGTAGTTCCGCGTTTTTGCTGAAAATGCCGATAATCTGCGAAGTAAAAATCTCAATAATTATTGTGGATGCGGCGAGGAATACCGCGATGCCTACCGAGGCAAGTTTTACCGATTGCCATAAACGCTTGAAATTTCGCGCGCCGAAATTAAAGCCGATGATGGGGAGAAGCCCGTTTGATACGCCGATAATCGGCATAAAGGCAAGGTCGGATATGCGGATGACGAGGCCGACGGCCGCAATAGCGATTGATCCGTAAGAAGACACTACTTTATTGAACAGAATAAACGCCAGACTCTCCGTTATTTCCATGGTCGATGTTGGAGCACCGACTCGGTATATATCACGCATGATGGGCATATTGGGGAGCAGGTAGCTGGCCTTTATCCGGAAAGCCGTTTTACGGGATATAAAATAGTATAGACCGATTAATGCCCCGCAGGACTGGGCGGTAATCGTAGCCAGAGCGGCTCCTCGTATCCCCATCTCAGGGAAAGGCCCCAGGCCAAGAATCATAAACGGGTCCAGGATGATATTAAGGACGCTTGCGGCAATCATAATAACCATTGGCTTCACGGCGTCACCGGAGCCGCGTATGAGGTTGCTTATCAGCAGGGCGAAGATTACCTGCGGCGCACCGCAGGAGGTAATTACCAGGTATTGGGTGCTGTATTCCATGATATCCGGCGTAGCCCCGAATGCCGGCAGGATACTATCTGAAAAGAAAACGGCCGCCACCATGAAGAGGACACCCCAGAAAATGCTCAAAGAGAATATCTGACCGGCAACGTGATTGGAGGCTTCCGGGTTATTCTCGCCGAATCGTCGGGAAACCAGGGCGCTTATGCCGATTCCGGTACCTCCGCCTATCGCAAAGCACAATATCTGATAAGGGAACACTATCGTTAATGCAGCAATAGCCTCGTGACCCAGCTTGGCAACCCAGAAGGTGTCAACGATATTGTAGAGGCTCATGGTAATGGTTCCCGCTATACTGGGCAGACTCAGACGGAGTAACAATCTACCCAGGGGTGCGTAACCTAATCTTTCGGTATATTCTTTCATGGTTTTTCTCTATGCGGAAAGGCAAGCGAATCTCCAATGGGAATTCAAAGAGTCGCCCGGTATTTTAGCAACCGACTGAATGAGGTAGACGTATCAGAAATTGAAAGGTATCCCGAAATCTTCGAACAGCTTTTTATCGAATTCTTCGCCTTTATCCGTATAAGATGGAGGAATCCAGGGCATCTCCTCCAGGTTCCGGACAATGGTGGGCAACCAGTTAAAGGGGATTATTATGACCTGCCGGCCCTCTGGAAATGCCTTCTGAATTTTCATGCCGAAGCCGAGACCGGTAGTTATGTAATTCAGCTCCCCTGTTTTAAATGGGTAAGCATAGAGCCAGGCGCAGCCCATCACGTTCGACATCTTGCTGGTCAGTATTTTACCGGTGGTATAGACCATTGACCTCATGATAATTTCTGTCTGGCTGAAATCGTCTGTGAGGATGATAAAAAGGTCCGGATTATATGACAATGTGCCCAGCGGCGAATAAGCGATATAGTTGACAGTATCTTTAGCCAGTCTGGGCTGAATCTCGTAGATTCTTCTGTTGGCATAAGGTTCTTTGAAGGCCTGCAAGGCGGCACCAAGATAGCCGCCCTCAACGGCTTTGGGTAGGTCATGTCCCAGTACGTATTTCCCCGGTAGACAGGCATGGTTATCTATATCAATGTAGAAAGAGGTTCCTCTTTCCTGGGCTTCGGCGCACATGGCACAGAAAGCCAGGTTTTTCTCCAGCCTGTTGATTCCCTCCGGTTTATCGAGCAGGAACTTTACGCCTACGGGTGGCAGCTCGAAATTGAATTTGTTGAATATGGATAGGTCTAATGATAGCGGATTCATATCTCCCCCTTTTTATACGCAATGCCATGCTATATTGAAGGTTATGCCTCCGGGGTAAGCAGATGCTGCCCGGTGCTTCAGCCTGCAAAAGGACCTTCCGTCTATTTCCCCAGGATTTCCGCCGCATCGCTGATGTCTATCTCCAGCATCTTGACGTTGGCCAGGATGCGGTCAACGTTCCTGTCGATAGCCTGAATACCGCCGGACATCCCTTTAAGCTCTTCTGCGTACTGCCGGAGAGCCTTAATTTTATCAGCCATTCCCTTGATATCGTATTCCTGCGTCATTTGCTTACTCCTAATGAGGCCTGAGGTCCTGAAACCGCCGGGACTTGGCCTGGGACCTGGGCAGGCTCTCGTATTCGTGAAATTCAATATTGTAACCCAGATTGGTCTTTAACCTTAGCTGGTCAACCAGTGTCGCCCTGATGGCATCGGCTTGGCCGGCATATTCGGGGAGTATCTCCACCTTCAGGGTGATGTCATCTATATCGCCTTTCTTGGTCACAACAACCTGATATTCATTACTCAACTGGGGAATATCCCTCACCACCTCCTCAATCGCCGTCGGTGAGAGAAGCACCCCTTTTACCTTGGTGATATCATCGGCCCTTCCCATGATGCCGCCGTCAAGTAGCCGGAAGGTCCGCCCGCATTCGCACGGGCGGGGGTTCCACTGGATGATGTCTTTCACGTCGAACCTGATGCACGGTTGCGCCATGCGGTCGAAAGACGTCACCACCATTTTGCCTTTTTTACCGGGCTCGGTGATGGGTTTCCCCGTATCTATATCCTCTATCTCTACCAGGAAGAGGGCTTCATTAACGTGCAGGCCCGCCTGATACCGGCATTCCCAGCCCCAGTGCCCTATTTCCGTGCTGCCTACCTGGTCATAGACCTTGGCTCCCCAGGCCTCCTCCATCCTTTTTCGGGTGGCCGGTATGCTGCCCCCGGGTTCGCCGGCGACGGTAATTTTCCTGATGTATAAATCCCTGGGGGGGTCAAGTCCCAGCTTGGTTCTGGCCGTCTCGGCCATACCCAGTACGTAGGTTGGCGTGGCTCCCATCGCCGTGGCCTTTAGCTCCTGCATCTTCAGTATCCTTGCCTCGGTATTCAGAACGCCACCCGGTATAACCTCACAGCCCAGTTTTTCTCCCGCGTAATGATATGCCCAGAAGGCGATGAATATGTTGTAGCCAAAAGGCAGGAATATCCTGTCCCGGGCACGGTACCCCTGGGCGTAAAGTGCGTAGGCAAAAGCTTCTGTACTGTGCTCCCAGTCCTGCCAGGTATCAGCCTGATAAATAGGCTGTCCCGTGGTGCCGCTGGTCTGCCGATATTCGGTTACTTCCTCCAGTGGCACGCATAAGATGTCTCCATACGGAAAAGGGTCCTTGCCCTGGATATCCCTCATCATCGATTTCTCTATCTTGGGTACTTTCCTGATATCGTCGAAAGTCCGTATGTCCCCCGGCTCTATGCCAGCGTCGCTGTAAAGCTTATGATAGAACTTGGAACGCTCGTAAGCCCAGCTGAAAATTTCCTTAAATTTCTTCAACTGCAATTGTTCGATTTTCTCTCGGGGCAATGTTTCCAGAATCGGATTCCAGTATTCTTCACTATTCATCCAGTATTTGCCTCCTGTCTACCACACACATAAGTCTGTGTAGCGGCATTAAATTATCTCCTTTGGATAATATACAAAAATCATACACCTGTCGGCAAGTTATGCAGACCTGGCGTATCCCGTTGGGGGAGGGCGGAGTGTGTCGCTTACGGGAAGGCACTTTTGTTCCATATGGAACAAAACCGGACCGTTATATACATCCAGTTATAGCGGTATTAAGACAAATCGACTGTTATTTCTGGTTGACAACCGTTTGAAAACGTTATAAAATAATTCTGTATGGAACATAATTTGCTCCCGAACAATCACCGCCGGGAAACCTTATGACCATCAGCGAAGTAAACAAGAGAACTGACAAAACACCGCTGGGCACCTTATTATCAATCCTGACGTCATACGAGGTACTCGAGAGATATCTTGAAGTAGAACTAATGCGTTATGGCGTAAGTCTCATCAAATTCCATATTATGAGCACTTTATACAAGAACGGCGGTGAGATGATCCCTTCGGAAATCGGCCAGAGTGTCTTTCGGGCGAATAATTCGATAACGGCGGTCATAAATACACTTGAAAAGCAGGGCGTTGTCCGTAGAGAGCCGTCTGTGGATGATAGAAGGTCGGTAAAAGTCGTTATCACGGATAAGGGATGGAAAGAAGCCAACCGTTTGTCCCCTATTGCTCAGGAGTTGAGCCGGGAGGCCCTGTCCTGTATAGATAAAGAGCAAATAGAAGCGCTTGTAGATATCATGAGGACGATTAGGGAGAGCTTGTTACCCAGAATTGCGAGAATCCCCGGAAAGTGAAATATTAATATTGCACAACGGCTTAATACTGGATTATACTATTGCGAAGCAACAGACGTCATATTTGTGAAATAAGTGCACCCATTTACGTGTTCTGAATAAGAGCATGGCAAACACAGCACGGTAATTGTCTGTGCTGAATATGAAAGAAGAGGGGACTATATAAAGGTGAAAGAGATAAGATTTCACGGAAGGGGTGGGCAGGGTGCAGTTACGGCGGCCCGGATGCTGGCAAGCGCCTTCGTCGTTGAAGGCATGTCCGTTGCCAGCTTCCCCATGTACGGTTTTGAAAGGCGTGGGGCCCCGGTGGTAGCTTTCACCCGAGTAGATGACAAGCCCATCCGGGAAAAAACTCAAATCTACAACCCCGATTGTATGGTGGTGATAGACCCCGGTCTCATGAAGCTGCCGGCACTATTTTCCGGGTTGAAGAAAGAGGGAATCCTGGTTCTCAACAGCAAGCAGCCATTAGAAAAAAGACCCAATGACAATCTGAAGGTAGCAGGTGTGGTCAACGCCACCCAGATAGCTGTTGATGAAATCAAGAGGGATATTCCGAATACCTGCCTTCTCGGCGCCTTTGCCGCCACGACCGGCTGGCTGGATTTGAAGTCGATTCTATCCTGCCTCGGGGACTATCTCAGTGGCGATATACTGGAGAGAAATCTTCGCAGTGCCGAGAGGGGATTCCGTGAAGTGGAGGTAATCCGATGGTAATAAAGCATAAGAATATTTTCAAGACTGAGAGCTCCTGGTCCAATGCCGATGAAGTGCTCCTCTGTCTGGATACCGGAAGCTGGCGGACAGAAAGGCCAGTACTGGATAAAGAGAAATGTAATTATTGTGGTCTTTGCGCCCTGTTTTGTCCACCGCAGTGCATGAAAGATATGGGCGACCATTTCTTGCCCGACCTTGCCTACTGCAAAGGCTGTGGAATATGTGCCCAGGAATGCCCGCGAGACGCAATTGCCATGGTTTCGGAAGGAGAGTTCGCCGATGAAGGCTAAAAAAGGTCAGGTTATGGTGATAACGGGCAATGCTGTTGGTGCCTACGGCGCTATGCTTTGTCGTCCGGAAGTGGTGGCGATATACCCGATAACTCCTCAGAGTGAGATCGCGGAGCAACTCGCCACATTCTGTGCTAATGGGATTCTCGATACTGAGATGGTGGAGGTAGAGGGAGAAAATTCGTCGATGAATGTCGTTTGTGCCGCCAGCATCGCTGGAGCACGAGTTTTCACCGCCAGCTCTTCTTACGGCCTGGTATTCATGTATGATGCCCTGCAGGAAGCATCCGGCTACAGGGCGCCGGTGGTGATGGTGAATGCTAACCGGGAGACGCCCGGCATACATGCTGTTTCCGCCGGCCAGCAGGACTTGATTTCCGCCAGAGACACAGGCTGGGTTCATATAATCGTGGAAAACGACCAGGAAATCCTTGACCAGATTATCATGGCCTATCGGCTGGCCGAAGACTATGATATCCAGCTCCCCGTCATGGTGCACTATGATGGTTTTTATCTCTCCTATCTTGCCGAGGCGGTGGAGATTCCGGTCATTGAAGATGTGGATAACTTCCTGGAACCATTGAAACATCAGCCGGAGCGTCAGAAGCTGGTTCCGGGTGTGTCTATTGGCTGTGGCTCCCACGGCATGGAGATGGGGTATGTCGAGGCACGCTATAAGCACTGTCAGGCGCTGGAGCGGGTCAAGAATAAGGTAGATGAAATAGACAAGGAATTCGGGGAATATTTCGGGCGTAGTTATGGAGGCCAGATTGAGGAGTACCAGACTGAAGACGCCGAGATAGTAGTGGTGGCCTCGGGTAGCGCCGCCGGAACAGTACGGACAGTTATCGACGCTAAAAGGGCGGAAGGTGTGAAGGCAGGTATGGTCAAGCTAAGATTATTCCGCCCCTTCCCTGCCGAGAGGCTGATTGATGTCCTCAAGGGGAAGAAGGCGGTGGGCGTCATTGACCGTAGCCTTTGTTTCGGCTGGAAATATGGTCCCATATGTATGGAGCTGAAGGCTCTCGCTGTGGATATTGGGTCCATACCCATATTGAGCTACATTGATGGTCTGGCCAATCTGGATGTCACCATACCTCATATAGGCAGGGTGATAGATGAAGTCAATGCCGCGGCACAGGGCAAACCTTACCAGGAGGTAACCTGGATACCCATGGAGGAATGAGGTAAGAATAATGGTAGAAAAAACGAAGAAGAAATCAAGGATTTTTGACTATTTTTGCACGGAAGATCAGTTCACCGGGGGTGTTGCCTGGTGCGCTGGCTGTCCCCTGGAGCTCACCGCCAGGTTCGTGCCTCAGGTTCTAGGGAAGAAAATGGTATTTGTCGGTACGCCTGGTTGTGCCGCACCGGTTCTTCATGGTCAGAACATAGGGGCATGGCATAAACTGGCCTACGTGGCTTCTGTCATGACCGGGGTACCCTCCAAGGCCACTGGTCTTTCCCGTTATTTTCACAGGATAGGTCTGGAGGCTACCATAGTCTGCTTCACCGGCGATGGTTGTGCCACCGATGTCGGTTTCCAGCCTCTCAGCGGGGCCGCCGAGAGGAACGAGAAAATAATTTACATTGCTTACGATAATGAAGGCTATATGAACACCGGCAACCAGAGGAGTAGCGCCACACCTCTGAGTGCAGCTACCACAACAACACCCGTCGGGAAAATCGGCCGTGGCAAACAGACTGCTTCCAAGAATATGCCCATGATAATGCTCATGCACCGGCCGAGATACATGGCGACCGCAACCCTGAGCCATCTGGAGGATTTCGCTAAGAAACTGGTTAAGGCCAAGGAAGCTGTAGAAGAAGGATTCGTCTATATTCATGTCTTTTCGCCCTGTCCCGTAGGCTGGCGTATAGATTCTAACATGACCATTGAGGTATGCCGCACAGCCGTGAGAACCAATTACTTCCCGCTGTGGGAAGCCGAATACGGTAAACCTCATATGACGGTCCAGGTAGCTAATCCCAGGCCTGTCCAGGAATTAACCAAACTAATGCGTAAGTTCTCCCACTTGAATGAGGCTGACATGGAAAGATTGCAGCAGGTGGTCAATGATAGATATGCCCTGCTGAAGACCCTCTGTGATGCCAGTAAATAACAATAGATAGTAGTAAGGGATTCCTTACAGCTAAGGAGGCATGTTTAAGGATAAAGAGAAAGAATAATAACCCGGATTTATCCAAAAACAACATCGTTTTGCATTATTATAACGATTATTAATATCATATAGATAGGAACCAATACTAGTAAGGAGGAGGATTTATATGACAACTCCAGTATTAGGGTTGTCGGTAAAGGGTAACCCGGAAATCTGGGAAGACGTCTGGGTTAAGACGACCTGTGGTGGCTGCTACGGTCAGTGTACCATTCGCGCCCACCGGGTTAACGGTGTCATCGTCAGAATCCATGGCGAGCCTGACAATGACTTCGGCCCCCGGGGAGGGATATGCGCCAAGGGCGAGGCCATGATACAGGCCCTTTACGACCCCAACCGTTATAACTACCCATTGAGAAGGACAAATCCGAAAAAGGGCCTCTTTGAAGACCCCAAGTGGGAGCGAATTTCCTGGGACGAAGCCCTTGATACCATAGCCGAAAAACTCAGGAAAATCCGTGCCGAGAACCCCCATAAACTCCTTCACGGCGGCACGCCCGGGCCAGGTAGCGGTCCGGACCTGCCCCTGGGCTTCGGCGTTTTCGGGGCTGTCTTCGGTACCAAGAACTGGTACGTCGGCGGTGCCGGTCTTCACTGCGGTAGCGGTTCCCATATGGGTGCCGGCCTCTATCATGCCTCTTGGTCTATCGTCCCCGACTTTAAATACTGTAACTACGCTATTCAGATGGGTTCCAACAAAGGGACTGCCTCGGGACATTCCATGGGGTTTAATATGAGGCTCGCGGCCGATGCCAGGGCTAGAGGCATGAAGAATGTCGTCTTCGACCCTATCTGCAACTTCGGTGGGGGTAAGGCAACCGAGTGGGTACCCATCCTCCCGGGCACGGATGGTATTGTCGCCATGGCGATGGTCAATATCATCCTCAACGAGCTGGAGGTTTATGATGTCGAATTTATCAAGATGAAGACCAACGGACCGTACCTCATCGGGCCGGACGGCAAATATGTCCGTGATAAAGAGACCAACAAACCCATGGTCTGGGATGGCAAGGATAATAAAGCCAAGACTTTTAACGACCCCACCATCGGCGATTATGCCATCTTCGGCGAATACGAGGTCAACGGGGTCAAATGTTACCCGTCGTTCCAGCTTATCAAGGAACATGTCAAGCAGTACACGCCGGAGGCGGCTGAGAAAGAGAGCACCGTGCCGGCAGCCACCGTCCGACGTATCGCCAGGGAGTGGGCTGATGCGGCCATGATAGGCGCCACCATTGAAATCGAGGGGGAGAAGCTTCCCTTCCGGCCGGTAGCCGCCGTCATGTTCCGCGGCGGGCAGGGACATACCAATTCGGCACAGAGCTACTGCGCCATGTGCCTGCTCAATGGCATCGTCGGCGCCATGGATGTCCCCGGCGGAACCCTCGGCTGGCCGGCCTACATCGAAGGGTACCCGGACACGGGCCGGTTCACGGTTAAACCTTACGCCTGCAAAGACGGTATGCTTACGGCGGGGACCTTCATGGAGCACCGGCCTTGGCCGATAGAAGAATCCCAGGTTCCCTATACTTATCTCATGAAGGAGCTGACACCGACGGCCTCGTTCTCTCCACACCCGGTGACTTCCGACTTTCAGAAATACTGGGATAAGCTGGGGCGCCCTTACGAGGTAGAGATGGCTATGATTTTTGGTGCCAACATGATTCGTAGCACCCAGAGCCGTGAAATTGCTACCGAATTCTGGGAGAAAATACCATTCATCGTCACGTTTAATATCCTTCCCAACGAGTTCTGCGAAGGCTATGCCGATATCGTTCTCCCTGATTGCCACCCTCTGGAGACATACTGTCTTTTTGGGACGCATGGCCCCTTCTTCAACCACCCTATCGGCATGGAGGGCTGGAACTTCCCGGTACGACAGCCCGTTGTCCCGCCTGCTTATGAGCGGCGGAACAAGCTGGAGGTTCTCTGGGACCTGGCCGACAGAATCGGCATGAGAGCAGAGATGAACAACTACTACAACGTCTATTTCACCAGCTTCGGCGGTGAGGCGCTGATTGGCGGTGACCTGGACAGCATCAGGCATCTGGGTGATATTGACCCGAAGAAGGTAGTACAGTTGATAAAACCCGATGAGAAGATTAACTATGCCGAGATGATGGACCGCGCCTTGAAATTCTACTTCGGCGATGAACACGGCCTGGAATATGTTTCGGAGAACGGCGCGGTTAACTGGCCTAAGAAACCCAAGGAGGCTTACTGGCGCTGGTACGTTGATGTCAGAATACCTATCTACATGGAGCACATTGCCGAACTCAAGGAAGATGTCATGAAGAATGCCGGGAAGGCGGGCATAGAGCTCGACTGGGAGCAGTTTTCCCCTCTCATCAGTTACTTCCCCCCGCAGGTAGGTAAGGAGCTTTCCGGAGAATATGACCTTTACTGCTTCTCCTACCGCGATATCGTGCATAACGGCACCTACACCATGGAAATGCCCTGGCTCGATGAGGTCAGCCGGCTCAATCCCTATACCTACAATATCACCATGAATGCAGATATGGCTGAAAAGAAAGGACTTAAAGACGGCGACCTTATCTGCCTTGAATCGCCCTATGGTCGTAAGACCACCGGCACTCTCAAGACGATGCAGGGCCAGCACCCCCAGACGGTGGCAATATCCGCCTGCTCCGGCGCCTGGGCGAAGGGTGCGCCCATTGCCTACGGCAAGG
>CAZPQB010000034.1:0-18401 GCA_964588605.1 uncultured Dehalococcoidaceae bacterium | reverse complement strand
TAGGACACCGGCCTTTCAAGCCGGCAACATGGATTCGAATTCCATTGGGGGCATTTGCTTTTGAGGCTAATTTTACCTGTTTTTCCATTTTGCTTAACAATTTGCTTAACTTTTATTCTCATTTTTACCCACTTTTAGTTTTCTTTTTCTTTGATAAAATACCTTACCGTTATCAAAATTCCTACCTAAATATGACATTATATCTACTCACTATTAACCAAGGCCTAATATTATTTCCTCTATGAAGAATCATAAATGCGCCAGATGTTCTGGGAATATGTACGTTGACCCTGGAAACCGAGATGAGGCATATTGTATTATCTGTGGCTACGTGGAATACGCGGATAGCGTCTTGAAAAGTGACCGGTCAAGTTCCCTTTATACTAAATTTCGTGATCCCCAAGATATCGTATATTCACAATAACCGAAAGGAATACACTGTTATTTAGGCGGAGAGGCAAGTCAATTGAGACTCTTTTTAAGCTTTATTTTAAGTGTTATCATATGTAGCTTTCTATTATTAGAAGGTGACCCTCCCGTATCGCTGCTGATTTATAATAAGATAAAAGCCGAGCATACGTATAACCTACTGGACAACTACTAAATTTGATGCCTGAATCTTATTACAAATAGCGGTAACATTACAGATATTGGTGTATCCTCGAACCGCGCATCTCTCGGCTTCGACCAACACGAAAAGTTACAAATGTATGACATTAAACACCGGAATTTGAGATGTCAACTGAGAACGTGCGGTCCTGTACCACAGACACATATCTGGACACGGACTGTAACAGGGTAATGAGCTTGTTTCTTTATGTTGTTGAAGGGAAAAGACTTATTGAGATGGATGTAAAATTGCTCAAGAGCCCTTAAGGCCTTTTTGACGAGCTTCGTTTGGCTGTCTTAAGGCTAATCTTACCGGCGTCTGTGCCTTTTCTATAAGGCAGGGTAAAGAAGAAGGTTGAACCTTTGCCTCTTTTAGACTCCACCCAGATTTTCCCGCCATGTGCCTCCACAAGTCTTTTACAGACCACCAGCCCCAGTCCAGCCCCCCTGGCCCGGTCTAATCTGCTGCTCTGCAACCGCTGGAACGGCCTGAAAAGCCTGACCTGTTCGCTGGATGACAGTCCCTTACCCTGGTCGCTGACGCCTATGACCAGGCACTCCGGTTCCGCTCTGGCGGTAATTTTTATCTGGCTTCCCGGTGGAGAGTACTTGGCGGCGTTTTCCAGCAGGTTATAGAGGATGCGTTCAATTCTGAGCGGGTCAGCGTATATCAATGGCAGCTCATCGGGAACAGAGGTAGAGAACTGGTGAGAAGGTGCCTGTCGCTTTATCCTGTTAAGCGTTTCCTTTACCAGTGTCTTAGCATCTGTTGGCTCGGCATAAAGGGCAAGCTGCTGAGCCTGGAACCGTGATAGCTCCAGCAGGTTTTCCACCAGGTGAGAGAGTGACTCGCTTTCCAGGACAGCATCCCGGAGGAGCTGCTGCGCCTCGCCCGACGGCAGGCGGTCCCATTCGGTAAGGACGGTACTTAAACAGCCGCTGATTACGGTCAATGGCGTGCGCAGTTCGTGAGAGACGAGGCCGATGAACTCGTCTTTAAGCTGCTCCAGTCTTTTGCGCTCGGTAATATCGACAAAGTAAGCCATCATGCAGAAAGGTTTGCCATCGGCATCGTTAACCAGATTGGCCAAGACCTGTACATCAAAGGTTGACCCGTCCTTCGTCCTCGCTTTGATATCACCCTGCCACGCTTCCTCGTCCAGAACTGACATTAAGGCTAACTCGGCTGCACTTCTATCGGCAAAGAGGTCGGTGGCGTGTTTACCGAGTACCTCATCCTCTTTATCATAGTCCCATAAACTGAGACAAGCCGGGTTGGCATAGGTAACATTGCCATCCAGGTCCGCGATGGCGATGCCACTGATAGCGGAGGCAACAGCGAAGTCCTTGACTCTAAGTTCATTTTCTATTCTTTTGAGGTCGGTAATATCCTGAACGGTACCGAAGCCACCTTTAGGCAGGCTTGGTGAATCGAACTCCAACTCCGCCCTCTCGCGAACCCACCTTATCTCGTCTCCCACAATAATGCGGTGCTCGATGTCGTAGGGCTCGCCGCGAATGGCTGCCTGCCACTTACCATCAACGTATTCCCGGTCATCCGGGTGAACGCTGGAAAGGAAGGCCTCATAAGTCATGGGCATTTGCCTGGGGATGCCGAAGATTCGGTAGGTCTCATCGGACCACAAAAGTTGATTACGCCGAACATCCAGGCGCCAGCTGCCGGTATGAGCCACAGCCTGAGCGCGATTCAGGTCCTGTTCACTTTCCGATAGCGCCTCCTCCGCCTTCCTGTGCTCAGTGATTTCCTGTTCAAGTCTCCGGTTAATGTCGGTCAGACTTGCTGTACGCTCCTGGACACGCATCTCCAATTCATCGCGCGCTTCACGCAGCGCCTCCTCCGAGCGCTTGAGAGACAGAAAGAGGGGTGCAATCCAGATAACTCCAACCAACATGAGTACCGATATTACAAGCGCAACTAACTCGGCAGACATGCTAGTAGTGTAGGGTACGCCCAAAACCTCTGCCTGGAACAGGGTGATACAACGCCGTACAGCCATGAAGAAAAGGGCTGTAGCAATCAATACCCACGCGACGCGTCTGCCGGTTATCCAGATTAACCTCAAAGCTACAAACGCCGCTGCGAATTGAATTAGAATTGAAATGACCAGGATAAATGTAACGCCCATATCTTCATCCTCCTTAAAGCAACCACAATCAGGCGAGCCGGTCATATTTTAGTTCGGCTTTATATGGCAGTCAACAGAATACAAGGCACGCGTTTTGACATCCCCGGCAATTACGTATATTCTTTGGGGTGAACAGGTGTGCGCAGGATAATACCATGAGACAGTTTCGTGTACTGGTCGTTGATGATGAGCAACGAATTCTCAACTTCCTCAATTCCAAGCTCAGAGCTTCAGGCTACGAGGTTCTCACCGCGAGCAATGGAGCGGAGGCTTTAGAGCAGGTGCAGGCGCAGGAGCCGGACCTTTTGGTGCTCGATGTAATGATGCCTAAAATGGACGGCTTTGAGACGCTCAGGGAGCTACGCTCCTTTTCCCCGGTGCCCGTTATCGTCCTCAGTGCCAAGGGTACTAATGCAGATAAGGTAAAAGGCCTCGATATGGGAGCCGATGATTATCTGGCCAAACCCTTCAGTCCCGATGAGCTGGTAGCGCGCATTGAGGCAGTCAGGCGGCGCCTGTCGCCAGATGAAAAGCGGAAAGCTCACGAGCAATTTACATCGGGTGACCTGACCATTGATTTCAAAAAGCGCCTCGTCATCTTACGAGGTGAAGATGTTCGCCTGACCCGCATCGAGTGGCTTTTGCTCAGCGAGCTTGCCCAGAATGCCGGGAACCTTATGCTCTACGGCGACCTTCTCACACGGGTCTGGGGGCCGGAATATCGTGATGACGTACAGATATTGCGTACCTGGATAAGCCGGTTAAGGGACAAGGTGGAAAGCGACCCTGACAATCCTACACTTATCCGCACCATACCCAAAACGGGCTACATGATAGACCAGCCTTCTGACTGAACAAGATTTTCGCCGGACCCTACAGATATTCCACAAAATGTCATAGTTTTGTAACTTTTTCCGCAACCATTTTATGACTTTTCCATCATTTTCCATCTAAAATTTAAGAGTGAATATAGCGAAGCAGGTGGCTATCCGTGAGCCAAAGAGTATATGTATTACTTGACATTGTGGACGGTAAATCTGAAGAAGTCGCCCAGTCCCTCTCGGGCAGACCAGGTGTGGTAAAAGTCGACCTGCTGGAAGGGTCGCCCGACCTTATCCTGATATGCGAAGCCATAGACCGCCAGAAACTGGCGGAGTTCACAGTCAAAGCTCTGGCTACGGTCGAAAAAGAAACAGAAAACGTAAGTTTACTACCGGTCAGGAGTAGATCAGTTAGTGCAAGTACATGATAATTCTTTCACGTAAAAAGACATTGCAGGGAGAGCAGGATGCTTACAGGAAAGCGTATTGCCATTCTGGCTGAAGAAGGTTTTGAGGACTCTGAGCTTACGGAACCCCTGAGGGCGATGAGGGATGCCGGCGCCAGAGTAGTGATTGTGGGCAGCGGCTCAAAAAAGAGCTATAAAGGGAAGCGCGGCTCGGCCACAATAATGGCTGATACTACAGCTGATAAAGTAAAGGCCGGGGACTTTGACGCTATTATTATCCCCGGCGGTTATGCCCCGGATAAAATGCGCCAGTACCAGCCTATGGTAGACCTGATAAAGAAAGCTTACAACGAGGGTAAGGTGATAGCCGCCATTTGCCACGGGCCCCAGCTATTGATTTCAGCCGATATTGTCAGGGGGCACCGGGTCACCTCCTGGACCTCGATTGCCGTGGACCTGAAGAATGCCGGCGCTACCTGGGTCGATGCGCCGGTAGTTATAGATAATAACATCATCACCTCGCGCAAGCCCGCCGACCTGCCGAAATTCAACAAGGCGATAATCGAGGCTATAATCTGAATAAAGAAAGGAAAGGGGGATGAAATGTATAAGAAAATCTTGGTGCCACTGGACGGCTCAGAACTGGCGGAGTGTGTTCTTCCCCATGTAGAATCTATCGCCAAGGGGTGCGGTGTACAAAATGTTGTCTTTCTTCGCGTTTTAGAAACATTCCATATGCCCAGCGCATACTATGGTCCCAGTTTAAGCTCAGAAGAGATAAAACGTATAGATTCAGAAAATAAGGCCGCCGCTGAAAAATACCTGGGTCAGGTGGCGAGCCGGGTTAAGCTGGACGGAGTAGAGGCACAGAAGCAATTAATCACCGGCAAAGCCGCCGAGAGTATTGCGGAATATGCTTCCAAGAATGATGCCGACCTCATCATTATTGCCACGCATGGTCGCTCTGGTGTCAGCCGCTGGGTCTGGGGGAGCGTAGCCGACCGGGTTCTCCGTTCCTCCTCTGTACCGGTTCTGATGGTGAGAGCGCCAGGCTGCGTGTCTGGTATCTAAAAGCAAAGAAAGGGGGTATGAAATGTACAAAAAAATTCTGGTGCCGCTGGACGGCTCTAAGCTGGCGGAGTGCGCTCTTCCCCATGCAGAGGAGCTGGCGAAGGGCTGCAACACGGATGAGATTATCCTGATCAGTGTGACAGAGCAAATCAGGGGTCGGACGCAAGCCCCCGAAGTCCGGGAACTCTATCATGGCAGCGACAGGCCGGGGTTTCAGGGAACGGGAGAAGGGGTAATTGTGACCCTTGGTAAAAAGGAGAGGCAGGCCCAGAGGTATCTTGACAGGGCAGCCAAAGGATTGGAGGCTAAAGGGGTCAAGGTGCGGACGGAAGTGTTATTCTGGCCTCCTGCCGAAGCGATTGCCTCCTACGCAGAGCGTAATGGCGTCGACATAATCGTCATGTCCAGCCACGGTCACTCCGGCCCAAGTCGCTGGGCACATGGCAATGTTGCCGACCGGGTTCTCCGTTCCGCCTCTATGCCGGTCCTGATGGTAAGAGCGCCGGGCTGCGTACCGCGTGCATAGGTAATTAAAAAATAAGCGAAATATATATAAGAATGTCTACAAAGAAAGGAGAGCATGATGAAACAATTTGGAGAGCTTTTTCAGACAGCGGACTGGAAGACAGAAAAACATGTCCCGGTAATAGAATGCGCCGAGCAGGTGAAAGCTGGCGAATTTTTCCCGGTTAAGGTGACCCTGGGAAAGGCAATCGCCCACCCCAATACCACCGACCACCATATCCGCTGGATTTCGGTGTATTTCCATCCGGAGGGAGAGAAGTTCCCGTACCAGGTAGGACACTTCGAGTTTACGGCCCACGGGGAATCGTCAGAGGGACCGGACAAAAGCTCGGTATACACTCACCATGAGGTCAGTATGTCCATGAAAACGGACAAGCCCGGGGCTATTTATGCAACCGCTTTATGCAATATCCACGGACTCTGGAGGTCAGAGAAGGAAATCAAAGTAATCAAGTAAAGCATAGAATCGCAAAAGGAGCCAAAATGATAACCGAGTTAACGAAAGGGGTTTACTGGGTGGGGGTTGTGGACTGGGCATTGAGGCATTTTCATGGCTATGAGCTGACCACGCACCGCGGCTCTTCATACAATGCGTATCTTATCACCGATGAGAAGACCGTGCTCGTGGACACGGTATGGGGACCTTTTCAGGAGCAGCTTGTCGAGAATATCCGAGAAATCATTGACCCGGCCAAGATTGACATCGTGGTCGCTAATCACGCCGAGACCGACCATTCCGGCGCTCTCCCGGCGGTGATCCGCCATGCCCCCAAAGCGAAAGTAATCGTCTCCAAGCGGGGGCTAGAGAGTGTGGAGGGGCACTACCACCAGCCCTGGAACTTCCAGACAGTCCAAACCGGAGATAAAATCAGCATCGGTAAAAGAGAGCTTATCTTTGTCGAAGCACCCATGCTCCACTGGCCGGATAGCATGTTTACCTACCTGACCGGCGATAATATCCTCATGCCTAACGACGCCTTTGGCCAGCACTATGCCAGTGCCTTTCGCTTCAATGACGAGGTAGACCAGGAAGAGCTGTATGAAGAGGCTCTGAAATACTATGCCAACATCCTGACTCCCTTCAGCAGTATGGTCGCGAAAAAGATAGAGGAGGTGCTGGCGCTGAACCTGCCCGTCAGCATGATCGCGCCCAGTCACGGCATTATCTGGAGGAAAGACTCAATACAGATGGTGATTAAGTACCAGGAGTGGGCCGCCCAGGTACCGGAGAAAACGGCGGTCATTGTCTACGATTCCATGTGGGATGGCACCCGGCATATGGCGGAGGCTATCGGCAGGGGACTGGTATCCGAGGCTGTCCCGTACCGGATTTTCTATATGCCCACGGCGGACAGGAACGACGTCGTCGCCGAAATCTTCAAGGCAAAGGCCATCATCGTAGGTTCGCCGACCTTCAACCAGGGTCTGCTGCCTACCATAACCCCGATACTGGAGGACCTCAAGGGGCTCAGGTTCCAGAACAAGATTGGCGCTGCCTTTGGCTGCTATGGCTGGAGCGGGGAATCCGTGAAAATCATCGAAGAGCATCTGACCCAATGCAAGATACCCGTAGTTGCCGAGGGCATCCGTGCTAAATGGCAGCCGAAACCCGATGACCTGGCCAAATGCGAGGAGTTTGGACGCTCAGTAGCCCGGGCTGTAAAGCAATAACCAAAGAAATGTGAAGCACCGGTTGAAAAGCTACGCCGGGAATGTGACCCCCGAAGCTGTTCGACTACTGGAGCTTCGGCTCTAGAGGATAGCCAGCTTCGTGCCAGGCATCAAAGCCTCCTTGAAGCGGGTATACATTCTTAAAGCCATGGTCCAGGAGTATCTGCGCCGCACGGGCGCTCGAAGCCTCCTGATGTCATGTGCAATAAGGAACGATTAAGCGGTCACGAGGCAACTCCTCAAGGTGCTTTTCAAGTTCACTGAAATGAATGCGCCGTGCTCCCGGCAGCTTTACATCCGATTCTCCCCAGTCGTGCGGATTTCTTGTGTCAATAAACAGGACTGGCTCGCCTCTGTCCATCCTTTTCCTGACTTCATCAATGGTTATCCTTTTAATTTCTGCCAAATCAGCCTCCTTCCGCTACCCCGGCCGCTTTCTGGAGTAACTCCATATTGATAAACATGTTATGACGTTCAATCCTGATTGCCCCTTCGTCCTGTAAAGACCTGAGTGACCAATGAACCGTGTGCCAGTCTGTGCCCGCCATGGCCGCTATATCCCGCTGCGTAAGCTGACGCCGCCCGGCTGTACTTTCTCTGGCATACTCAAGCAGGACCTTGGCGACCAGTCCCCTGACATGACCGAAAACCCGGCCCTGTGTTAAAAACGTACTTGGTACATCATGCAGTATCATCACCCCGAAATTTTAGATGGAAAATGGTGGAAAAGTCATAAAATCAGGGCGGGAAATGTTACAAAACTATGACATTTAGAAAATGATGAAATCCCAGCGGCGAGATTCAGCGCTAAATTTCTTCTGGCCAATGGGAGCTAAGAACACAGATTCGAACGCCACCGGGGGCATTCTGATTCCACTGAGGTAAGGGAAAGAACGGAATTTGGGGGCAGGTCACCTAACGATATCAAACAACCTGCTCTTCAGCTATTATGGCGGCGCCAAGGGCATTGACGAGCTGAGGCTGGGGAGGCACCAGTAACTGGACTCCCAGATCATTGAGTCTTTTAATAAGTCCAATATTCAGGCCACCGCCACCGCTGATGGCACACGGCTCCTTCAGTCCAACCTTATTGACCAAAGCAAATACAGCACCCGCCAGCGCCCTGTGAACACCGGCAAGGATATCTTCCTTAGGGATACCCTCGGATACTCTGGAGATTGCCTCTGATTCTCCAAAAACGGCACATCCCGTAGTGAAGGTAACCGGATTCTCTGACTCAAGCGAGAGGGGACCTATATCCTCAAGTTTCAGCTGGAGTACATTGGCGATGATTTCAAGAAAACGCCCGCTACCACCGGCACATATCTCACTGATGGCGAAGTTAATCACCTGCCCACTACCGTCGAGCTGCATTACCTGGCTGGACTGCCCCTGCACATCAATAACCATCCTTGCCGACGGGAAGATACGGTTGATTCCCTTCGCGCAGCACCGCATATCGGCAACATGTTGATTACTGAAAGGAATAATGCCATCGCCATGGCCTGTCGTTACAATGGAGGTTATATTCTCCGCCGACAGGCCTGCCCTGGCCAAAAGCTCATCTTTCAGCTTCTGCGCCGCCGTCCCGTAGTTAACTCCGGAAGCAAGCAGATGGTAAGCTTCAATCTCACCATCTCTGGTGATAACGCCTTTGCTCGTTCCCGAGCCAATATCAATACCTATAAACCAGGCCATGTTTGACTAGCCTCTACTTGAAAAAAGTAGCCTCATCCAATCGGCGCTCCCCTTTCTGGATGGGCTCGCCACTGGCCAGGGCTTTCAGCGTAATTTCCTTCCCCAGAAGGGCAGCACCTATGGCACCACTGAGCAACGGCTCTTCAGGTACAAAAACCTCACAACCCAGGTTCGCCTCTAAAGCTTTGACAACACCGATATTCTTAGCCACACCGCCGGTAAACAGTATATCGGGTCCGGTTCTCAACCTCTCCACCATTCTGGCAACCCTGCTGGCGATAGCATCGTGGATACCGGCCACGATGTCCTCCACCGGTGTACCCTCAGAAAGACGCGATATTACCTCCTGCCGGGCAAAAACGGTGCAGGTGCTGCTGATGGAGACCCTATTACTTGATTTTAGAGAGATGTCCCCCAGGTCCTCCAGCTTGAGGCCAAGGGCATCGGCGATAATTTCCAGGAACCTGCCCGTTCCCGCAGCACATTTATCGCTGATAGTAAAATCAAGCAACCTGCCGTTTTTTATCTTGAGTCCCTTAACATCCTGGCCTCCGATATCGATAGCCAGTGTAACATCGGGGAAGAAACTGGACACCCCTCTGGCGTGACAGGTCAGCTCCGTAATCTGGCGGTCAGCAAAAGGGACAGTAATCCTGCCATAGCCAGTAGCCACCACATAAGAAATCTCATCGAAAGTCAGGCCGGCCTGTTCCAACGCCTCCTCCATCACCTTGTTGGCCAGACGCCGGTGCTCGGCGCCAGTATGGGTGATAACACTGGCAAGGATTTTCTCATCACTATCTAAAATCACCACCTTGGTCATGGTGGAACCAAGGTCAATTCCGGTAAAATAGATGCGAAATACCTCCCATCTTACTTATTATCTTCATGACATCATGGCGTACCCTGCCTATGTTCAGGCGGGCTTTTTCAGCAGCATCGTCTTGAATACGTCCAGTCTCCTCTTGTATTCTTCATGGTTATAAACACGGGGGTCGAAGTTCTCCCATTCCAGCAACAAAACAGGTATGCCTATTTCCTTCTCGATAGCGTCCTTGAGTAACGGAGCGTCACCAGCGACAAACCGACATCCGGCGTGAAATCTATCCAGCACCCCGTCAACTTTCAATTTTTTACATCCCTCCACAATTAAAGGAATCCTTCGCGGAAGGCAAGTGGATAGTGAACCCCTCAAGGACATTGACATCTCCACATAAGGGTCTTTCGTTTCCACATGATAGGGCACGGCCAGGCTGATATCTGTAGCCACTATAGCTATACCCAGTTCATGCAACAGATGCTCCAATCGTGGGTCGACGTGCTGGGCAAAAAGCATAGCCAGTATTCTCGGAGCGCCCTTTTCAACGACTCCCAGCCCTTTGTCAACCCTTTCCTGCAATTCTTCGCAAGCAGTTTTCGCCGCATCAACGGCTTCAGGTATTTTATCGATATTCATAGTCAACATATTCAAGATCGTAAACAGGTTATCGTTGGCGGTGCTCATGGGGGAGGGGTCAGCTTTCTCCATCAATTTGCGTATATCGCGTATAGCCCTGTCCAGCCCGGCCCTGGCATCCATTACCTCCCGTAACATGTCATCTGTTATCTCAAACCCCACCACCTCCTGAACTCTCTCGACGAGCCTTCTCAGGCTTTTGGCTGCCATATCGATGGCCCGCTCGGTGCCGCCGGAGTAGTCGCTTAATTCCCTGTCCTGGCATGTATCATAGCAGCCTACCGGAATTCCATAGAGCTCATGCAGTAAATCAAGCGTCTTCGGCGCCGTTTCACACAGGAAACCGGAGGTAAGCATCATGTCAGGCTTAGGAACCGACTCCGAGACAATGAGTCCCATAAACGTCTTGACGTTGGCGCAATGAGTGACGACACCGGCTTTAAGCCATTTTTTCTCAGCGGCCTCCAGTATGGGAACTATCTTGCCAAAGACGCAACCAAGCACCGCCTGAAAAGCCCAGCTATGATTTACCGCATACACCTCACTGGATTTGGAGACCAGCGCAGAACCGATTATCTCCCAGCCGGGCGCCATAAACCCGTAGATTATCTTTTTTTTACCTTCTTCTCTTGCCAAGATGGTGCTGACTACCTCACGCACACACAACCTCAAGACCTTTCGTATACCCTTTAGTTCAACGGCATAATACTTGTTGAGCCTTTGCTTGCCTCGTTCAATATCCTCGGAGGTTATCCCCAACCTGTCGAAAGCTTTCTCTATCCTGGGTAACTCCGCCTCAATCTCCTGCTTCCCAAAACCGCATAATTCCAGTAGTTCAATCATTATTACGTCACTCCCTTGACAATTTCGATGAAAGCTTCGATACGCGTCTTAAGCTGGCCTGTGTCGGCCGTGCCGTAATCCGATTCCAGAATGAGCATCGGTATATTCCGCTCGGCCATCTCGTGGGCAAAGTAGTACGACTCAGAATCGTAAGTCTCGCAACAGAGCAGCTCATACCATATTACCCCGGAGACACTAAAGTCTTTAACCAGTTCGAGGGTGAAATCGAGCCTCTTTTTCGCCGAGTCTCTCATGAAGGCACAGGGCACCCTGTCCACCAGATATCCCCGGGCAAGGGACTGATATAAATCCCCCTTATTCTCAATGCTGTGCCAGTAATACCTGATACCCTCGCATATCTCCTCGATAACAATTTCGCCACCGGCTGCTTTGACCAGTTCCAGTACCGTATAGTCGCCATAGCTGATGTTTGGCCCAAGCAACATGAGCCTCGGCGAATCGGCATTCATTTCTGGCTGTTTGTCCTTCAGCTCCTGATAAATGGAATCCAGTACATCCACCATAAAATCAGGGTCAGCATAGAAGGAGGCGTGATTCAATTTAACGAAGTCCAGGGCACTTACCAGCGAGGGAGAAGTACGGCGTACCAAGCTTATGTTCTTCAATAGCTCCCTCATCCGGTTATAGAGAGCAATGGCTCCGGATATTTTCTCATCCGTGATTTCATTTCCGGTAAACGCCTGCAGCCTGTCCTTCAGCACCTTTAACCGGTCGGTAAAGTACTCCAGCTCAAAGTCGCCGTCAAACTTATGGGGAATCCCCAGCTTAAACATCTCTAAGTCGCCATCATACTCCCATACCTCGGCCACCTTCTTCAGGTGCTGGCAGGTGACAGGCGCTACCAGCATATCCATCATACTGTAATACGGGTTCTCCTTTAAGAGCCTCTCGCCGATCTGAGCCCGCGCGAAGGGACAAAAGACATGCGGCAACACTGACAGCGCGGCATCAGCCGAATGGGGATTTCCGCCATGCGTCAGGCATAGAGGCACGGCTCCCGAGGCATAAATAATTTCCTCCGGTACATAGTTGCCCGGGAACGAGCCTATTATCTTAACGCCATTCTTTTTTGCCTCTGTCAATTGTGCCGGTCTATCCCTCAAATGGGCGGCTAAACGGTTTTCTTCCATTACATTCCTCGCTCAGTTTCTATTTGCTATATCTGGCCGGGATACCAAAAGCTACCCGCTTCAGTTCCCTCATTGGAGAGCATCTGCGGTCTTCAGCATGTAAGGCAGAACTCGTCAGTGCATGTCATTTATATGTTAGCCAGTTAAGCTGTTCCAGTCAAGGAAGCGTACTTATTTCAAGAACTTATGCGAACACGTAAGCACAGTATATGGTTATCAATTAATTTATATAAATTACCAAGGACTTTCCTATTTTCCAATAACGGTGGGGCTTATCCCCGGGGTCATGAGCTTTTTAACCGCTGCCTCGTTCAGTTCACAGCCGATTCCGGGTCCGTGCGGAGGATAGAGGAACCCGTTTTCATACCTGGGGACATTAACGGCAAGGTCACCGGTTATCGGCGATTTAGCCGTGTCAAGGGCCTCGCTCAGATGCAGAGGCCCCAGGTTCTCATGCTCCATTTTAGTCGTCCATTCATCGGAGGCAAGAAGGTGTGCCCCGACGGCGGCCTCAAATCCGGAGCCGGTCATACAGCCGCACATTACGGGTAAATCGGCGGCTTTGGCGATGGCTATCCACTTCTTGGCCTTCAATAATCCGCCTGCTTTGGCCACTTTGAGAGCCAGGCCATCCGCCGCACCCTTCTGGATAATATCGAGCAGGTGCCTGAGCTCGGCGGCAGATTCATCCGGGAATATGGGAATGGACACTTTTTTACGCAGATTTGCCATGCCATCGATATCCCACCACGGCACAGGCTGCTCACACAGGGCAATATTAAATTGCTCCATCCTCCTCAGGTTGTTCAGCGCCTGATAGAAATTCCAGCCGCCGTTAGGGTCAATCGTCAGCTTTATGTCATCGCCGACGGCTTTTCTGATTGCCGCTACATTCTGAATATCTCCCTTGATGTCCAGGTAGCCTACTTTTATCTTAATGACTTTAAAGCCGGCTTCCACCGCTTTCAATGAATCTGCCACCATGTCTTTGGCATTATCAGCAGCCACCACGTAGCCGTGGGGTATTTTTTCAATAGTCAGACCGCCCAACAGCTGGTAAATCGGCACTCCCAGGGCTTTACCGACAATATCATGCAGGGCGTAGTCTATCACCGCTTTTGCCTGGTTGTTATGCTTGGCGATTTTGTCCATTCTGGCAACGATTTTCTCAATTTTAAAGGGGTCTTCGCCAAGCAGCGCCTGAGGGCCGAAGTGCTTATTAATCATGGCCATAATTGCTTCCTGGGTATCGCCACCATACCATTCCGAGGTGCCACCCGAATCAGCTATTCCCGTAATACCCTCGTCCGTGTGCATCTTGACAAGGACAAGGGTAGAACCCAGTAAAGGACCTCCCGACATGACAACTCTACTTTTTATTGGTATGGTAATGGGTATGCATTCAATCCTGGTTATTTTCATTATCGCTCTCCTCGCTGATTTACTTTCGATTACTTGGACTCTCCAAGCCATGTAGTTTCATGAGGTGACCGTATTAACCATCCGAGATTTTCAATGGCCTCCTCCTGCCCATTAAAAAGAGTATAGCGTTTAATCTCGCTATCCGCAACGTGTTAAGTATGATTGATATTCCTCTATAGCTTTCCGGTGAATCTCTTCGAAATAAGAGGCAAGTTTGACATGGAGAGTGGAGTCAGATACAGTTAACGTTTAGAAGCCATCTCATAAGAACTGACGCCCCACATAAGTTTATAGAGCTTTTAATATATACCTGGAGGTAGTTATGAATGTAGGTTTTATAGGCATAGGGCAGATGGGGAAACACATGTCAAAGAGAATACTGGAGGCCGGATACAACCTGACCGTTAACGATTTAAAGAAAGAGACAGCGGCCCCACTGATAGCCAAGGGGGCGAAGTGGTGCGATACACCCGGGGAAGTGGCCGCAGCCACTCAGGTGGTTTTCTCCAGTTTGCCAACCCCGGCAAGTGTCGAAGAGGTAGTCTACGGGGAAAAGGGACTCAAGTCCGGGTGGAAAAAAGGAGATATTTATGTGGATATGAGTACCAATTCTCCATCCACGATAAGGAAGATAGCCAAAGACGCCAGGGCTATGGGAGTAGCCGTACTGGATGCGCCGGTAAGCGGCGGAACGAAAGCAGCCGAAACCGGCAACCTGACCATCATGGTCGGGGGTGACAGCGCTTCTCTGGAAAAGGTAAAAGGGATAATGGCAACTATGGGCCAGAAGGTATTTCCGGTAGGTGACGCCGGCTGCGGCAATATTACCAAGCTCGTCAACAACTTAATCGCCCTTACCTGCAACTCAATATCGGCCGAGGGATTTGTCCTCGGTGTCAAAGCCGGCATCAATCCACAGGTCCTGTGGGATATCATTACAATAAGCACCGGTAATAACTGGTGCTTACAGCAGTATCCCAATACCACTTTTCGTGGCAACTTTGAGCCCGGTTTTAGAGTCGGCCTTGCTTACAAAGACATCAGCCTGGCTATTGAACTGGGCAAGGAATACGGCGTACCGCTCCCGATAGGAATCACCGTACAGAAGGACCTCGAAATAACTATGGCGGCGGGACTTGCCGATAAAGGGGTTGATGCCGTGATACTGCCCCGGGAAAAGGTAACCGGTGTAGAGGTACGTTTACCGGAATAGAAATATGGATTTATGGTTAACAGCGAGGAGGGAAAATGATAGTTGTCAATAGCGATGATGTAAAAGCTGAAGAAACCAGTGACGAAATCGTTGGGCAGGGGCCAGTCTACAGGAAGTCATTGATTGATGCTAAAGACACCGGGGGTTTTGGTATTTTACTGGTGACCTTCAGTCCGGGAGCCAGGTTGAACTTTCATACTCACACGTTTGAACAAATACTCTACGTTACCGAGGGAAAGGGCATAGTGGCGACGCCGCAGGAAGAGCGAATAGTGACACCGGGTGCAGTTATCTTCATACCACCGGGTGAGGTGCACTGGCACGGGGCTACCGAGGACTCCTCATTTTCACATATCGCCATACAGAAGCCGGGGATAAAGCTGGCTCAATAGCCGTAAATTAATACGTTATTGATTACCCCTTCAACCAGACAACGGCAGCATCTCACCTCGTAGACTGAAAGCTAATCTTTGGCCGTAACATAGTTGGTAGATTCTGATGCTGCGTTCGGGTCAAACGTTTTCTTAATCTTTCTCAACCACAGATGGTAATTGGACGTATGCGGCCCGTACTGGTCATGAGCCGCATCACCCCACACGTGACCCGGCACTCCAAAGTGACCCTCTATAGCCGTTTTGTTGGCAAACTTGCTGACCTCAGCCATAACTTTCATGGCATCAGGGTCTTGCTTATTAAATCGGATGAGCAGCTCGGCATGGCCGGCATGACCGTGCTCAACCGACTGTACGAAGGGGTCGGTGCCGTCAGCATGCAGTCGTCCTTCATTAATAAGGCGCTGCTTGAGCGGGGATGAACGCAGAATATATTGATGCATGAGATTAAATACATCGGTGCCTCCGACCTCCCCGGCGAAGATTCCTGTGGCTCTAGCTACTTCTCTAATAGAGCTGGTGACCCTTATCAAGCGCCACATGAAACCACCAGCGTTTTCAGGGTCCTCAACCGGCTCCAGAGGCTTGCCGTCATAATCATCCATAATCTGCTGCAATACCTTCTTTTTATACGCGGTGTCACTCGGGGAATTGCCGGCCATTATGATTAAGAAGCCCGGCCCCTGCACTAAACCGGTAAATTGCCTCATATAGGCAAGGTCTTCATTGTTATTCGTGGCCATATTGGCGGATACCATGGCCGGATTAAAGCCCATAAATATGAACCCTATTTCAGCTTCACCGACCTTGTACGCAGCCAGATTCAATTTCTCCGGCGATGGGAAGGAGATGTACCGTATCATAAAGCCCGGCGGTATCTGGCTCGGGTGATAGTATGGAGATACACCTTCGATGGGAAACGTCGGGGGTCCCGGCCAGTGATAAATCTTCTGCGCAGCCCTGGTATAGACGCCGAGTCCGCCCAGCGGCATGACATTGCCCCTGATGATACCCCTCAAAGACGGACCCGGGCCATCGCCGCACCACCACTGACCCAACGACCCCAGTGAACCCGCTCTAACTATCTCGCCGTCAGGGGTCACCCATTCCAGGGCCAGTTGATTCCTCTCTCCATAACTGCCGCTGACACTCAGATGCCCTATCCCCTGATGAGCCGCCAGAGGTAGCGCCGAGCAGTTGCTGCCTGCCCCGGTGATATTGCAGTTCAGGCCTCTCTTCATCAACTCAGCCTGAAGCTGGGCACAAATCACATAAGGTTCGACGACCACATACATGTTTTTCTCGTTGATTTCTATAATGCGGTTCATCCTCCTCAAGTCAAGTTTGACAACGCCCGGACCACCGGCATCACCATAGGCACCCCAGCCGGAACTCGATGCCTTAAACTGTATCTTAAACCTGTTACAAAGCCTGACAATCGCCTGGACTTCGGCCGTATTTTGAGGAAGAGTCACCGCCTCGAACCTAGGCCTGCCTCGTTGAGCATACGAACCCATTATTACAGGGGCTTCGGAGATATTCTCCGGTCCCACGATATCTTCTAACGCCTGATATACTTCTCTTTCTAAAGCCACGACCAATTACCTCCTGTTCAGATGGCCTTCTCTAAAAGCTCAACAACATCATATACCTTGAGGCTGCCTTTGTTTTCTTTAATAGTGTCTTTAAAGACCTGTTCGCAGCCGGGGCAGGCAGTTACGATAGCCTCAGCCCCGGTGGATTGAGCTTCATCTATTCTCTCCTTAGCCGTCCACCTAGCAAATTCGGGGTTTGAGTCCTTAACACCCCCACCGGCACCACAGCACCAGGCATATTCCTTTATCCTGTCCATCTCAACGAGCTTCAGGCCGGGAATACTCTTGAGGACATCCCGCGGTGGCTCATAAACGCCATAGGTGCCCCGCCTGAATTCTTTCGGCGGGTCAAAGATACGTATATGCCCGGGAACCGGTTTCCCTTCCCAGTGTATGTACGGCTCTCCCAGCCTGCCAAGGTGACACGGGTCATGATAGGTGACCTTAAGATTGACTTTTCTGGCCGGTTTCAGTCCGCCCTCTTTTATCAGGCGGGCAAGGTATTCCGTAATGTGTAATACCTCCAGCTTGCCCTTCATGCCGAATTTATCGTAGAGAACCTTGAAGGCATAATAGCAATCGGCACAGCCGGTCACCAGTATTTCAGCGCCCGATTTCTGAATCATTTCCATGTTTTGTCTGGCCTGATTGAGGAAGTCCTCCTTATATCCCATCTGGTAAGCCCGACCGCCACAGCATGACTCGCTTTTTCCGGCAATGCCTACGTCAACACCCGCTTTTTTCAGCAATTTTACGTTGGCTACAGCCACCTTCCACATATCTTGATCGTAACAGACCCGGCACCCGGCATGGTAAACGACCTTCGCCTTCTCTCTGGTGATGTCTTTAACGTCCAGCCCGCTGGCCCATTGCCCACGCCTGGCTTTCGCCCCGGGTATCATGGTGCCCTGTTTCCGCAGGCTGTTAATAACGCCGTCCAGGGCAGGGACAGTGTGGCCGTCCTCCACGCATTTAATCCTGATTTCATTTATCGGATCCAGCACTTCCATGTCCATGGCATACTTACAGGAGATATCACAGGCACCGCACATCTGGCAGTTATAAACTACTTCCAGCAGTTTATCGGAATACTCGAACCGCTTATCCAGCATAGCTACGCCGAACGCCATTCTGCCGCCTCCCGAATATGCATGGAAATTGTACCGGGAAATGCTGGGACAATTATATGAGTGCCGGATTTCCTTCAGCTTTTCCAGAGGGACGAATTTGCATATCGAACAGCGGCAGCACATTTCCATATCACTTCGATAGTCTTCCAGCGCCATTTTGTATCCTCCTTTTTTAGCTATCAGTTTTCAGCTTTCAGTTATCAGCTTTCAGCCTTTGAATGAGTACTGTCAGCATACGCTCAACCTCTGT
>CAZPQB010000033.1:0-18455 GCA_964588605.1 uncultured Dehalococcoidaceae bacterium | reverse complement strand
CTTCAGGGAAATAGGATTTATCAGCAACAATGCCAAAGGCATCCCACCCGTTTTCGGAGTAGCCGGCCATCTTGAACCTGTAGTCTATAGGTGCAGCACCGCCGGTACCTCCCCAGAAATTTACGCCGGGTTTTCCGAAGCCCTGCATGGCCATTAGTAAGACGCAGAGCCTGGCCCATTCGGTAGCGTAAGCCTGCCGACAGGCTCCGGTAGCACCAAATATACTGCCGACGGCCAGCATTGTCTTTTTGGCCGCCCACTCCCTGGCTAATGCCTGTATCGTATGGGCAGGAATATCGCAAATCCTGGCAGCCCACTTTGGTGTTCTGGGAGTACCATCTTCTTCTCCCAATATATGCTTTTTCCAATCCTCAAATCCATAAGTCCGGTTTTCTACAAACCACTTATCGTAGGTACCTTCGGTAATCCAAACATAAGCAATGGCTTCGGCCAGGGCAGCATCGGTACCGGGCCGGGGAGCGATCCATTTGTCACCCATGGTGCTGGCAGTACAGTTGCAATATGGGTCGATAAAAACGAACTTGATTCCGAGTTCTTTCATCCATATACGCCACCTCAGATTTTCCTGACCGCTGTACATGTAGGAAGTACTGTTGGGATCTACCGACCAAAAAACTATCTGTTCTGTATGCTTTAAAGCATCCTGCAGAAGCTCGGATTGCTCGCAATGTCCTAATCTCCACCAGTAACCCCAGGTATGTACGGCTCCCCATTGCCAGCCTTCCCAGCTATCAGGATTATCAAATAATGTGGTATAGCCAAGGATATTAAAGAAACGGCCAAATGGACCCATTTTATAATGCAGGAAACCCCAGTTATGATGTGAAGATGTCATACCGGTAATCGCCGCAGGGCCATAGGTCTCCCTGATCCGCTTGATTTCCCCGGTAATAATATTAAGGGCCTCATCCCATGATATACGAACATATTCATCCTTACCTCGCAACTCCGGATGTCTTTCTCCATTCGGATTGAAGTTCTTTCTCTTATATGGATACTTAATTCTATTTTCCGAATATACTCTGGTTCTCTCAGGGATAATATAACTTTGCAGGGTAGTTTTACGAGGTGGGGTGAACTTCCTTCCTCTGGCGTTGATAACCCAAGAAGGGGCATCAACATTATCATCAAATATGATCGGTCGCATTCGGACTATTACACCATCTTTTACATAGACCCTCACCGGTCCACCAACCGTACACTGAATAAAAACCTGTTCAGCCATTATAATTCCTCCGTCTCAGAAAAATCCCGTGGTGTCGCCGGTGTTTTAAATTCACGAAGGTTTATCTCATTATCGAGAACCATGCTTTCCGTGAATGTTCCCCCGGTATCAATACATAATTTGAACATTTTTCCACCAAAATATTGATTAATCGTCCATTTATGGATTAATGATTATTCTCTGTCAATCAATATCATGCGGGTCATTGGCTCTTATCAATCTACTGTCTATAAAAATCGCCAGCGTTTTACTGCTAAATAATATTATAATATTCCCCAAAGCTTAATCAATTGATGAGTTTTTATTCATCTATTCGCTTTACCGGTATCTGAATTGTTCGGATTTAAGGGAAATTTGATTTGCCATTCTGGTATCCCTAATTCCTTCATTACTTGACCTCTTAATTTCCAGAGATATGATGCCAAACGTTCGCGCTCTTTCTTCGATAGAACTGAAAAAATTCTTTTATCGGTCTCGTTATGAAGTGATTGATTAAATACTTCGAGCCCCTTTTCGGTTAATTTCACTTCAACTCTTGATCGACCCGAACCTTTATATCTTTTTATAAGTCCTTCTTTTTCCATCCTTTTCAACATTTCAGTAACTGAGTGCAGTTCCCGGAAAAGCTGCCGCGATATCTCAACCGGCGTTGCACGACCACCGTTATTTTGAATATTCCAGAGAACGGCACGCCGCTCATTACTGATATTGAAACGTGCATAGTCCCTTTGTCTTGCTCTCAGGATGGCATCTTTTGTTTGAGCAATCATTACCCAAAGCACAAAATACTCATCTGAAATTGGACGGGCATCTGTAACTGGCATCTATGAACTCCTTATATTAAAAAGCCTTGCCGCATTTCCACCCAATATCAGTGATTTCTCAATTATTATCTGTTCTAATTTCGCTCCGGGAATAGCCGCTAACCTAGCATATTCACCATAGGCATAAGGTATGCAACTAATAAATGAATCTCGGAGAGATTTGTCTTTGAAAAGATTCTCTGGAAGCCAGTGCATATTGTCGTCAACTATCATACATAGCCTCCAAATCTAGCAGTGATAATTCCATTGTTGTATCTAAATGCTACTAACTAATAATAAACAAATATATCTACGTAAGTGAGTTCTTATACGAATATTAATTAAAAAATATTATATCATATTCGTCAAGAGATAAATAATCAAGATTCAGTTCATTGGTGGTTGATATCGCTCTGTGTAATTTGTATATCTATTATTTTAACAAAAGGTGAACACACCTCCGTTGCGGAGAATATTAACCGCCACGACCGTGAACCTGATACTAAAATGCTCTTGGTTCAATTGCTAATCCCGGCCGACCGGGGTATTTAGCAGCAATATCCTTAACCGTCGGGTTATCCAGCGAAAAAAGATGGCCTTTATCATAAACCAGAGTATCTCCAACTTTTAGAGTGGGCCGACGGATATCACCTGTACAATGCATCCAATATGGGTATTCAGGGTTGGAGGGCGGAGCCCCGATATGTACATGGATATTGGAGCTATGTGAATGTTCGATTAAACGTCGATAGAGTACGTTCTGGCACTGTTGAGGTGCCACCATGGCTTGCGGGTGGATACCAAAATGAAAAGTGTCAAAATCATAAACACCGTCACCCACCCGCTCTTTCATAAAAATTAAGAAATCGTTCAAAGCTGCAGCCTCATCCCCACCTTCGATTCTAATGATCCGGTTATTTTCAATACTTAAGCGGATAGGCTTGCTAAAATAAGGCGAAATCCCAATATAGCGCGACCACCAGCTAAGCATGCTGTCAAAAATAAAAGTACCGTTGGTATTGATCACATTAATCGGGGGATGTACCCACTCCGGCCACGGCAAGTAGTATCCAGCCTCTTCCCTGCGTGATGAATAAGGCATTCCAGGCACTCCAATTTTGCTGCCCGGATTCACTATTTCACCTTCCAGATGAGTCCCATTTTCTTCGGTCATTATCCATTTCAGCCCTGCTTTAAACGGCAGCGAGGCCTGGTAACGAATCTCACTTACCAATTCGTAAGGGGTTTGTGCCCAGGCGGTACAAAGTAAGGGGGCAGTAGTAGCAAAATTGCGTACCATTTTAATTTTATGTTCGGCTATATACTCTCTAAATTCAGCAATCTCTTCAACAACGAGATTAAAAGAATGGTTAATGAGTACATTACAACCCAACATGGCGGCTTTGACGACTGGCGGGAACCGCCAAGCATGGGGAACGGCTGGCTCATCAATCCAGAGTATCGAAGCATTGGCTTTTCGACTCTGCACGCCTGCTTGAATCCAGGCAATGGCTTCTTGGTCTACCAGGTTATCTCCACCGTAGAGCCCATCGGTTTCTGCCAGAATCAATACTTCCTGGCCTGGCTGGATTTTTGCACAATAGTCCAGCATATCATTGATTGCTATTAACGCACCTCTTGGAATATTAGTAGTCATAAAACCTCCTCTTTTTAAAATTCAAAGAACCATATTTATAACAAGTCCAGGACAAATTTAACAAGAGCGTATAACGATGATTACAGAGTTATTAGCAAAAAACCGTGGGAAACGAAGTCTTCGGGTAACTCATGGAGATAACCTGGATATTTCTGATGGTTCCGCGATTGCATCCTTCATTATCTTCTATTATATTTTGATATATTATGAGCCAAGCTAACACTCATTAATAAAGTATTTGACAACTATACCCTAAAGGCAAGTAACTATATTTTTGATAATTAATACTACTTATATAAAAATATAGCATAAAAGTAATTTCAGGGATAACTTTTAGTGGCAAATTAAAACCCAACCCTTACCATATTCCTACATTTGCCATTATGCTAGTGGTCTTTGGTTTTAATATGTTAGGCGATGGGCTCAGAGACGCCCTGGATCCCCAGCTTAGGGTACATTTAAATTTAAAAAAGGGGCATTTAAACCCCTGTTTCAGGTAAAATTATTAAAAGGAGTTTAAGATAAACGGTTAATGCCAAAGAATTAAAGGAGGTAAATATCTATGTCTAATATTGATTTAAACAGGTCTATGGATTGGCCATACCCGGTGGCTTACGGTAAAGAGAATGAAGTTGAAGCGGATATCTTGGTCCTGGGCGGCGGTGTCGCCGGATCTCACGCGGCGATAAATGCCGCCAAACGGGGGGCAAAGGCGGTGGTGGTTGATAAAGGGGCCGTGATCAGAAGCGGCGGCGGCGGGGCAGGAGTTGACCACTGGCACGGTGCCTGCACTAACCCCTGCTCAAAACTTACTCCGGAAGAAATGATAGAGTTAGCATTGCACGGTGAATACCTCCTTAACTGGGAATTCGGGAACGGCATCACTAGCTATATTCTGTTTAAGGAAAGTTATGATGCCCTTCTTGATGTTGAAAGGTGGGGAGTCAAGGTAAGAGATGTCGACGATGAGTTTAAAGGGGCGGAGTTTAGAGACGAGAAGACCAAATTAATGTTTGCCTATGATTACGATGCCAGACATTGTATCCGGGTAAGCGGTGGAGCCGGCATAAAGGTAGCCATGCACAATGAAATGAAGCGGCTGGGAGTACAGATCTACGATTATGTCATGGCAACCAGCCTGCTTACCGAAGGAGGAAAGCCGGGAGGCCGGGTAATCGGTGCCACCGGAGTAAACACGCGAACCGGGGAGTTCTATATCTTTAAGGCCAAGGCTACCATAATCACAACAGGGCCAGCGACCGGGTTATGGATTTTTTCGACCGAACTGATTGGGGCGGCAGCATCACATGGAGACCCCAATAATTCCGGGGAAGGCACCGCCATGGCCTGGCAGGCAGGAGCCGAGCTTACCATGATGGAAAAAGTTTCACCAATGCCTGTCTCTGGGGGTTTTGCCTATCCTATGTATGGTACCGGCAATGCTCATAACACCTGGTATGCCTGCACCATGGTCGATGCCAACGGAAAGGAAATTCCCTGGGTTGACCGGGACGGGAAAGTGCTGAAAACGGTGTCGGAGCGCTATCATGATGTCCCCGGCCAGAAAGCTTTTTTTAATGGTCCTAATCTTCCCTATGAGCTCCGTAGCCCGAGCCTCATTCCCGACCTGCCCGAACGCATCAGGAAGGGCGAATACGTCCTGCCGTTGTATGCCGATCTACCCAGTATGCCGGCGCATGAAAGGCGAGCGATATGGGGGCTGATGGTAGGGAATGAAGGCAAGTCCCGGATAATCTATAATACCTATCAACAAGCCGGATTTGACCCTGATAAAGACATGCTTCAGACCAATGTTCTGCCCCCCGACCGATATTTCTTCTATCCCTATTGGAATACAATGGGACCGCGTCAGTGGCGAGAGGGTGGCGGCGGTGGAATATTTTTTGATTGGGACCTTAAGACCAGTCTGGAAGGTTTGTACGTAGCCGGAACTTCGGGCTATGCCGGTGGAAACCATGCTGGATCAGCTTCTATGGGCAGGTATGCCGCAAGAAAGGCCGTTGCTTATGTACAGACTGCGAGAGAGGCCCCGGTAAATCAGGAGCAGATAGAAAAGGAAAAGGAGCGTGTTTATGCTCCGGTCACACGGACGAAGGGGATAGGCTGGAAAGAGCTGAGGGCCGGCTTAGCCCGCATCATGCAGGACTATTGCGGGGAATACAAGAATGAGGAAACACTCAACATGGGACTGAGATGGCTCAATAGCATCCGGGAGAGTGAAGCCTCCAGAGTGTATGCCCGGAATCCGCACGAGCTAGCACGTACTCTAGAGTGTTTTACGCGCCTTACTGTGGGGGAGATAATAATGAATGCTTCACTAAACCGGAAGGCCAGCAGTAAAGCCCTGGGTTTAAATCGGCTAGACCATCCCGAAATTGACCCCCCAGAGTGGAAAAAGCTTGTTACCTTAAAACTTGAGAACGAGGATATAAAGGTAGGAGCGCGTCCCGTCGATTATTATCTACAACCGCCAAATGCATCAACTTATGAAGAGAATTACCGGCATCATTGCGGTTTGTAGATCTGGCCTACGATAACTGAACTATAAGGAGCGTGGAGATATGTATAGCAAAGCGTATATGGTACCCAATCCGATGACGCCAAACCAAGCGATATTTATTGATGAGAAACTCTGCACTGGCTGTAATACATGCGTGGATGTTTGCCGCACGGATGTGTTGTTACCCAATCCGGAGAAAGGCAAGCCGCCCATCGTCATGTATCCTGATGAATGCTGGTTTGGTGGTTGCTGTGTAGAACACTGCCCGGTGCCGGGAGCTATCAGGATGGAGCATCCCTTGAATCAGCGGATCGGCTGGAAACGAAAGGAAACCGGAGATTACTTCCGTATTGGGATGAAGAACCCACCGCCTCCTAACACCCGTCCCCCGGTGGGTTAAGGCATCCTGTAATAATTTGCAAAGTATTCTATCTTTAATTTAATTACATGAATACCCGGGAGTGAGAAGTGTAAGGAGTAGAATATATATCAAACATAAGGAAAATTTTGAAATAATAAATTGGCGTTGTAATTGGGGTAATGCATGTAAATCAGGTTGTGTATAGGCTAGGGTAAAGAATAGAAATGAAGATAATGAAATCGCTGAGGAAATACTTCTAAAAACACGATAAGATTAATGCTTGATTAGCAGGCATGTAGTAAGATTTAAACAAGTAACAACTACCACATGCGTATTTGTCCCTGCCGGGCTGTTGCCTTGCCCTCCAGATTTTAAGAGGGCAGATAGGCCGATTATGTTCGGGCAAATTATGTTTGCACCTACTTTTGACTCAACCGTTGTAGGCAGTAAGCCTTTCTGATGTAAGATATGTTCAGCAGTAATACCTGACAACAAAATAAAATGGTAGACTGCGACTTCTGCATAATCTAGCGGTTTGTATAGTACATCAAATAATTAGTTATATCGATTACTGGCAGAAAATCATAGCAAGATCGTGCCCACATTTTTGCTTGCCGTCAGTTTGACCTTAAGAATTTTCTTTTTATAGCCCTTGTAAACAACCTCCAGTCTATATCCACCACTATTTTGTTCAAGTTTATCAAATTTAAAATCACCATAATTATCAGTTATAGCTTCACCTATCTTTTTTGAGTTATTGAATAAAGTCACTCTGGCGCCCACAGCACAGTCGATTACTCCAGCTACTTCAATAGCAACACTACCTGCAATGAAGCATTTGAGGAACCGGTATAGATTCTTGTAATATACGCGGGGTTTCGTATTATATTCTGGATGGAGGACTTCTAAATTCTCATCTTCTATTATCTTTGTTATTATCGAGTTTTCAACTTTTATAGCACGTAAGGCTCCCGTTGGACAGGCCTGAACACACCTAGGTTCCTTCCACCCATCATCCAAGAGATGAACGCACAGGGTGCATTTTTGTGCTATATTTTTCTCCTCGTTCCACCAGATAGCACCATAGGGACAAGCATCGACGATATTCTTCTGCCCTTTAGCCTTTTCTGGATCAATTATGACAATCCCGTTATCCTTTTTATACACCGCCCCATCTTCCGCTTTCTTGATGCAAGGAGCATTATCGCAATGCATGCAAGGGATGGGTAGATAAGCAACATCGATCATGGGGAACTCGCCCCTTTCCTTTCGCATGATATTCATCCACTTGGGGCCATGCCTAGGCTGGGCAACAGAATACGGTAAAAAGTCATTGTCAATATACTCATCTTTACAGGATAAAAAGCAGTTATTACAATCTTCACATTTTGCTACATCGATGATTAAGTACCACCCCTTCATGTTATTCTTGCTCCTTCCACTTCTCTATTTGCACGAGGCAGGAATTTACCGCCATGCTATGTGATTTACTAATTATGGGTCGAGACGGAGTCAGGAGATTAATGTTTCCTGAGCGGTCAATTGAATATCCTGGCTCACCAATAGGGTCATATATTGCAGAAGAACTGTACGAGTGAGCCGTTCCAGAAGGAAGGCGCTGGGTAATCTGGGCTGCACAAATGACGGCTCCCCGGTCATTAAATACCTTGACCAGATCATTCTGCTTGATTCCCCTTTCTTCGGCATCTTTCACATTTAGTCTGATAACCCAGTAGTAATAACCGTCAATCAGGACCCGGTGGTCTTCAATATCGTTAATAATACTGTCCTTTCCGTCAGTATGTGTGTGGAAGCTGAAACGGGGGTGTGGGGATATTAGCTGGAGCGGGTATTTTTCAGTAAGCTCTGTAGTATGGTGACCTTCCCAAGAGGGAATATATTTACTTATAACCGGCCTCTCCGGGTCATCTGGATCAAATCGCTTCAGACTTGAACATTCAAACTCTATCTTGCCTGACTGTGTCTGGAGTCCCATTAAATACTCTTCGGTATAGTCTGATGGTAGCGGTATCGGTTCGGTTAAGTCTTTTTTCCTGCCCTCAGCGAACCACCTATAGGCACAAGGGGCTCTTAGCTCCTCCTTCGGTGCGGGAACAACATAATAGCCTTTCTTAAGGAATTTCTTCCATGAGATTACTTTGGATAAGTCCGAGGCAGCATATACCCGCTTGCACCAATCAAGCTCGGTCGAGCCTTCAGAAAAGTAGGCACTCAACCCCAACCGCTTTGAAAGCTCGAGGAAAATCTCATAGTCTGATTTCGATTCTCCTAGAGGTTCGATACACTTGTGCTGGAGGGTTATAATGCGGTGATTCAACTTGACAAAGTTGTGTATGATATACCCCCCGGCATTGGACGTTTCACCTATATCCCAACGCTCAAAATTGGTGCAGGCCGGTAGTATAATATCGGCAAACTTGGTCTCACCCTCCATCCAAATGGATTGGTTCACCACAAAAGATAACTTCGGGCTCCGGTATGCCTTTATGTAACGATTTGTATCAGTCATGGTATTGATATAAGAGCCGCCATATTTATAATACATCTGTATCTCCGCATTGCCAGGGGCCGGATATGTGAACTTAAAGAACTGGCCTTCAATTGTCTTGGTATTATTCGGGTAACCCTCGCAATAGCCATTCAGAATAGCTTCTGGAATCCGTAACCTGGGCACTTTTTGCAGCACGGTATTCACAGTCGGCAGGTGTGGCATCCTCTGGTATATATTCATTGCAGAGGCCGTTCCTTCGATATCACCGGATATGCCTCCCTCGGCGTAGCCCGGGAAATAGAACCTTGTATCGACCGGTGCCGCGAAGGTCATGTTGCCAAAATTAATCCCTGGTTTACCGACACCCTGCATCGCCATGAGGCACACCATCGAGCGTGCCCATTCTAGCCCGGTGGCATTGCGGCACGCACCACCTTCTTGGTTACCCGGACCGCCGGCGCCAAGGTAGGTCTTCTTAGTTCCCCATTCTCTGGCTAATGCCCTGACATCTTTTGCAGGAACGTTTGTCTCCTTCTCCTGCCATTCGGGGGTTTTGGGTATCCCATCCTCCTTGCCCAGTATGTAGTCCTTCCATTTGTCAAATCCTATAGTGCGCGAAGCGACATACTCTTTGTCGTAAAGGTCTTCAGTTATCCAGACGTAGGCGATGGCAAGAGACATGGCATTGCCCGTATCCGGTCTAGGGGCTAACCACTTGCCTCCCATCAACGCGGCCGTATGGTCATAATACGGGTTGATGTGTACCATTTTGACGCCCAGTTCTTTCAGCCATTGACGGCGAATGGTACTTTCGAATCCGCTGTAGGCCCCGGGCACAGACTCTGGGTCACTTCCCCAGAACACCATCATTTCACATTCCTTGAGCGCGTCTTCAACCGTGCCATAGATCTCAGCACCGCCTAGTCGCATGGTATTTCCCCAGTGATGGGTGGCTCCCCAGAACCACCCCTCCCAACTATCTGGATTGGCAACGACTTGAGTACACCCGATGGCGTTCGTAAACCTGCGGTGGGCACTTAAGTAATAACCAATATTTCCCCATAAATGGTGAGAAGGTGTGCTGGTCAGAATAGCTCCCGGACCATAGTCTCTTTTAACACGCTTAATCTCATTGGCGACGATATCCAGAGCCTCATTCCAAGTAATTCGCTCATAGCCTGATATCCCTCGGTTCTCGCAGTTGCGTTCCCCATTGGGATCGAAATCCACCCGTTTCATGGGGTATAGAATCCTGTCCGGTGAATAAATCATCGATTTCAGGGCATATCCAAACGGAGAGAGTGTACATTTCCGTGGAGGGGTAAACTTCTTTCCTCTAGCCTCAATAGTCCAGGACTGTGCGTCACTTTTATCAAATTCTATAGGTATTATGCGTAAAATCTTTCCGTCTTTTACATAAACAAAGACTGGGCCGGCATTTGAATTATTTACGTACCTTTTTGTGTTGTTTCCTACATCTATTCCGTATTCTATACCTGCGGTAAAAATCTGGCTCAGAGTCTCCATAAACCAAGATGATAATTCCTCAGGCCCGTCCAGCGTTAAACGAAAATTCTTCATAGCATCTACCTGTTCCAGCTGGTTACGCCATGGTGGTAGAAGTCTACAGGCCAAAGCAGCATCGCTAAAAGCCATGGAAACATCGGGACTGGAATGAAGGCCACTTTTCGAAATAATTTTACCATCGCTGAACGTAAAATATCTGCCTACTGAGTTGTCCATTACTTTTATTTGCGCCGTAAAATTTTTTTCCTTGAGACGACTCTCAAATGACGGATATTTTCTTGCTGTTCTCTTCAGCAACAGCGCCGATATAAAAAGCAATATTGTCAATTTGATATTTGAAAGCTGCATTTTCTTCACCTCACTAAATCGATATCAATTCCTGTGATTAATCTACTTTCGATACTCGCCATATTGGTAGTAGAAGTAAAAGAGATATCAATACGCTAGTAGCGGATAGGAAAAACCACCAGCTAAGTGTGCCTGCGGTGTCGGCTATCCAGCCGGCGATAATGGGAGCAAGTATTGAGCCAATACCTAAATATACGATCCACAAACCAACGATACTCCCAGAAGGCTCCTTGGAAAAGTAGTCCGAGGCCGATGCAGCGTACAAAGACCATGCGGTACCATAACCTGAAGAAAAAATGGTCGTGAATACAATCAATCTTATACTTACTCCAAATACTATTCCCAGACTGCCCTCAGCTATTAGTAAGGCTCATAACATAATGATCCTGATCCTACCTAATTATATCAAAGAGAGGACCCAAAGTAATTTTCCCAACTATGGCACCTATGCCTATTACGGTTATCAGCCTAGTTGACGCCTCATATGAGAACGCTAGCTCCTGTGCTTCATATGTGCTTAAAAATTTAAAAGATATAATTTTGAAAAACCCGTAAGTGGATAAGCCAAACCAATCCGAGAGAATCTTGTGTCCCGTAAAAGCCTCACGTATATTATAAGCTAGAATAACAGATTAGAGCAAAATGCTATCACGATTGTGTTGTGTATTTTGGAGGAAGCGAGGAAAGTTCTCATTTATGTCTAGTTATAGCTTGAGTTTTTCTCCCTTGAACGAAAGTCCAGATTGTTCAAGCTAGGTGACACTTGCTTAAAGTGTTACTCCTAGACTAGTTTCCCCGTCTATTGACATTTCGGAGAAAATGGTTTATCGTTCATAACACTTGGCAAGAAAGGAGGCGAAATCATGCAAGCGTACTGTGTAAAATGCCGGGCTAAGAGGGAAATGAAAGACCCCAAGAACATAACCATGAAGAATGGGAAGCCAGCAACTCAAGGAACATGCCCGACATGCGGTACAAAGATGTTCAGAATAGGAAAGAGCTAACTCCTGATACAAATAAGCCTCAGGATTGATATAGGGCTGGATACTTCTGTTAACTAGATGTCCAGCCTACTTTTTATTTATCATACATTATGACGTAAAGTGTAACAAGAGAAAGAGCTTCTCCATCTATTGTTTAAGGGTTGACAGGATTAGTCAAAGTAAGTTGGAAGAAATCTAAACTCCTGTGCGTGGAGAGTGTAATTGCGATAATTGAGGGCTCGGTACGATTTAATGGCTAGATTCTAATCCCCAGCCTTTCGGTTGGTCTCAGTACTACAGCAAAGATGATACCAAGTATCCCCACAGCAGCACCAACCAGGAAAGCCACCTGGTAGCTGTTAGTCAAATCATAGATATAACCGGTAATAAACGGTCCAGCCGCCGCTCCAACCGTGAAACCAACATGAACGACCCCGTAGATTATTCCATGAAAACTCAGCCCGAAAAGTCCGGCTACTAGAGGGGACTCTACGGTACCCATACCCCCAAGGGCGAAACCAAAGACTATAGCAAAGAGATAAAGCATCCATAAATCTCTGGCAAAAGTGAGACAAAACAAAGATACCGTTACAATAACAAAGCCCAAAATAAAAACCCGCCTATTCCCGCTTCGGTCAGCAATGCTCCCCAATATATAATTGCCCAAAATACCTACGCCGCCCATCAAAGCCAAGATGTTCGCAGCATTTATTGCTGAAACTTTCAGATCAATAGCATGTGGCACAATATGCACCACAATAGCCATTAAACTGAAGCCAGAGCAGAATAATATAGCGAAGACTAACCAGAACTGGGCAGTATGGGCTGCCTCCCGGAAGGTAAAGTCTCTTGTATCAGGTTGCGCTGCCTCCGGCTTCACTTCCTCGACCCCGTAGGGCAGCTGCCCCATCTTAGCGGGGTCACGCTTCAGAAACTGGGCTGCTATCACAGTGGCCACTAGAACCACTCCACCCAGTATGATATATGATGGACGCCAGTCGTAAACAGCAATAAGCCGACTGATAATTGGTGGAGCAATCAATTGGCTTATGCTCGTGCCAGCGATAACAATGCCCGTCATCAGGCTCCTCCTCTTCACAAACCACCTGGCCACGGACGACATTTGCGGGACCCAAACACCGCTCATGCCTACACCGACGATCACCCCAAAGAATAAGTATAACTGCCAGAGTGTACTGACCCTCGACGTCAATAGATACCCAAGCCCTATAAGTAAACCACAGAGTGTGACCACCAACCGGGGACCAAATCTATCGGTGAGTCCTCCCACGACAATACCAAGCAAGCCATATATAAACATGGATAGTGAGAAGGCGCCTGAGGTAAGGGCTCTCGTCCAGCCAAAATCAGCTATCAATGGATTTAGGAACAGGCCAAAGGCTGAATAAGGACCGAACGATACCACCAAAATAAAGAAGGCGGCTGTAACCACAAAGTAACCGTAGAAAAAACGTGGTTTGGCTTTAGGTGGTTGATAGACTCCCTTATTGTTCTCCATAAATTAGTTAACAGTGACTTCTTTTACCAGATCTGACTAATTGTAGCATACTTTAGGTTGCTTCATGTTAGTGAGTATAAACTTCTCGCGGTTTTATTAAACGGAACTAGTCTCTCCAGACTGTAATATCGTATAATCAGGGAAAGAAATATTAGAAGATATAGAGGGATACACGTCATGACCAACTCGGACTTACCGCACCGCATTAATAGACTTGATGAACTCGCCGATAATTTATGGTGGAGCTGGCACCCGGAAGGGCGCGCCCTGTTCAGGATACTGGATTACCCGTCGTGGAGGTTGGGTGGACACAATCCGGTGCAACAGCTTTATGAAATCAGCCAGGAGAAATTGGAAGCGGCCGCCGGTGATAGTTCTTTTCTTTCTTTGTATGACTCTGCTATGGCTACCTTTGATAAAGAAATGACCGATAATGATTCCTGGTACGCCGCCAGGTATCCCGCTCTCCGACAGAAACTGGTAGCCTATTTTTCCATGGAATATGCCCTCCATAATTCCCTGCCCATCTATGCCGGCGGGCTGGGAGTCCTGGCCGGAGACCTCTGTAAAGAAGCAAGCGATTTAGGAATACCCATGGTAGCCGTGGGATTTATGTACCCGCAAGGATATTTCCGGCAGCGTATCTCGGCCGATGGCTTGCAGGAAGAAGAATACAGCCAGCTGGATTTCAGTAAGGCCCCGGTGACCGCCATCTCTTCCAAGGAAGGCAAGCAATGCCTGGTTGAGGTGCAGCTTAAGGACCGGATACTGCACATCGGGGCATGGCTGGTACGACTGGGACGGGTAAATCTTTATCTTCTCGATACAGATATCGAGGAAAACAAGCCCGAAGACCGGCAGCTATCAAGTCGCCTCTACACCGCCGAACGAGAACAACGCCTTCAACAGGAGATTCTGCTGGGCATCGGAGGAGTACGTATCCTGCGCACGCTGGGTATCGAACCAGCAATCTGGCATGCAAATGAAGGCCATACTGCCTTCATGATGCTGGAACGTATCAGGGAAGAGGTGGCAAAAGGCACCAACCTTGATAGCGCCTTGGCTGCTGTGCAAAAGATCTCCGTTTTCACAACCCATACACCCATTCCAGCCGGACACGATATTTTCCCTGCCGAGCTTATCGAACAGTATTTCAGAGACTACTGGCTTTCCCTGGGTATAAACCGGGAGGTATTTATGGACCTGGGGCGGCCTAGCGGCAGCGGAGACGACGGTTTTAATATGACGATTCTTTCTCTAAAGACTTCCGCCCACCGCAATGCTGTTAGCCGGTTGCATGGTAAGGTAACCCGCCGTATGTGGTGCAACCTATGGATGAATTGCACCGAAGAAAACGCCCCCATCAAATACATTACTAATGGCATACATGCACCGACGTGGATTGCCCTTGAGAACCGAATGCTGTTCAACAAATACCTTGGTGAGGACTGGATAGAGAGACATGATGATATTGAGACCTGGCAGCATATTGAAGACATGCCGGACGAGGAACTCTGGCAGGTCCATATGCTTCTGAAAAGAAAGCTCTTCCATATTATTCTGGAACGTGCCCAGCAAAGGTGGGCAAAGAGTGAGGCGACGCCGCAACAAATACTGGCGATGGGTGCCCTGCTTGACCACGATATGCTTACCATTGGCTTCGTCAGGAGATTCGCCGAATACAAAAGACCGGATTTGCTCTTCAGGAATATTGAGCGGCTGAAGAAAATTGTCAATGACCGCTGGCACCCTGTGCAGATAATCTTCGCCGGCAAGTCGCACCCCGCCGATTTGGTGTCCAAAAAGCTCCTCCAGCACGTATACAACATGGCCAGAGACCGTAAATTTCAAGGGAGAATCGCCTTCCTTGAGGATTACGATATGCGGCTAGCGAGATACCTAGTGCAGGGCATGGATATCTGGCTGAACACGCCGCGCCGTTTGCAGGAAGCCTCCGGGACGAGCGGTATGAAGGCGGTGCTTAACGGTGCGCTGCACCTGAGTATACCGGACGGCTGGTGGCTGGAAGCTTACAATGGTAACAATGGCTGGAGCATAGGTGATGATTCTCTCAAAGCCAGTGCTCAAGAAGAAGACGAATCAGACGCCGAGTCCCTCTACCGTCTCCTTGAAGAGCAGGTGGTCCCCCTTTACTATAACCGGGACAGAAACGGGGTGCCAAGGGAATGGCTCTCCATGGTGAAAAGGTCAATCCGCTCCATTGTGCCCGTATTCAATACGCGTCGGATGCTGAAAGAATACTGTGAACAGATGTACCTGCCAGCCGCCGACGTGTAATCTTCCCACACGGGCTAATCCATTTGCAAAAGCAACCAGAAGCTATATAATTATCTATATCAGCATCCCAGGAGAATATTGTTGGAATCAGTAGAAGGAAACGAGCGTATCGTCATAGACGGAGTATATCCGGAGATTGACGACGGCCGCTTTCCGGCCAAGAGCATTAGCGGTGATACTGTTACCATTGAGGCGGATATTTTTGCCGACGGCCATGATGCACTCTCGGCGTGTCTTCTTTACCGCAAGGAGAACGAGACAATCTGGACAGAGGTACCCATGCAACTGCTGGTAAACGACCGCTGGCGGGGGTCGTTCTTGGTCAGCGAACCGGGGCGTTATCTCTACACGCTTACAGCCTGGGTAGATAGCTTCCAGACGTGGCGCCAGGACTTGAAGAAGCGGATTGAGGCAAAGCATAAAGACCTGCCAATGCACCTTGCCATCGGCGTCAGGATAATCGGGGAGGCTGCCGGGCGCGCTTCAGGGGCGGATAGCAAGGCACTCCGTAAATGGGTGGACATCCTGAAGTCTGAACGGGTTGAGCAGAAGGACAAACTGAAGCTTGTTATGAGCGATGAAGTCTCCGGACTTATGGCGAAATATGCTGACCGCAGCTCCGCCGTAACCTATCCGAAAAAGTTGACTATCTCGGTCGACCGGGAAAAAACCCGCTTTAGTGCCTGGTACGAGATGTTCCCCCGCTCATGTGCCGGTAAGCCTGGACGGCACGGTACCTTCAGAGACTGCGAAGACCGGTTACCCTATATAGCCGGGATGGGCTTCGATGTACTCTATTTTCCCCCTATACACCCAATCGGCCACACCAACCGCAAGGGGAAAAATAACACCGTGACCGCCAGAGATGGCGACCCAGGTACGCCCTGGGCTATCGGTAGTGAAGAAGGAGGGCACAAGAGTATCCATCCTCAACTGGGAACGCTGGAGGACTTCAAACATCTGGTGACCAAAGCGCAGGAATACGGCATCGAGGTTGCTCTGGACATTGCCTTCCAGTGCTCGCCGGACCACCCCTACGTTAAGGAACACCCCGAGTGGTTCCGCTGGCGCCCCGACGGCACGGTTCAGTATGCCGAGAACCCGCCGAAGAAGTACCAGGATATCTACCCCCTCAATTTCGAGACGGAGAACTGGCGGGAGCTCTGGGAGGAGCTTAAAAATGTGGTGTTTTTCTGGGCGGAGCAGGGCGTGCGTATCTTTCGCGTGGACAACCCGCATACCAAGCCATTTCACTTCTGGGAATGGCTCATCGCCGAAGTAAAAAAAGACTACCCGGAGGCTATCTTCCTTGCCGAGGCGTTCACCCGCCCCAAAATCATGTACCGTCTCGCCAAGCTGGGGTTTACCCAGTCATACACGTACTTCACCTGGCGCAACAACAAGCAGGAGCTGACCGAGTACCTTACTGAGCTGACGCAGACGGAGTTAAGGGACTTCTTCCGCCCCAACTTCTGGCCTAACACCCCGGATATTCTCCACGAATATCTGCAGACCGGCGGCAGGCCGGCTTTCATGGCACGCCTGGTGCTGGCGGCTACCTTAAGCGCCAGCTACGGCATCTATGGTCCTGCCTTTGAGCTAATGGACAATACACCCAGAGAGCCGGGCAGCGAGGAGTACCTGAACTCCGAGAAGTACGAAATCAAGCACCGGGATATTGGGCGGAAAGACAGCCTTAAAGACTTTATTACCCATGTGAACAACATACGCCGCGAGAATGCAGCCCTCCAGAACGACCGGAACCTGTGGTTTAATGCCACGGATAACGAGAACCTGATATGCTACAGCAAGCACACTGATGACCTCGCCAGTATCATACTGGTTGTTGTCAACCTTAACCCTCATAACACTTGTTCCGGGAGGATTAACGTTCCTATAAAGGCGTGGGGGCTTGACCTGGGGCAACCCTGCCAGGCTCATGACCTTTTAAGTAACGCCCACTACACCTGGCATGAGGAATGGAACTGGATGGAAATAGACCCGGATATTTGCCCCGCCTACATCTTCCGTATTACCCAGAACCAAGAAAAACCCGAATAATCAAAAAGAAGGTATAAACACATGAAAAATCCGGTCATTCTAATCGTGAATGCCAACCGAAGCGAGTTGGAAACGTTCGCCAAAGAGTTAGAGGCGGAAGGCTACGCAACCGTCGGCGTTTCCAGCCTGAAGGAGCTGGGTCGTGCCATTACAGTACAGGAGAATACAAAACTTGCCCTGCTTGACCTTGTCGGGTTCGATAAAAGCATCTGGAAATATTGTGACCGTATGAATAAGGTTAAAATACCATTCATTGTGATTGCCCCGCAGCGCAGTCCCGCTATCCAGCGGGACAGCATGAAGCACGGCGCTAACGGGCTGCTGGTCAAGCCTCTGGGCATTAAAGAACTGATTGAGCATATACACGCGGCACTCGGTGACTAAAATGAGGAAACGCAAAACAGTAGAACTACCTTTTGAAAACAATCCTCTGTGGTATAAGGATGCCATCATCTATGAACTACATGTCCGCGCCTTTGCCGATAGCGATGCTGACGGCATAGGGGACTTTCTGGGGTTGATAGACAAGCTGGACTACCTTGAAGACCTCGGCGTGACCGCAGTCTGGTTGCTACCCTTTTATCCTTCTCCCCTCAGGGACGACGGCTATGATATCTCA
>CAZPQB010000032.1:0-18593 GCA_964588605.1 uncultured Dehalococcoidaceae bacterium | reverse complement strand
TTGCTAGATATATTAAGCATGAAAAATAATTCTAGTAATATTATACAGGAATCACGGAGTTTGTCAAGCGATTTTTCGGTCTTTTTTTACGGATTTTTCAAGGAAATTTGCAGGAGGACTTTACATGAGCGACTGGGCTTTCATTACGAACCATGGTTTGGTACTGGCGTCTATCGCTAATAATCCTCAAAAGACTGCCAGGGAAATTGGTGATGATGTCGGCATAACAGAGAGGACTGCGCATAAAATAATTATAGACCTCGATAGGGATGGGTATATCACGAAGACCAAGGTCGGTCGGCATAACACGTATCGAATCCATTCCAGCGTACCCATTAAGTCAGGTGAGGCTGCTGTCAAGGAATTGCTGCTCATGCTTGGCTGGAAACGTCACAAAGTACTCAAAAAGGCCTAGACTATTCTCGTTACTGATAAAGGCACAGCTGGGCAATTTGATGTAGCAACATCCCAACACGGCATCTGATAATGTCACATCGCATACTAACATGAACCTATCCGGGATATTTAAGCCCAGGCCTGCTATCTCCGACCGGGAGTTGAACACAGGGCTTCGTTGGTTGACCCTGGAGGGGACTGTGTTTCACTGGGTTTCAACAGTATTACCACCAGCGGTTTCCTGGATGCGTTTGCCCTGGCTCTCGGCGCCAATAACCTGCAAATCGGTATTCTCGCCGCCATTCCTTTTATTATGCAAATCATCCAGTTGCCTGCTATCTGGTTGGTGGAGAGGGTAAGGCGGCTGAAGGCGCTTTGCTGGCGGCTGAGGCTATCGGTCCGGAAGCCGTCGCCGAGGTGGTCGAGTCTCCGCCTGAGGAAATACTGGCAGCAGATGCCAAGGAGGTGGAGCGTGATGTGTAGCGCTTGGTAATGTAAACGTGAAAACTTGATGAGTTATAAAGGAGGTCACTAAAATGGTCAGAATGACGAAGTCGGTTGCGGAAGAAAGGCTGGGCAATGTATCTCAGGAGAAGCAATTCTGGTGCTGTGACGGACGGCACTTGAAGAACCTGCCCGAACTGAAGGTCGCTCTGGAGCAGATGACGGATGAGACATTCCGTTATCACTCCAATGAGACTAAGAACGACTTCAGTAACTGGGTAAGGGATGTCATCGGCGACGACAAGCTCTCCAGAGACCTGCAAAAGAGCACTACTCACACCCAGGCGGCTAAAAACGTCGCTGCCAGGATTACCTGGTTCAAGGCTAAAGTATAATTTAAACAGCGGATTCTATGCTGAGTAGGTGCTTGACCACAGTCCCGTAAGAAAGGAACGGGCATTGATACCGAGGACTCTGGTATCGTATCCGCCCTCCTGAACGACCAGTGCCGGCAGGCGGGGCGAGCCGATTATTTGCCCGGCGGCCTCGAAGTCTCTGGCTTCCAGGTTCCAGCTGCCGGTCGGGTCTTCTCTGGCTGTGTCCAGCCCCAGGGTGATAACGAGGAATCTGGGCCTAAAGCGGTGCACTCGTACGAGTGCTTCCTTTAGAACGTCCAGGTAGCGTTCGCTGTCAATGTGTTCCGGCAGGGGAACATTTATATTATAGCCTCTACCGTCACCCCTTCCTTTCTCGCTGATAAAGCCACTGAAGTAAGGGTAGGTGAAACTGGGGTGGCCGTGAATGGATATGGTCAGCACATCTGAACGCTCGTAGAATATTTCCTGCGTGCCGTTGCCGTGATGGTAGTCGATATCGAGGATGGCGATCTTACCGTAGGCGCTGAGCAGTTCGGCGGCCGCCGCTGCCGAATTGAAATAGCAGAAACCCCCGAAGACACTCGGCTCGGCGTGATGGCCGGGTGGCCGTATCAGGGCATAGGCTAGGCGGTAGCCTTCGAGGAGCTTTTTCGCTGCGGTCAGGGCGCAGTCCACGGCCCTTTTTGCTGCCAGATAGGCGTTGCCGTTTATTGGCGTAAAAGTATCAATGCAGTAATACCCGGCGCGTATCGGCAGGTCTTTGGGAGGACGTGTCCGGTTGCGTACCGGGAACACGTAAGGGTAAACGGATGTCCCGGGTTCGAGATTGGCGCAGACCTTTTTCAGGTAGTCAACGTACCCTGGGTCATGGACTGCCTTGATGTGTTTCTCCGAAAAATGACGCGGCGTAACCTTCTCAAACAGGTCGGTTTTATTCAATTCTTTTAAGATAGTATCTATCCTTACCGGCGACTCGACATAGCCGCGTTCCTCGACATGGTGAATCCAGTGTCGGTCGTTAACGACGAGCATGATGCGCTTATCCGCCGGGGTGGTATGCGCTATTGGGACGGGGGGCTTTTTTACGTATCTGGGACTCCTCAGGCGCACCGGGTCGTCTTGAAAAGAATCGACTACCATTTCTACATAGTCGCGGGGGCACACGCCCTTATATTTGCGCTCCAGGATAGCTCTGACAATTTCCTGTGTTGCTTCGCGTGGCAGTTCGGTGCCTCTTCCCAGGTCATCGTAGACCAGGTATGGCGGGTTATCGTCCCCGGGTTTGAGGGGTGTCTCATACGCCGTATTGATGATGGGACGGGCACCATACCTCTCGTAGAAGCGCAGGCGCGCTGCGTTCTGCTTCCTGGTCTCAGGATTGGGACTCAGGGTGGGGTCGTCGGGGAGGCATTCGAAGAAAAGCCCCATAGCATGCAGGTCGAGTGCTTCCTCGCGCACCCTCTCGTAGAGGGCGCCCCCGATACCCCCACCCGTCTTTTTTTCGGCGGCGGAAATATAGTCCAGGTAGCAGAATTTAAGAGCCGGTTCATGAAACAGGAGCGCGAAGCCGTTGATATGTCCTCTTACACCCTCTGCGATGAAGAGTATCGAGCGGAAACGGTATTTAAGGGGATTACGGAGTTGCTCCGGCATCTTCTTTATGTCCCACTTGGACAGGAGGGGAAACTGGGTGCGCAGGATATCCTGTACTTGCGCTATGGCTTCCTGGTTTGCCGGGGTGATGTCATCATAAACGCGACGAATACGAAACATAAAAAAACCTCATATTATAAAGATAGCGCCAGGTGCAGATATATCTGGGCAGCTTGAACGGCCTGTCCCAGAGAAACCGATTCCTCAGGTGTATGGGCTGCCTCTAGCCGTCCTGGGCCTAGGATAATGGGAGAAACGCCGGCAGCCCACAACACATTGCCGTCAGAATGGCTCTTGAAATCCTGAGGATTCCATGGAAGTGACCGCCGCTGATATATCTGCTTTAGCTTTTTCACCATTGGTTCGTCCGGGGAAATCTGATATCCCGGGTAGGTGTCTTCAAATTCCAGGGAAGCGTCTAGGTCGGGGATGTCCTTTCTGGCCGTTTCCACTAATTGTTCCAGCTTTGTCTTCAGGGTATCAAGGCTTTCGTCGGGCGGCAAATGCAGGTCCAGCCAGGCTTCGCACATATCCGGCACTACGAACCCTCCGGGAAATCCGGACATATCTCTAATGTTATAAACCAGACCCTGTCTGTCATAAGCTATGTGCTCGGTTAAATGTAACAGGAGCTTCAGCATGGCTTCAATTGCGTTTTGTCCCAGTTCCGGCATAGCCGAATGGGCTCGCTTGCCCTGGGTACTCAGGAAAAGCTCCAGATAGGAGTAATGTCCCGGACAGGGTGACAGGTTGGTGGGTTCGCCCACCAATGCCCAGGGAAAACTGTACTTTTTGACCAGAGTCTTGGCACCGCTGCTGTCCTCTTCTTCGTCTACCACCAGCGCCAGGCCCACCGGTGGGAAATCCCGGCCGCTTTCCGCCAGTACCGTGAACGCTTCTATCATGGCGGCACAGCCCGACTTCATATCGGCTGTCCCCAGGCCGGAGGCCTCATCTCCTTTCTCCCGGAAACCGTAATCATCGAGGTCATAGGCGGTAACCGTGTCCAGGTGCCCCACGAAGCACAACTCTATTTCACCCTTGGTCTCCGGCAGCACTATCAGGTTATAACGGTTTTCATCCACCTCCTGCCTGATAGCCTTCAGGCCGTGCTTTTTAAGGTAATTGTAAGTATACTCAAGGACCTCCTCCTCCTTCCCTGATGGACTGTATATATCCACCAGGTCTCTAAGGAGATTCCTCAACCTGTCGGGCTGAATGCCCGCACTATTGTCTGAAGCCTTCTCCATTGTCATGCCCGTGTCTCTCGTTGTTTATTAACCCCTATCTTTCGAGGCTCTCCTGGCAGGTCGCCTGAGTGTCTTCGCCAGCCAGACATGTTTGGCACGGTCGGTGAACCCCAGCGTCTCAAAGAACTTGATAGCTCCCTTGTTGCCGGCATCGGTATCCGCAATGACCATCCTGACCCCCTCTTCAAGCAGCTTCTCTTCTAGCTTCCGGTAAAGGCGGTTGCCCAGATTGTTTCTCTGAAAGGCTTCATCCACGCCTATCCAGCTAACGTACCCGTATCGCTTCCAGGCCGTGCCCTTTTTTTCAATTGTATTCGCCAGGATAAATCCGGCAATTCTACCTTCGACCTCAGCCACCAGGCAGTAATCGGGGTCGGAGCTGAAATAGTCGGTTACCTCGTAAGCATCCCAGGTGCGGTAGAGGATGGGGAATTCATCGCTGGTAAAAAGCTCCTCCCCTAAATGATACACCGCACTGATGTCATCTATTTCCATCTGCCTGATGATTATTTCTGGCTTCTTTTTGTGTTCAGTCTCCAATGTCATTGGTTACTCCTGGCCCTGTTTTTCTAATTGAGTATCGTGGCACTAGCCGGCAATATTGATTATACCAGCTAAATCAAGTCCGTGGATAATCATGCTTACGGCAATGGCGGCGAGCAGCAGGCTGAAAATCCTGGAGACTGCCCTGAGTCCGCCCAGTCCCATGAACCTGGCGATATAACCGCTTAGCATGAATATACCCCAGGTAATAAGCATGTTAAGAGCGAAGGATATCAGGACCATGTAGATGGGGAACTGGGTCGCCAGGAGCAGCAGCGTCGTGATGGTCGCCGGGCCCACGGTAAGCGGTGTGCCGATGGGGACTACCGCCACCAGCTCCTCTTTGACGGCTTCCACCATGTGGCCTGTCATCATGTATTTTATCGAGAGCACCAGCAGGATAAGCCCGCCCGCTATGGCGAAGGCGCTTACGGAGATGCCCATTACTGTCAGGATAAACTGGCCGAAGAAAAGGAACACCAGCCCGACTATCGTGGCCGTTATCGTGGCGACGTGAATCATCTTGCGTCGCTCTTGCTTCATCATTCCCTCGCTCAGAGAGATAACGAAGGGTAGATTGCCCAGAGCGTCGATAACGATAAACAGAGGCACGAAGGTTAATACAAAGTTTTGCAGGTGTTCCGCCACTTTTCAGTATTCCGTATTATGACCGTTTTTTATCTCAGCCGTTTTTGCAGAATAACCTTGTCGTCACCCGGTGAGTAGAAGTCGGGGATACGGGCTACTATTTCGTAGCCATGACTGAGGTAAAAGCGCCGTGTCTTCTCGTATGCCGGCGTCGAGGATGTTTCGATAATGGCTATCCTGCCTTTCTCTCTCCTGATCGCCCTCTCCGCCGCTTTAATCAGAGCGCCGCCGATACCCTGCCCCTGCTTTTCCCGGACGATGGCCTCCCAGTATAGGTCCCAGGTACCGTCGGTTAGCGGGGTGGGGCCATAGCAGATATAGCCCACGATGGCCGTGCCATCCTCGGCTAACTGTATGGAATATCCCGAATTAGCGGGGTCATTCAGGTAGCTGTCAATGACCTCCTCGGCCACCACCACCTCAGTCGACTTGAACTCGGGCGTGTTCCGCAGTATTTGCATCAGGGCTGGCTTGTCTTTTCTTAGCATGTGCCGTATCTTGATTGTCATGGCTTTCCTTCTCTAGTGCCAGTTTTACAATCGTGTCAATGAATTGCGTATAGGTCATCGCGGCCGCTTTTGCCTGGCGTGCTGCGCCGGCGTCAGGGGATATGTCCGGGTTGGGGTTCACCTCGATAACGTTCAGTCGCCCCTCTTTGTCCATCCGCATGTCCACCCTGGCATAGCCCAGGCAGTCCAGCCGCCGGTAAGCTGCCAGCGCTATCCGGTTGATGTTTTCCCGCTCCTCGGCACTGATTTCAGCCGGGCAGACGGCCCTTGTGCCCTGGAAGTAAAGGCTCTCGGGCTCCCATTTGGCGTCAAAAGTGAGGATTCGGGGTTTCTCCGATGGTAACGTGTAGACTATTTCGGAAATGGGTAACACCGTACCCTGGGAGTTGCCCAGGACTGTAACGTTGAACTCGCGCCCGTCGATGAACTCTTCCACCAGGGCGCCGCCGCCGTACGATTTGCTTATCGCTACAACCTGTTTTTCCAGCGACTCCGAATCAGTAACCACGCTCGCTTCGCTTAGGCCATGGCTGGCGTCCTCGCTGCGGGGCTTGACAATGCAGGGATAACCGAGCTGGAACGTGTGCATTATTTGAGGATTGAGTAGTTGGAAATTCGGCGTCGGTATTCCGTCAGCTTTTAGCAGCACCTTTACCCTGGCTTTGTCCAGGCACAGCCTCAGTGCTTTATCGGGGCAGCCGGTAAATGGAATCCCCACTGCTGACAGGGCTTCGGGCACGATTGCTTCTGTTTCGGGGTAGCCGCAAAATCCCTCGAAAAGGTTGAACGCTAAATCCGCGTCCAGCGAGCTTAGTATCTTTCTAGCCTGCTTAATCGGCAGCTTCAGCGGCACGCAGGTCGTTTCGTAGCCAAGCTCAAGCAGGGAATGCTCAACGGCGTTTACGGCATCGAGGACGCCCAGGACCGCCTTTTCCTCACCGGCGCTGTCATAACGTGAGGGGACCGGCTCATTGTAGACGATGGCTACACGCGTACGCACTGTGGATACCTCTCGAGGGCGGCATCAAGCACAGCACATATTACTTCTTGATGAGTCCAGCCCATCATTTTGGCCATGATAATCAGGTCGCTGTAGGTGCCCAGACCCGGCAGTGGATTTATCTCGATGAAATATGGTGTCCCATCCGGGCTGACCCGGAAGTCCACGCGTGCGAAGTCGCGGCATCCCAGCGTCTTAAAAGCCTTCAGGCCGTATTCTGTGAGCTTTTCCATGGTAGCCGTGGTGAGATGGGCGGGGCACTCATAGTCAACCAGGTTCAGGTAGTCGCGCTTGACTTCCAGAGAGTAGACAAAATGCCCGTTTTTCTTTCTGGGTACGACGCGCATGATGCCCACTATCTTGGGCGGATTATTCCCGATGATACCCATCGTCACCTCGTCGCCATCGATGAATTCCTCGGCCATCACCGGCTGCTGGTAGCCGTCCAGGATTTTTAGCGCTTCTTCCTGCGCCTGGTATGCGTCATACACCAGAGAGGTGAGGCGGATGCCCTTGCTTGAGCCTTCGTAAGCCGGCTTGATAATGGCCGGGAAGGGGAGCCCGTCCCAGTCTGTCTGTCGAAGCTCTTCCCTGCTGGATATTACCAGCCATTTCGGGGTGCTGATGCCATCTGCCGCCACCAGCTTTTTGGTGACGAGTTTATCCAGGCATATGGCCAGGCATTGAGGGTCGGACCCAGTATAGCGTATATCCCGCATTTCCAGGATGGAAGGTATCTGGGCCTCGCGGCTGCGGTAGCTGCCCCTCCCCTCGGCGATGTTGAAGACGATATCAACATCCTGATTTTGGATGTTTGCCATAAATGCGCTGCCCCCGCCCAGCCCGACCACCGAGTGTCCTCTGGCTTCCAGGGCCTCTGATATCAGTTCCACGGTCTCCGACGAATCGTATTCCTCAAGGGCGTCATCGGAGCCGCTTTGTTCTATTGGCATGGCTTCTTTAAGGTCGTATGATAACCCTATCCGCATCTGTAGCTCCTTCGGTTTCTGTTTTCATTTCCGACTCGGCAAGTAGGCTTTCCATGGCTCCGCTGACCGGGGTTTCTCTCCTGGCTGCTCTGCGGGTGCTCTTGGGATTGGGATTGCGGTAGCGGTAGATATTACCCTCGTAATTCTTGAGTAGCAGTTCGTCTTCTGTCTGCGACAGCACGTAGTTCGGTTGCAGGGGCACCTTGCCGCCGCCCTGTACCAGGTCTACCACGAAAGTTGGCACGGCCAGGCCGGAGGTGAAACCCCGCATCCCCTCGATTATCTTTATGCCGGTTTCCACCGGCGTGCGCAGGTGCTCCGTGCCCTGTACCTCGTCGCACTGGAACAGGTAGTAGGGGCGCACCTTCATCCTAAGCAGCCCCTGGCAGAGCTTCAGCATGGTTTCGACGTTATCATTAACGCCACGCAGGAGGACGGACTGGTTGTTCACCGGCACGCCGCTGCGAAGCAGGCGGTCGCACGCCTCGGTCGCTTCTGGCGTTATCTCCCGGGGGTGATTGAAGTGTGTGTTCAGCCAGATAGGGCCGTATTTCGATAACATGGCGCATAGCTCATTATCAATACGCTGCGGCAGCACCACGGGGAACCTCGTACCGATACGTATTATCTCAATATGCTTTATTTCCCTCACCCTTGATATAACGCTCTCCAGGCGTCTGGTGGAAAGCGTCAGGGGGTCGCCGCCGGATATAACGACATCTCTGACGGCATCATTCCGGCGTAGATAGTCCAGCATGGCCTCTATCTCTCCCTCGGTACGCACCCAGCCCCCGTGTCTCCATTCACGCTTACGGGTACAGTGTCGGCAGAGCATCGGGCATATATTGGTAAGCACCATCAGGACTCTGTCCGGGTAGCGGTGCACCAGTCCGGGGACCACGGAGTCTTCTTTCTCCGCCAGCGGGTCTTCCAGCCCGATGGTGCTCATGGTCATCTCCAGGACGGAGGGCACCGCCTGCTTCATTATAGGGTCGTCAGGGTCATCGGGATTGATTAACGATAGATAATAGGGAGTCACTGACAGGGGATAGCGCTTGGTCACCAGGTTTAGTTGCCCCTTTATCTCAGAGGACAACGGGATAAACTGACCGAGTTGGTTGATGCTGGTTATCCGATTGCGGAAGTGCCATTTCCAGTCTTTCCAGAGGCTTTCTGGCACGTCTCTCCATAACCTGTAGCCGTTGCCGGCGATAGTACCGGGAGGCTCCACCTCCGATTTTATAATAATGGCGCATTTACCAGGAGGTTCCTCTTCTGCCTCGTTTGCATCGTAGCTCTCGGCGGAACGCCCTTGGGGTCGGGATATAGATTGTGTCTTGGCGGCTACAGACGACGTTTTCACTTTAACTTGCTCTTTGCTCCTTTTTCTATTTATATTAAATTTTAACTATTTAGGTAAAATAACAGGTAAATGTATTGTATTAAATAAATTTTCCTGTTATAATATACATGAAATATTATTCCTGTATATAATTATATATCTTATACGGAAATTGTCAATAGGTTTCAGGCTAAAAAGGTCGTGTATTTATAAATATTTTACAGGATAATTCAGGCAAGGAGGTGTACTCATGCCGGAATGGAAATTCCTTACTAATCATGCCCTGGTATTATGCTTGATTGCCCAGAAACCGCGTATCACGGCTCGTGAGATTTCTATGACGATAGGTATCACAGAAAAGGCGACACGTAACATTATCAATGACCTTGAAGCTGACGGCTACGTCACCAAGAAAAGGGAAGGCCGCCGGAACAGATACACCGTTTATACCGATTTGCCCCTGCGCCACGAAATGCAGCAGGACAAGTTTATAGGTGACCTTTTGGAAGTTATCGGCTGGAAAAGGCGAAAGCGAAAAGCTAAGAGTGAGGTTGCTTAATCTAGTATATTATGATTACAAACAAGGTTCCCTGCGCTGCACCATATCAATATCGAACTGGAGCCCCTTATCGATTTTTACGGATTGCTTATGCGCTAGATGGATAATGTTGATGTTGTTGGTTCTTCTGGCGCTTTATCTAGGACAAGGGCTGACGGTTCGTACATCTGCCGGGTATATTCTTTGACCATTCGTTTTGCCGAAAACAGGGGCGAACATGAGCGTATCGCCTGCTTGACAACCTTTATCCATCCGTGCGGAATGCCGTTTACATCGCGGTCATAGTAAAGGGGTATTATTTTCCCCTCGAGTAAACTGTAAAGAGCGTTAGCGTCTGCGTTGTCCTGCTCTTCTGCATCGGAAATCGTAATGTCATCGCCAACCGCCCAACCATTTGCACCGTTGTAGCCTTCATACCACCAGCCGTCAAGCACGCTGAGGTGCGGCACTCCATTAACGGCTGCCTTCATGCCGCTGGTGCCGCTGGCCTCCTGCAGCCGTCGGGGAGTATTCAGCCACACATCAACTCCCGGGACGATATAATGGGCCATCCGGATATCATAGTCCTCCACGAAGGCAATCCTGCCCCCGAATTCAGGGTCTCTGGCTGTATTGTATAATTCCTGTATCAGATGTTTGCCATGCTCGTCGTCGGGATGTGCCTTTCCCGAAAATACTATCTGGACAGGCCGCAGTTCGTCCTGTATCATCCGCTTCAGGCGGCTTATATCATGTAGCATGAGGGACGCTCGCTTGTAGCCGGTAAAACGGCGGCTGAAGCCGATCGTAAATACCTCGCAGTCAAGGAGAGCCCCCATGGCCATGACCGGTACCGGTGAGCCGCAGTGCTCCACCCACCGCTTACGGGCTCGATTCTGCATGGCGCTTATGAGCTTGTTTTTCAGCCACAGCCGTATTGTCCACAATTCCTCATCCGGGATATTTTCGGTATTTTCCCAGATTGCCGGGTCATCATGCCTGGTTATCCAGTCATTGCCCAGATATTTATCATATATCCTTGCCATCTGTGGTGCCACCCAGGTAGGTACATGAATTCCATTGGTCACCGAACTAATCGGTATATCTTTCTCTTCCACATCTGGCCATAGACTGTGCCACATCCGCCGGCAAACGGCACCATGAAGCTCGCTCACACCGTTACGGTATTGGGCCATCCTCAGTCCCAGTACGGTCATGTTGAAGCTTGTGTTATCTGACTCTTGCGTACCGATTTTTAAGTATCTGTCTCGCTCCGGTCCGGCGGCGCTACAATAGCTATGTAAGCATTTTTCAACTAAACTGTACGGAAAAGCATCATTGCCGGCCGGGATCGGGGTATGGGTCGTGAAAACTGTTGTCGCTTTCACCTTATTGACGGCCTCTTGAAAGTCCAGTCCTTTATCCGTTAACTCCCGGCAGCGCTCAAGCATCATAAAAGCCGCGTGTCCCTCGTTAGCGTGCCATAATGATGGTTCAATACCCAGTGCTCGTAATATGCGTACGCCGCCAATACCGAGGACGCTTTCTTGCTGGAGGCGGATTTCCTGGTCGCCCACGTACAGCCGTGCCGTAAGCTGCTGGTCGCTTGGGGAGTTTTCCTCAAGGTTGGTGTCTAAAAGATAAAGCTTTACCCGTCCAATATTCACCTGCCATGCTGCCACGCGAACCGACCTCGAATCAAGCTCGACCTCTATTTTTACCCTCTCCTTCTGGTCGGTAAGTACCGGAGTAATAGGTGCTTCGCTGAAATTCAGCTGTTGATAAATCTCCTCCTGCCAGCCTTCATCGGATATACGCTGTTGAAAATATCCCTGAGGGTACATGAATCCGATGCCGACCATAGATAAACCAAGGTCACTGGCCTCCTTGCAGTAGTCGCCCGCCAGAACTCCCAGCCCGCCCGCATAAATAGGAAGAGAGTTATGAAAGGCAAACTCCATGGAAAAGTAGGCGATAGTATGCTTTGCCGTGTTGGGATACTCCGTGCGAACCCAGGTTTGAGCTTCTGACAGCTCAGTCTTAAAATGATTTATAACTGAATCGTACTTCTTAAGAAAGGCGGGGTCCTCGGCGGCGGCAACCAGCCGGTAAGGAGCGATTTGTTGTAAAAGCTTCACCGGGTTATGCCCCGTGGATTTCCACAGGGGGCGGTCTATAGCTTTGAACAATTCCCGTGCTTCCTTATGCCAGGTCCACCACAGATTATAAGAAAGCTCATTAAGTTCGATAATTCTCTTGGGGAGCTTTTGTGCTGATAAATCGTTCATCTGGTTACACCTCGCAGGTTACTCCGGCATTATGAATGCCGGTATATCGTTATCAATCATAACCACACTGATATTCCCCAGCAAGGGTGATATCCATATTAGTGAATAGGTAGCTGCACCCAATCGGTTTTGGCATGTTAGTACACTCCGGAGCCGCCGAAAATAAGCGGTTTTTATCGGCATGGTTTTAAGGGTAGCTGATTTACCTCTCGTTACAATCACAGCGAAGATTAAAAACGTCACAAACAAATCACAAATAACATATGTGTCATGAGGCTTAAATACTTTGGTAGGTCTGGAGTTTGGGCTTTCCGTCTTTCGTCATGTCGAAGAGGTGGGCCTGATACGGCTCCAGGGCGATATAAAGTCCCTGATTGCTGACCTCATCCCGGTCTCGAATATACGCTGTGCCGGTCAGTTCATCAAGGAATTGTATCTTTCTGGTGTTTGCCTCTGGTAATGTTATCTTCAGTCGTCCCTGTGCCGGGTTTGGAGAATAGTTCACGATAGCTATTTTGGTCTCGGCAGCGTAATGCCATGACCAGGCCAGCAGGTTCTGATAGCTTTCGTTACCCTCCCAGGCATGATTGACTTCCATGAGTTTCCATTCACCATCATGAAAAGCCGGTCTGGTGCATATTGCCATCAGTCGCTCATAGTATTGCATTATGCCGGAATCAGGGACCTCTTTCGGCTCACGCACCATCTGTACCGGCAGTTGGACACGAGAACCCGTAAACTGGCCGTCGTGGAAGATGCGAAGCCCGGGGATGGTGGACATAATGACGGCGGCCGCTAGTGAACGCTCTTGACCGAAGGCGGTGACAGCGCGAGGCTCATCATGATTCTCGATGAAGTGCGCCGAGCGTTTCAGGTATGGGGATTCCGACATCAGATATCTGCGGATTTCCTCGGCGTTGGAAAACCGCAGCCTGTCGTAGAGCTGCTTATTATAGGTAAAGTCGAAGCCCAGCTCCTGCATAGCCTTCTCCAGGCCCCAGTAAACCTCGGCCAGGAACAGGAAATCGGGTCTCCGCTGTTTCACCTGCCCGATGGCCTCAGCCCAGAATTCGGTCTCCGGTCTGGTGTAACCTGTTGTGACCTCCCCCCACAAATCCCCGAAAACGTCGTTAAGTGCCAGCATTGCCATGTCGCAGCGCACCCCATCGGCTACTTCAGCGACTCGCCACAGTTCTTTGATAAGGGCCTGTCTCAGGTCATCTGAATAAAAGTTCAGTTGGGCGGTATCGGTCCAGGGAGGAAAATTCGGGTCCCGGCCGTGGGCAAGATATACTCCTTTCTCTGGCGAAAAGAACCAGTCAGGATGATTATGGACGTCCGTGTCTCTTCCTTGAACGAACCTCCCTGGGTGAGAAAACGTCCATGGATGGTCGACCGCCAGGTGGTTGGGAATGAAGTCCAGCACGAGGCCGAGCCCATGCTGGTTCAGTTTCTGCCTCAGTTGAGCAAGCTCCTCCGCCCCGCCGAGAGAAGGGTCAGGACTGTAGGCGTAAATGGCGTAAGGAGAGCCGCTGATGTCGTCGTCAGTCCACCCGGGCAGAGCCTGGTCATAGGCTTGCCGCAGGACCGGGTCGATGAGCGCTATTTGTCGGGAACCGGGACTTCGCTGCCATACTCCCATGAGCCAGACAAGGTCAAACCCCTGGTGAACAAGCTCCTGCCATTCCTCTTCCGGGATTGTGGCAAGTGTCAGTCTTCGCCGGTATTTATCGGACATCCGCCTGATAAACAGGCGGGCATTAAACTCATATAGACAGGGATTATGACGCATCGTTATATTCTTTATAATGGTTTGCTAATCTGATATGCGATAAGCAACCCCCACAGCCGGCTCAAAAACTGGCACACCTTTGATTATGCCTCTGCCTGCGCCCCATCATTCTTGGAAATCTTACGGCGTTTCTTTCGTCCCTTCCAGCCAAGTGCCTCCAGGAAATCCCCGATGGCGATTTCGGCATGTGTATCGTGGCGCAACGAGAGGTCAGGATTGATGCGGTACTTCACACCTCTGCCTATTCTTGTTTTACTGATATACCCGCTATCGTACAGGTCGGCGATGACCCTGCGTACCTGCCTTTCCGTCATGCCTATGGCGGTGGCCAGCTCCTGAGCCGTGATACGGGGGTTCTTGGCAACGAGACTTAGTACCAGAGCATGTTTGCTGATAAACATCCAGTCTGGCATAGTACTAAACTCCTATTGAAATATTCTCTGAGATTTGCTCTGTATCCCATTGACAACTTCAAACATTAGTGCTATATTTAATCATGAAAGATATGTCATGTATAAGTTATCATGTTTTCCTTGTTCCCTTATACCATATGTTGTCAATCATTGCAACCCTTTTTAGGATGAATTAAAAAATGTTTTTCAAACAAAATAATCATAAAAACAAAGTTCGTAAGCTGTCCAGCGCGGTATCCAGATATATGCAGTATCGATTCAACATGCTTCCTGAATATCTGGATACATTGAGATGCTTTGAGTGTGACGGCGTGGTCAATGGAAAAGGAGTTCGCTGTGTCCGTATTTTTAGCCCGTATCGAACCAGAGAGCGGCATCTTAGCATAAAAGACAGTTTGGATTTGGAGCAGCATCCTGAGATGTTGCTTTTTGAAGGACATATTGATAGCCAGGGCAGCGTCTATGTAGCTGACCGGAGGATGCCGCTCACCAGAGTGCGCGTTACCTAGCTTAATTTCATCTTGAAGGAAGTTTTCTATGGGAAGAAAGTCAGACAAGGCAACACAGCGGAAGAGTTATAAAGAATCCTTTAAGAACATCAGGCACGGGCATGGTGGGCTGCCTGTCAAGAAGAAGGCATTAGCTGCCCTGGGTGAATAGCTTCGAGTGATGGATTTACCACGGAAGGAAAATGCTCTGATGCAGACCGGCAAAATACGTCAGATGTCAAGGTACCGGGGTTTCGGTTTCATTAGAAGTGATACCGGTGGTAACGTCTTTTTCCACCACACCGACGTAACAGGTATGACCTTTGAACTGTTGAAGGAAGGTCAGAGAGTGAAATTCAACGTTGGCCTGAGTCCCAGAGGGTTCTATGCGCATGACGTGGAACCAGTCAATAATTAATAAAGGAGTCTGAAATGTTCTGGAAAAAGAAGCAAATTGTAGCCGCAGCGTCGGTTAGCCAGGGAGCTACCGCAACGGCAACGCCCTCGGCGGTAAAGGTCGAGGCTCCGCCACAGAAGATAGTTGAAAGTCCCAAAGCTGAGAAGTTATCGGGGCCGAGGCTAATCCCCGGACTGGTCGGGAAATACCTCACCACCGAGTATAAGGTAAAGCCTGACCTGGTGCAGCTTCTTAGGTGCACGATGCGCAGGAGGCCGCAGGCGGAGAGGGCATTTGATTGCCGCATTTTCGACCAGTCGGAGGCTGAAGCTAAAGAAATACAGGTCAAGAATTACACCTCGCTTGATGCTGACCCAGACCTGATTCTCTATGAAGGATGGTTCGATGAAGCTTCCAAACACGTGGAGCTAACCGAGAAGAGAAAGGCGTACTATGATGTCCCCTTGTTTACCGAAGCCGAGATACAGCAGAAGATTGAAACGTTGAAGGAACCCGGCAGTTCCGTATTTTTCTATCAGGCTCGTGGCGCTGCCGTGGGTGGCCCCCTCGGCCGGGGTGCTGCCGTGATTGAGCTCAACCCGAATTATCCCGGAGGTAAGGGAAAGAAATATCTCGTCTCCGCAGCCTATGTCATTGGCATGGAACCCACCGCCAGGAGACAAAAAATATTCGATTCCAACAAACCACTAGAAATCGCTAAATGGGTTATGCAGGGTCATCACAAACGTGAGTACTAAAGCACAGCTGTATATGACGATAGCTGAGGTATTATTCTTCCAGCCAGGGCGGGCTTTCATAAGAAAATACGGCGATTACTCTGAAAGGAGGTAAACCTCAATGGTAATGAAGCCAAGACAGCCAGGTAAACCATTCACCGGTCCAGCCAAACCAGGAAGCAGCCCGATCAGGCCAGGAACTGGCTCAGCCAAACCGGCAGCCGGGCCAGCGAAACCAAGCCAGCCCATTAAGAAATAGGTATTGGTCATAATTTGTGAGGAAAGCGGAAGAGTTGCTCTCCGAAAATGAGTAACTCTCCCGCTTGGGAAAAATCTTTACACTGAAGATAATTGAAAGACTATCAAACTATCTCTCTATTAACTCACCAGCCGTAGTCTATGGAAATTCTCACCGCCCGGTATACGTTAATCAACGGGCTAAGCTTCGTTATTAAAGAGACATTCCTGAAAATATATAGTATCGCGGACAATTTTCTACTTCCATTCGTATCTTTAGTTATAAAGCTCAGCAGTCTTTCTACGTCATTATCATTAAGTTGTAATAATATCTGCCTCGCCTTCAAAAGAACGGGGAAAGCCATCGGATGTCTTTTGACCTCTTTTTCATAGTCCTCAAGTCTGGTAATGTGCTTGGCGAGCATCTCACTGGCATAAATGATTGATGTCAGCCCGCCACCCGTGAAAGGGTTTGTCGTCGATACAGCATCACCAATTAGCGCCATATTTCGCCGGACAAGTCTCTGGACACCTGAAGTTGGAAGAATCCCGGCTTCTTTTGCTATTACCTTGCAGCCGCTTAACCCTTTGTACGCTAAAAAAGCGTCCAGTTTGGCAAAGCTGCCTTCAGTACCAACGTTGATGACTCCCTCTTTGGGAAATATCCACGAATAGTCAGGCGAAAATTTCCTGTCAATGTAGAATTCCAGATAATCCATGCCTGAAGTGTTATAGGCCAGTTTGTACTGGCAGACAGCGGTTAACTGGTGCCTTACTCCCATATGCTTGGCTACAAGAGAATTGGGGCCGTCGGCTCCTATGAGGATGTCATAGTCTATCCTCTCTCCATTCATCAACTGGACGTAGTCTTCCTTAACTTCTACAACCCTGGAATTTAACCTGATTTGCCCCGCCCTTTTCTCAATTTCCCGGGCCATGCCTCTCAGCCAGTTTGTTCGATCTAGGGTAACACTGTTCTTATAAAGATAGCTGCATTTACCATCTGGATATATCAGTCTGGCACCCTTCAAGTATTTACTTATATACTGTTCTGAATCAAATGGTATCCTGCTTAGCGATTCTGCTCCACAGGCTTCCCCGCAGGCCGTCGATTTGATTACCGACTCTTTATCAAGGATTAAAGGTCTTAACCCTTCTTTTATCAGATAAAGAGCCGAGATAAGTCCTGCCGGGCCAGCCCCCACTATGATGACTCTCATGTTAACTCTCGGCCACTCCCATTAAGCATACATTGCATCTTCCGAGTCTGCACAAAATGTAAATTCCTCACCGGACAACAATATTCACAGTATAATAGTCCTATTCTACGTCAGAGATTCATAAGTGGCAACATATTCGATGTGAAAGAATCCGCAGGTCGCTATGCAGATATATTGTCTCATTATTGCAATACCTAGCGTTGCTTGATAAACTTAAAAATATGGTTTTTGGAGGGTCAGTTTATGGAGGTTAGAATCAACAAACACGGGCTAAATTCACTGGCCACGAAAGTCTTTTTCAGCGATGAAAGTGGTTTTGAAGTTGCTTCCATAATCGTGATGGGTAAAACGGATGTCCTTCTTATTGATGCGCAATGGACTTTATCGAATGCCCATCGGGTTGTTGCTGAAATACTGGAAACAGGCAAATACCTGAAGACGATTTATGTGACTCATGCGCATCCTGACCATTATTTTGGTCTTGGACCCATTGCCGATGCCTTCCCCGAAGCCCGGGTCACCGCGCTTCCTTCGGTAGCCCGCACCATCAATAATCAGTTTTTTGGCAAAATAGAACACTGGGAAAAGACCATCGGCGTTACCAATACACCTAGGAAAGCAGTCAATATCGAGCCTCTTGACGAGAACTATCTCGAACTGGAAGGGCATCGTATTGAGATACTTCCAGAAATAATGGGCGACTTGAAATACAACACGGTAGTCTGGATTCCTTCGATAAAAACCCTTTACGGAAGTGATGTTCTTTTTAACCAAGCTCACCCGTTTACCTGCGAGGTTACCGCAGAAGAACGCAGGCAATGGATAAAGGATATCGAGCGTTTGGAGAAAATGGGCGCTGAGGTGGTCATCCCCGGCCATCAGAAACCAGGGATGCCGTTCGACTCCAGTTCGTTCAGCTTTATGAGGGATTATCTTATCGCTACTGAGGAGGAATTGGCAAAAACGAAAGATGTTGCTGGGTTTTATTACGCTATGGTAACACGTTTCCCCGATGCCAACCTCTTTATCAGCAACGAAATGAACTCAAATGTATTCAAAGGGGGGAGGGTATGGGATTGGAGAGAGGATTGAGGTCGTTGATAAACCTACGGTTGCGACCAGATAACGAATATATAGCAAATACCAAAGAAGATTGATAAAGCCCTCAATATAAATTTTAGGGGCTAATATTATATCCGTTGGCTGCGGAATAAAGTCGAACCATATAAGAAACTAATTAAAATCTGGTAGTGCGACCCCGGGGGGATTTGAACCCCCGATCTCCACCGTGACAGGGTGGCATGTTAGACCGCTACACCACGGGGCCATTCT
>CAZPQB010000031.1:0-18989 GCA_964588605.1 uncultured Dehalococcoidaceae bacterium | reverse complement strand
CGTTGCGCAATCCCCCTTACTACGCTATCAAAGGTCACGCGGCCATCTGCGATGCCTACGGCGGCATCAAGATAAACGAAAATATGGAAGCCATTGATACCGACGACAACCCGATTCCGGGACTATATGCCGCCGGCTCGACTGCTGGATGCGTGGAATCGGAAAAATATTGCGAACGCCTTACCGGGCACCTGGTCGGCTGGGCTCTCAATTCAGGCCGCATCGCCGGAGAAAAAGCCGCTGAATATATATCGAAAAAATAGCCTCTCACAGCCTTTAACAGCGAGTCTGGATAAAAGCGATGGCTGAGATTATTCTGTTTAATTCCGGGGTGGGCTACTCAGTAATAAGATAGCGATAACTCTGGGGGAATATGCTTGGTGCTATTGCCGGGGATATTATTGGTTCCGTCTACGAATCCGGATGGATGAAATCAACCGACTTCCCACTGTTCAGTCCCGAGTCTACATTCACGGATGATACGGTGCTCACGGTCGCTGTAGCCGATAGTATTCTCTACGGTAGAGACTACGCAACGACGCTAAAAGAATACGGGCGTCGCTACCCGAACGCTGGCTACGGCGGCATGTTTTACCAGTGGCTATACAGGCCAGGGTCAGCTCCTTATAACAGCTACGGTAACGGCTCAGCGATGCGCGTCAGCCCGGTTGGGTTCGCTTTTAACACGATTGAAGAAGTGCTCGCAGAAGCCCAGCGGAGTGCCGAGGTGACTCATAACCATCCTGAGGGCACTAAAGGTGCGCAGGCAATTGCATCGGCCATTTTCCTGGCACGAACGGGAAAAGAGAAAAAGGAAATCGCCGGATATATCGAAGGACAATTCGACTACAACCTTCGCCAGACGCTTGACGAAATACGCCCAAGCTATCACTTTGACGTAACCTGCCAAGGCTCAGTACCGCAGGCAATCATAGCTTTCCTGGAAGCAACGGATTATGAAGATGCGGTAAGGAAGGCGGTATCACTCGGCGGCGATAGCGATACGCTTGCCTGCATGACAGGTGGTATCGCACAGGCATACTATAAGGGAGTCCCGGACGATATCATCAGGGAGGTAAGGCAGAGCCTTGATGAAGACTTACTCGCGGTTATGGATGAATTTAATAATCGCTATAGCTTATGAGGCTGCAGGCTTAGTTCAGCCACATCTACCTCCTGTTGCCAATAACACTACTGAGACCAGCCTTACACCTGTACGCAGAAAATTATGGCAGGGAATCAAAGGAGGTCAAGATAATGAGGGCGATGGTACTTAGAAAGCTTTCCCAAATTGAAGCAGCGCCTCTGGAGCTACAGGATTGGCCACTCCCTCAAGCTGGCCCCAGGCAAATCCTGGTAAAAGTTTTAACCTGTGGCGTCTGCCACACTGAACTTGATGAAATTGAAGGAAGGCGTCCACCAGAATTACCGATAATTCCGGGCCATGAAATCGTTGGCATAGTAGAAAAACTTGGTTCAGAGGTAACCAGCTTTGGATTGGGAGACCGGGTTGGCATTGCCTGGATTTATTCGAGTTGCGGGGAGTGTGCTCACTGTCACAAGGGAGACGAAAACCTGTGCGACCAGTTTCAAGGAACCGGATGTGATGCCAACGGAGGTTATGCCGAATATATTGCCATTCTAGAAGATTTTGCCTATCCGATTCCTGCCAAATTCACGGAGCTCCAGGCGGCTCCGCTTTTATGCGCCGGTGCGATAGGCTATCGAGCTTTGAGGCTAACTGGAATTCAAGACGGCCAGACTCTCGGGCTATACGGCTTCGGGGCTTCAGCTCATCTGGTTATTCAGATGGCTAAATATAAATATCCAAATTCAAAAGTTTTTGTCTTTACGCGACAAAAAGGGGATGCCGCAAGCCAGCTGGCGAAAGAGAAAGGCGCCGATTGGGTTGGGATGACGGGAGAAGCATCCCCTGAAAAGCTTGATTGTGCCATTGATACCACTCCGATAGGAATACCGGTACGGGAGGCATTAAAGAACCTGGACAAAGGTGGCCGACTGGTTATCAATTTAATTCGGAAAGAAACGCCTATTCCTGAGTTAGATTATACGGAACATCTCTGGTACGAAAAAGAGATAAAAAGTGTCGCCAATATCACGAGAAAAGACGTTCAGGAATTTCTTCCTCTGGCTGCCGAAATTCCGATTATATCGGAAGTCAATGAATTTAAGCTAGAAGAAGCAAACCAGGCTTTGCTTTTACTAAAGCAGGGAAAATACCGGGGAGCCGGGGTTCTCAGAATTTCACATTGAAATGTAGTTTCAACTTTCTTCTGAGGCTTTTCTGTTCCAGTAATTTAGTTACGACACAGTACAGAATGGCTTAATGGAGCGATATTTTGTAACCCGGACGTCATGTCAATGGCATTAATTACCCCGCGTCTTCGGCTGATTCTTGCCTGTTAAACGGCCATATAAAAAATCCTGTTTAACAACCCAGTCTCAGGGCCGCCGAATTTACTTCGCATTAGATATTTGTTATACCTGCTTTATTCACCTTACACACCAGAGACCTGGAACATGCTGGAGATAATCGGCAGCAGGGAGTTCAAGAAAATCGTGGATGAAGTCGGTGGATATGATACCTCCCAGACCGGCACGACGATTTTTTCTCATAAGCGTCAAGATTCGCCGTTTACCAGTCTATCTGCTGATTACACTTTCCAAGGAGCCACCGAGGAGATTTTCAAGCTCTTTCTTTACCCTCAACGCACGCCGTTTACGCCGTTCAATCCTTTTTTCGATTTCCGGACTCAAGCCGAACTGACGGCGGGAAGACCGGTAACGCTCCTCAATCGAGACCAGCCTCTCTCCCTCGACGAATTTATCGGCCAGATAGACTATTTTAGCTTCCAGAGACATACCAGTATTTCGTCCAGATAAATCAGTGTGAATACCAACGATATCGCCTACCTTGCCGAAGCCCAGGTCCCGCAGTATCCGCCCCCCAACGATATCGTGTTTCCGCTGCCCCTTGGCGATATCATGCAACCTTGCCGCCATCCGTACCATCTCCACATCGACCTTACAGCCGGACGTATCCAGCGCCCGTCCGATGGCAACGGCTACCCCGGATACTTTCAGACCGTGCCGGATGATATCCGGCGTTGCCGCGCAGACATCGTTTAGTATCACGTCACACTCTTCATCCGTGGGAACCTCGTAGTTCTGGAAGCGTGTTAGCAGAGCCGCGTAATCATCCTGCGAATCGATATCCAGGAGGACATTGCTGTCAGGCACAGATATCTCCAGCGCCAGCTTCTTACGGGAATCAAGCACGGCTTTCAGGCTGCCCCCCTTATCCCAGGCTAAAATAGCCTGGGACACACTTGCAGGAATTAACGGTGGGTGACCTCGCTTCTTGCCGAATACCGGGTAAACGATATTGTGCGGACTCTTTGCCGCCGCATTCATCAGCCGCCTGATAGTAGCCGGCCTCACCAGCGGTATATCCACCGGCATGATGAAGAAGGCTTGATGGCCGGGGCTCAAACGGCTTACGCCGGCCTGGACCGAAGTGAACATGCCCTGCTCGTAATCAGGATTATAAACAATGGTGATATCCCCCTTTTTAATGGCCGCCTTTATCTCATCCTGCCGGTAGCCCACCACAAGAAATACATCGACTCCCGTATTTAGAAAGGTGGAAATCACGTGGTCGGTAATCGTTCCCTCGCCCAGGGGAAGGAGGGGTTTGAGCTGCTTCATGCGGGTGGAGAGCCCCCCGGCCAGGACAACGGCTGCATAACGCGCTTTCACGCCAGTTGTCGGCTCCGCTCGCTGATTAATTCCGCCACGATGCTCAAGGCAATCTCTTCCGGCGTTTCACCGCCGATATTGATACCGATGGGAGAGTGCACCCGCTCCAGTTGTTCTTTCTTAACGCCGGTGGCCATCAGGGCCTCATAAATGGTATCCCTTTTTCTGCGGCTGCTTATCATACCGATGTAGCCCGCGGAGGTTTTGAGGGACTGTTCCAGGACAGTCCGGTCATACTGGTGGCCGCGGGTAACGATGACAACGTAAGCATCATTGTCTATTTCCAGTCCCTCGAAGGCATGATTGAAGTTTCCGACGACGCATATCTCATCCGCATCCGGGAAGCGCTCCGCACTGGCAAATTCCGGCCGGTCATCCAGGACCACCACGCGGAAACCCACCAGTGCTGCCAGATGAGCCGTCGGCACCGCCACATGTCCTGCCCCGAAGCAATACAGGGTCTTCAGCTTGCGTATGCGGTCGACCATTACCCTGGTATTTTTAAGAGGCAAAACGGAATTAGTGGAGATATTGGGCAGTTCCGGCTCCAGTCTTTCGATGTCGGACGCCGTTAATGAGTTATTGCCGATGATAGTTCCGTCAGCACGGAGGATAGCGTGCCCCAGGACCTGTAATGTATCTTCGAAGCCTTTAAGATGCGTAAAAATATAAAAATCTTTACCCTGAAGCAGCGCTTCATACCAATGCCTTGAGAACTCCCTGTTCTCTTCCGTCGCCGGCAGATATTCCAGCAGCAGCTCGGTCTTGCCGCCACAAATCATATCGGGGGAGGCGGCATCCTTTCCGGTAAGCTCGTACGATAGTATTTTGGACTTTGCCGTGGACAAAATATCCTGAGACTCCCGGATAGCGGCGGCCTCCATCAGGCTGCCGCCGATGGTCCCATAGCTTTTCCCATCCGCTGACACCACCATTTTCGTGCCGTTTTGCCTGGGGGTCGACCCCTCCATGCTAATAATGGATATCAGAACAAGCGGTAAACCGGCCTCGAGCTGTTCACTTACCGTCTTAGCCATATATTCATTTTCGTTCACGAAGGTTCTCCTAGCGTACCAGTCCCTCCATCATCTGTTGATACTTTTTATGCCACTCCTCTTTATCGCTACCTCTGCCTGCGAACAGAGACAGCAGGTAGCAACCGCCCGTCAGGGCACCGCACGTACAGCTTCCTTCACCACAGCCCCGCGCCAGGCCACCCGCCGCCCGTACTAAGAATACCTGAAGCGGCAGGCCTTTGAAAAGGGGTCTACCTATTCTTTATGGTTTTACTATTTTCCCACCGCCAGCGCCGCCTTTATCTTTTCCGGTGTGGCCGGGAGGTTATAAATCCTGACCCCGCAGGCGGGGAAGGCCCGCAGGCAATTCTATCCTTGGTCAACAGGCTGAAAACGGCGGGGTAAAGGTGTTGCCGTATCAAGAGACCAGGACGGAAGCGCCTGGTGAACATAACTCCTGATTAACGCCGATTGACAACTGATTTTAATAGTCTTAGCATTAATATGTAATAATTTACACAGGAGAGTAGAAGCACATGGAAAAACAGAAATACGGAATTATCAAAAGCGGAGACCCAAAAACTAAATATGGAAAATATATCGTATACAATACAGAGGCTAGCCCAAAACATCCTACTGATGACCCTAACGCATTTTCAATGTATCTGGATGAAAGGGCAGTCAAAGGGGGCTTTTATTTTAGCGGCGTTGTGGTACACCAACCAACTCCGCCGGATACCGTACCAGCAAAGCCTCATTACCATGATTATACCGAATATGTGAGTTTATATGGAACGAATCCGAACGACCCGTTTGATTTAGGTGGAGAAGTCGAGTTCTGGATTGACGATGAAAAACACACAATCACCAACACCTGTGTCATCACGATTCCGGCCGGTCTTTCCCATTGTCCCTTTGTCTTCAAGAGAGTAGACAGGCCTATCGTGTTCAACAGCTGCTCGCCGGCTCCTATTCTATACGAGCATACCAACCGCGACCCGCGATGGAGCCACCTTCAAGACCCGCCCGAAATAGACGAGGTACTTGATTGAACTGATGAAGCTGGCGGCTTGCCGGCAGTCTCAGAGTAATTTTCGTTAGCTCTTATACCGCACTACTTCTTGAATCGGACGGCGGGGGCTGCGGTAGGTATTGATGATAGCATCTGTATTGGGATAACCGAGCCCGATACCGGCAATAATATTCAGGTTCCCGGGTATTTCCAGTTCCTGTCGCAGGACATCCTGATGGGATAAAAAGGCTCCAGCAATGAAGGAGTCGACACCATAGCCCTGTGCGGCGAGACAAATTGTCTGCACGAACAGGCCGATATCCAAATTAGAGGACAAAGCCTTATCCATGCAGATTATCACCAATACCGGTGCGCCAAAAAGTCGGGAGCCCCACTCCATGAATACTTTCCCGGATGCCGGGTCATCAGGGTCCAACCCCAGTAGCTTGAGCCGCTCGTTTCTGATTGTAGCCATACGCTCCTGGATAAAAGCGGGCCGGGGAGGCGGTCCTCCTTGAGGCGGCCCACCGGAGCCGCTCTGGAAACGTTCCAGGTATACCTTGCGAATCCTTTCCATGGTGGCGCCACTGGCCACGAAGACTTCCCACGGCTGGCCGTTGCCGCCGGAGGGGCTGCGGGTGGCTGCTTCCAGAATCTTGATGACGGTTTCCCGGGGAACAGATTTAGAACTGAAGTCGCGTACACTATGACGGGCTAAAATAGCCTCGATAACCTCCATAAATGAGACCTCCAACTCTACCTAGTTCAGTTAAAATTATAACATAATCAAGATATATTTCCCCAGGTTTGGCGAGAAAGATATCCAACAAAATATTATTGCAAAAAAAATTTTTATTAAAAAGTATTGACAAATTAATATATTAATGTTAATATAAGGAATACGGCAACCGCTTACCGCATACCATATAATGAGGAAGGAAATGAGGAGAGTCTACGTCAAAGAAGAAGTTTGCATCGGCTGTCACCTCTGTGAAGTGTACTGCCGGTTACAACATGCACGGTCAGCCGACTTAATTAAAGCCTTCAAACGTGAATCACCACGGGCGCTACCGAGACTCCGTGTTGAGGAAAGAGGCGTTGTATCCCTTTCGGTACGCTGCCAGCATTGTGATGATGCTCCCTGTATTCAGGCCTGCCTTACCGGCGCTCTGAGTCGTGACCCGGTTAGCTCGCTGGTCACGGTAGATGAAGAGCGCTGCATCGGTTGCGGCACATGCCTGCTGGTCTGCCCGCTGGGTGTGATAAGATTGAATACAGAGGAAAAGAAGATGGTTAAATGTGACCTTTGCCAGGGCGAGGAGATTCCAGTATGCGTGGCCAATTGCCCTAATGAAGCTTTGATATATGTGGAGGTGCCAGATGGGAGTTCTAATGTAGAAAATGAGGTTGCTGTCCCAATACGTTGAACATTCTTATTTGATGGACTTAATTATTTCAAAAGGAGGTGTGTCATGTCATACAATTGGGGACCCCGCTATATTGTGCCTTCAAATGTGATTAAAAGCTACTCTGGTGCCATCCAGCTGCGGGAGGAACTGGATGAAGACCTGCTCAATAAGGAGCTAGAAGGATTGGGCATAACAGGACCCATCGTCAGAGTAGTGAATCCGTGGTACTACCGTAAGAAAGATGACGATACCTGGATTAAAATTGGAGAATCTACAGATAAACAGCAAAACTTCCCGGTCAGGTGGGACACAACCGATTTAGAAAACGGGCAATATGAGATACTGGGATTAATGCATGTCTTCACCAGAAAAAATGGGGGAGAAAAAGCCATCGCACGGGAAAACGTGGTGGAAGTAACTGTGGAAAACTGAGCCATCATAACTGTATCGAGAAAGGAAGCTTGATGATTGCCATAATTGACTACGGAGCTGGCAATCTGCGCAGTGTGGCCAACGCCATCGGCAGGTTGGACTACGAGCCAAAGATAGTAAGTACCCCGGACGAGGTGCTGGCGGCCCGGGCGGTTATCCTGCCCGGGGTGGGTGCTGCGGCGGATACAATGGCCAGCCTGAAAAGACTGGGACTGGTTGGGCCGATTCAGCGTTACATTACCGAGGGCGGGCCCTTCCTGGGTGTCTGTATCGGTCTGCAGGTACTGTTTGATGGCACCGAAGAAGGCGGCTGGCACGAGTGTCTCGGCATCATTCCCGGCGTGGTGCGCCGGCTTCCCCCCGGGCTGAAGATTCCGCATATGGGCTGGAACCAGGTAAAACAAAGGGTTTCTCACCCGATTTTTGATGGCATACCCGATGAAGACAGCTTCTACTTTGTACACAGCTACTATGTCGAGCCGGAGGACAGTTCACTGGTGGCCGGAGAAACCGATTACGGTATCCCGATATGCAGTGTTATTGTCAGAGACAATCTTATAGCTGCCCAGTTCCACCCGGAAAAGAGCGGTGAGATGGGACTGAGAATTTATGACAATTTCATCAAGATGGTTGCAGGAAACGGGGTAAGCAGACGGCAGGAGAAATAGGTGGTGACAGAATGGTAAGGACAGAGAAGACAAACTATCTGATTATCGGTAACTCCGCCGGCGGCATCGGCGCTGCCGAAGCTATCCGTGAGGTGGATAGAGTCGGGGCAATCACCATCGTTTCCGATGAGCCCTACCCGGCTTACTCGAGGCCGATGATATCAGACTATCTGGCTGAGAGGTGTCCCATTGAGAGGATGCTGTACCGCCCGGCTGATTTCTATGAGAAGAACGGCATCAGGACCATCCTCGGCGAGAAAGCGGCATGGGTCGACTTTAACGAGCATGTGGTGAAGCTTGAAAAAGGCCGGATGCTGACCTGGCGGAAACTGCTGCTGGCTACCGGCGGCTTACCAATCGTCCCCAAGATAGAAGGTATCGGGTTGAAGGGAGTCTTCACCTTTACCAAGCTTGATGATGCCAAGGCAATCGACGAGTTTCTCAATCAATACACCAAAAGAATAAGAGCCGTGGTTATTGGTGGTGGCCTCATCGGGGTGAGCGTCACGGAGGCACTGGTGAAGCGCGGCGTCCAGGTTACCATCGTCGAGATGAAAGAACGGGTTCTGAACACCATGCTGGACGAAGAAGCATCGGCTCTGGAGGAGAGGGCTCTGGCACAGGCAGGTGTTGAAATCATTTGCGGACGCACGGCAGACAGGATTGATAGCTATTTCCCTGAAGAGGTCAGCGGCGTCAGCCTCGATGACGGCCGGTCTATACCCTGCGAGATGGTTATCATCGCTATCGGCGTTCAGCCGCGCCTGGAGCTTATATCCGAAAACAGCATTATGACCAACCGGGGCATACTCGTTGACCTTCATATGGAGACATCCACACCTGATGTTTATGCCTGCGGGGATGTTGCCGAGGCTTATGACTTCGTATATAGAAAGCTCCGGCTCAATCCTGTCTGGCCTAACGCCTACACCGGGGGAAGGACGGCCGGCCTGAACATGGCTGGTATCCCAACTAAATACCCGGGTGGGACAGCGATAAACGCCATGAAATACTTTGAGGTGAATATAATCTCGGCAGGAATGCTAAATCCACCTGATGATAGCTACGAGACCGTTAGTGAAAAGCACGGCGATATCTATAAGAAGGTGGTGGTGAAAGATGGGATGATTGTTGGCATGGTCTTGGCCAGCGATATTGAGAAGTCAGGCATCATCTACAATTTGATGAAGGACAGGGTGAATGTTGACAGCTTTAAAGAAGCCCTCGTCGCCGATGATTTCGGCCTGGCTTCCCTCCCCGAAGAAATCTGGCGGGAAAGGCTGGCAATACCACCACCGGAATTAACTTCTTCAGTAACCCCGGTAGAACCGCCCAGAGAGGTGCTCATCAGCGAATAGCATTCCTTTCCAGGAGGAACGGCCATGAAAGATATCAGAAAGATAAATAATCCTCATAATGATGATAAGGTAATTGACGCCTGCTCCATATTCGGGGCTATGAATACCGCCGGTGAGAGATTTTCCGGAGAGGGTGTCATCAGGGCTATCGCCAACATGCATGACCGCGGCAATGGCCTAGGCGGCGGCTTTGCTGTCTACGGCCTGTACCCCGAATATCCTGACTGCTATGCACTCCACATCATGTACCTCAGTCGGCAGGGGCAGCAAGAAACGGAGGCGTTTCTCCAGAAGAATTTCAGGGTGGCGCACCAGGAAAAAGTCCCAACCCGCCCGACGGCGGCGATTAAGAACCCGCCGCTGGTATGGCGCTATTTTTGCGAGATAGGCCGGCACCAGGCCGGGGAGCTGTCGGAAGACGACTATGTCGTTGAGAGAGTTATGGAAATCAACACCCAGTTGAGCGACAGCTTCGTTTTTTCCAGCGGTAAGCATATGGCGGTATTTAAAGGTGTTGGCTACCCCGAGGAGATAGCTGATTACTTCTGCCTCGAGCAGTACGAGGGCTATCTGTGGACAGCACACGGGCGGTTCCCCACCAATACACCCGGCTGGTGGGGTGGGGCTCACCCGTTCTGTATTCTGGACTGGACGGTGGTTCACAACGGTGAGATTTCATCCTACGGGATAAATCGCCGCTACCTGGAGCAGTTCGGATATCACTGCACCATGCAGACCGACACCGAAGTAGTGGCTTATGCCGTCGACCTGCTCATGCGTAAGCATAATTTGCCGCTGGAGATAGTAGCTAAAATACTGGCACCGCCCTTCTGGAGCGCTATTGAGCGCCTGCCTGAGGGAGAACAGAAGACACTAGGGGCTCTGCGTCAGGTATATGGGAGCTTACTCCTGAATGGGCCTTTCGCCGTAATTATCGCCCACCACGGCGAGATGATAGGGCTGACGGACCGCATCCGGTTGCGGCCGCTGACCGTCGGTGAAAAGGGCGACATGCTGTACCTCTCGTCTGAGGAGTCGGCCATCCGCCTGATATGCCCCGAGCTGGATAAGGCGTGGATTCCTGTGGGCGGCCAGCCGGTTATCGGCAGGCTCAAGGCAGAGCCGGTAGCTGCGGAGGAAATAGTAACGGCTGGGGAGGCAGTTTAAAAAATGCTGACGAAGAGGATTATTCCCTGCCTGGACGTGAAGGACGGACGGGTGGTCAAGGGAAAGAGTTTTGTCCAGCTGCGTGATGCCGGTGATCCCGTGGAACTGGCCAGTTTTTACTATCAAGAGGGGGCGGACGAACTGGTATTTCTGGACATCACGGCTACCCCGGAAGGGCGTGACACCATGGTAGATGTTGTGGAGCGTATCTCGGAGAAGGTGTTTATACCGCTGACGGTAGGCGGTGGGCTGCGTACCATTGATGATATGCGGCGTATGCTGCTGGCCGGCGCCGACAAGGTCTCCATAAATACAGCGGCGGTGCTTAATCCGGGTTTAATTAAGGAGGCAGCCAGTAAATTCGGCAGTCAGTGCATCGTGGTGGCGATAGATGCCAAACAGGTGAACAGAACCCGACCGAAGTGGGAGGTATATACCCATAGCGGTCAGGAGCCTGCCGGGCTTGATGCCCTGGCATGGGCAAAGCAGGCGGTTGAACTCGGCGCTGGTGAGCTGCTACTCACCAGTATGGACGCCGACGGCCATCGGGCGGGTTATGACATCAAGCTTACCCGTGCCGTCTCCGAGGCAGTGAATGTGCCGGTCATCGCCAGCGGTGGCGCCGGCAATCTGGGAGACCTGTATCAGGTACTGGTTCTAGGTAAAGCCGATGCGGTCCTGGCGGCCAGTATTTTCCATTACGGAACATACTCTATCCGGGATACCAAGGAATATCTGGCACAACAGGGAATACCGATACGGATGTAAGGGAGGTGAGATGATGAAAACGTATATTGCGCCAAAGTTTTTATTAAAGCGAGACCCTGAGCGGTGTATCCGGTGCCAGGTCTGCGTCAACCAGTGCTCTTTCGATGCGCATTACTATGATGCTGAGGATGACGAAGTGAGGAGCCGTGAAGAGAACTGCGTGGGCTGCCACCGCTGTGTGCTCTTTTGTCCCACTCAGGCGTTAACCATCAGCCGAAATCCGCAGGAATATAGGGAGAACTGTAACTGGCGTCCCGAGGTTATCGAAGACATCATCAGGCAAGCCGAATCTGGCGGGGTACTCCTTACCGGCATGGGTGATGATAAGGGCCAGAAAATTTACTGGGACCATCTGGTGCTTAACGCCAGCCAGGTGACGAACCCGTCTATTGACCCGCTCCGTGAGCCAATGGAGCTTACCACTTACCTGGGACGCAAACCCGACCGGCTGGAGTTTTACCCAGACTCCATAAATTTGAAAGCAAAACTGGCTCACCAGGTCAAGCTGGAAGTCCCAATCATGTTTGCGGCTATGTCCTACGGGGCGGTGAGCCTTAACGTTCATGAGTCCCTGGCCAGGGCAGCTACGGAGATGGGCACCTTGTGGAACACCGGCGAAGGTGGACTGCACCCCAGCCTGTATCGTTATGGAGACAACACCATTGTGCAGGTAGCCTCGGGACGCTTTGGCGTTCATGCCGATTACCTGGATGCAGCCAGGATAGTCGAGATTAAGATTGGCCAGGGAGCCAAGCCCGGTATCGGCGGACACCTTCCCGGAGAGAAAGTGAGTAGCGAGGTGTCGCTAACAAGGATGATTCCTCAAGGTACTGATGCCCTGTCGCCGGCACCGCAGCACGATATCTACTCCATTGAGGACCTGGCGCAGCTTATCTATGCCCTGAAAGAGGCAACCAATTATACAAAGCCAATATCGGTAAAGATTGCGGCCGTCCATAATTCAGCCGCTATTGCCAGCGGTATGATAAGGGGTGGTGCCGATATTATCGTCCTTGACGGACTTAGAGGGGCTACCGGCGCAGCTCCCAAGGTTATTCGTGACAACGTCGGCATTCCGATTGAGCTGGCTCTGGCTTCAGTAGACAGCCGATTAAGACAGGAGGGTATACGCAACCAGGCCTCCATTGTGGTCTCGGGTGGAATAAGGAATAGCGGTGATGTGGCCAAGGCAATCGCCCTGGGGGCGGATGCTGTATATATCGGGACAGCCGCTCTCATTTCCCTGGGCTGCCATGTCTGCCAGCAATGCCATACCGGCAAGTGCGCCTGGGGTATCTGCACCACCGACCTTCGCCTGACCAAGAGAGTCAACCCGGATATCGGTGCACGCCGGCTGGCCAACCTGCTCCGAGGCTGGAGCCTTGAGCTTAAGGATATACTTGGCGGCCTCGGCGTTAACGCTCTGGAGAGTCTGCGAGGGAACCGCCTGCACTTAAGGGGTGTCGGGTTATCCGATACCGAGCTCGAAATTCTGGGCGTGAGAATGGCCGGGAGCTAACAATGAGAGACAGAAAGAACTCCGTAGTTAAAATAGATGCCTCCGGGGTTTACTATCGGGAGCTTAACATTGCCCTGAGAGAGGCAGCCTCGAATGGTGCCCGAAAGATTGAACTCTATAACGTTCACGGGCAGAGGTATATCGGCACTGACCTGGATAAGCCGGTGGAGCTTGAGATATTTGGCACACCGGGCAATGACCTGGGCGCGTTTATGAACGGCCCGAGAATTAGCGTACATGGCAATGCTCAGGACGGCTGTGGCAATACCATGAATGAGGGAGAGATAGTTGTTCACGGGCATGCCGGGGATATTACTGGTCTATCGGCCAGAGGCGGCAGAATCTTCATCAGGGAAGATGTCGGTTATCGGGCAGGCATCCATATGAAGGAGTACCAAGATAAAAAGCCTGTAGTCGTTATTGGTGGCACTGCCCAGGACTTCTTTGGTGAGTATATGGCCGGGGGCATCCTGATTCTCCTGGGTCTCAATCTTGGTGAAGGCGAGTCTCACAAAGCCCGATTTATCGGCACGGGTATGCACGGCGGCACCATCTACCTGAGAGGTAATGTTGAGGAGCATCAGCTGGGCAAGGAGGTTGGCATTCGTGCTGAGCTGGAAGAGGCAGATTACCAGTGTCTCCGCCAGTTTGTCGGTGAGTTCGCCGCCCACTTTGGCTATCAGACCGAGGCGATACTGGAGTATAAGTTTCTAAAACTATACCCTCGCTGGCTCCGACCTTACGGAAGACTTTACACCTATTAATGGGAGTTTGATAATGCTGCGCCTGCTGATAATAACCCGAGAAACTAATAAATTAAACGGGCTCGGCGACAGCCTTGAGGGGAACGGTTTCATTTGCTCAGTTATCTCTTATAACCATGGTTTGAAGGAGAGTATCACTCGCCGGTTACCGGATTTACTCTTTGTGGAAATGGATGGCAACCTCCCCGACCCTGAAACACAGGAACTAATCCAGAGACTAAGAAAGGAACGACACCTACCGGTGATAGCCCTGATACCTGGAGAGATTCTTGATAGCATCGACGGCCAGCTCAATGCGGATGATTTTGCCATCAGTCCCTACAATGCCAAAGAACTAGTCTTAAGGTCAAAGAGCCTTCTCCATAAAACCAGAAGCATGGTGAGCCGCGAGCTAATTAAATGCGACGGCCTGGTGATAGACCTCACCACGTGTGAGGTGACAGCAGGAGGCAGGCTTGTCGAACTGACTTTCAAAGAGTATGAGTTGCTCAAACTGATGGCCGGCAACCGGGGTCGTGTCTATACCCGTGAAGCCCTGCTTGATAAAATCTGGGGCTATGACTACTACGGCGGCGACCGGACCGTGGACGTCCACATCAGAAGACTCAGAAGTAAAATTGAGGACGCGAATCACTCGTTCATTGAAACGGTAAGAAATATCGGCTATAGGTTTAGAAAAGACTCTCATGCAGGGCCTCTCCAGTAATACAAATTTAACCTCCCTGTAATCTGTTCGTAACATTAGCCTGCTAAACTAAAGACATCTAGACCGTTAGAGGTTTAAAAGATGTCCATCAACTCCGGTGACACCGCCTGGATCCTTATCTCATCAGCACTTGTCCTGCTGATGACGCCCGGCCTCGCCCTCTTCTACGGTGGTATGGCCCGGCGAAAAAACCTGCTCTCTACAATCATGATGAGCTTTGCCATCATGGGGCTTGTCGGCATTATCTGGGCGCTCTGGGGGTACAGCTTCAGCTTCGGGGATGATAAAGGTGGTTTTATCGGCGGGTTGAACTTCCTGGGTCTTCTTAATGTGGGGATGGAACCGTCCGATGTTTATGCCACCACCGTACCCCATCTGGCTTTCATGGCTTTTCAGGGCATGTTCGCCATCATCACGGTAGCCCTGATTACGGGGGCGGTTGTGGAAAGAATCAAGTTCAGCGCCCTTCTGATTTTTTCCACTCTGTGGCTGACCGTTGTTTATGCGCCCGTATGCCACTGGGTCTGGGGTAACGGAGGCTGGCTGAGCGGACTGGGTGCCCTCGACTTCGCCGGTGGTACCGTGGTCCATATCAATGCCGGGGTATCGGCACTGGCACTGGTTATGCTGCTGGGCAGGCGCCGAGGTTTCCCCGGCGATACGATGGAGGCCAACAATATCCCCATGGTGGCGCTTGGCGCCGGACTGCTCTGGTTCGGCTGGTTCGGTTTCAACGCGGGCAGTTCCCTGGCTTCCGACGGCCTGGCAGCTAATGCCTTTGTCGCCACGAACCTTTCGGCAGCCACAGCCGGCTTTACCTGGATGACAATCAGCTGGTTTCATAATCGCCCGAGTTTACTGGGGACCGTTACCGGGGCCGTGGCCGGTCTGGTCGCCATAACCCCGGCCGCAGGCTTTGTGAATCCTCTAGCGGCTATCCCGATTGGAATCGTGGTCTCCATAGTCGGCTACTACAGTATAGTTGTAATCAAGAATAAACTCGGATTTGATGATTCCCTGGACGTCTTTGCCGTTCACGGCATGGGTGGAATCTGGGGAGCCCTGGCCACGGGCATCTTCGCCAGCTCGGCAGTGGCGGGAACGCCCGGCTTAATCGAGGGTAATGGAGCACAGGTACTGACACAGCTTGTCGGTATCGTAGCTGTCGCCGCTTTTGCCTTCGTCATTACCCTGATAGTAGGCAAACTGGTAGACATTACGGTCGGACTGAGAGTAGGCCAGTCCGAGGAAACGGTAGGACTTGACCTGGCGCAACATGGTGAAAGGGCTTACGGAGGACTGCTGCGATGAAAAAGATAGAAGCTATTATCCGGGAAGAAAGGCTCAATGCCGTCAAGAAAGCCCTTGAAGAGAACAGCTATTTCGGCATGACCGTGAGCCAGGTCAGCGGCCGGGGCAAACAAAAAGGAATTCCCCTCCAGTGGCGCGCTGGAGAGTACCGGGTGGACCTGCTGCCTAAACTCAAGATTGAACTTGTGTTGCTTGATGAAGACGTACCCGTAGCGGTAAGCGCTATTATACGCAATGCCCGGACGGGTGAGACTGGCGACGGCAAGATTTTTGTCCTGCCGGTAGATAACGTGGTACGTGTCCGCACCGGCGATGCCGATGAGAACGCAATCTAGACAATTTATATATTTGATAATATTATAAAATAAAACCAGGGGGTGACAATGGTCAGCAAAAGAAGCAGAGAAGAGGCTAAGGAATATGTCCTGAAGATGGCGAAAGAGCATGATGTCAAATTTCTCAGATTGTGGTTTACCGATATACTTGGTATTCACAAGAGTTTTGCCATCACCGTCGAGGAACTGGAAGGGGCCCTGGAGGAAGGCATGGGCTTTGATGGTTCGTCCATCGAAGGCTTCGCCCGTATTGACGAGAGCGATATGGTGGCCCTGCCCGACCCCGATACCTTCCAGTTGCTGCCGTGGCAGCCGCGCGAGCACCGGGCTGTAGCCCGAATGTTCTGCGATATTTTAAGGCCGGGAGGCAAACCTTTTGAGGGTGACCCGAGGTATGTCCTGAAACAGAACCTGAAGCGGGCCGCTGATATGGGCTATACCTTCTATGTCGGCCCGGAGCTTGAATACTTCTATTTCAGGGATTCCCAGGGTACCGAGCAGCTGGACCAGGGTGGCTATTTCGACCTTACGCCACGGGATGCCGCTATCGACATGAGGAAGGAGACGGTTCTCGCTCTGGAGGATATGGGAATTGGTGTTGAGTATTCCCATCATGAGGTCGCTGGCAGCCAGCATGAAATAGACATGAGATACACGGATGCCCTCACCATGGCGGATAATGTGATGAGCTACCGCCTGGTGGTGAAAGAGGTAGCCCTGAGGAATGGCGTTTATGCCACGTTCATGCCCAAGCCTATCTTTGGCATCAACGGCAGTGGCATGCACGTGCATCAGTCGTTATTCAAGGGCGAGAGAAATGCTTTCTTTGACGCAAAAGACGAGTATCACCTGTCTAAAGAGGCCAAGTGCTACATTGCCGGGCTGTTAAAGCATGCTCCCGAGATTACCGCCGTTTGCAACCAGTGGATCAATTCCTACAAGCGGCTGGTACCCGGCTACGAAGCACCCGTCTACCAGTCCTGGGCAAGACGGAACCGGGCTGACTTAGTGAGGGTTCCCGAATATAAGCCAGGCAAGGAAAAAGCCACCAGAATAGAGTTCCGCTCACCCGACCCCGCCTGCAATCCTTATCTTGCCTTCAGTGTCATGCTGGCAGCGGGGCTGGAGGGGATTGAGAAGGGTTACGAAGTCCCAGACCCTATTGAAGAAAATGTTTATGAAATGAGTGAAGCAGAAAGGCGGGAGCGAGGGATAGGCACCTTGCCCGCCAGCCTGCTGGAGGCTATACTGCTCACTGAGAGAAGCGAACTGGTAAGGAAAACGCTCGGTGAACATGTCTTTAACGCTTTCATCCAAAATAAGAAAATAGAGTGGGACCACTACCGTACTCAGGTAACTGACTACGAGCTTCAGAGATACCTGCCAATATTGTGAGCAGGGAGGTAAGGTGGTTATGTCTCTCCGGGTTGATACACGTCGGCTCCGCGTCGGAATGGCTCAACTCAATATGACGGTGGGGGATTTTGCCGGTAACCGGCGGAAAATCCTGAAAGCTATCGACGAGGCCAGGTCCCTGGGAGTCGACCTCGTTACCTTCCCCGAGCTTGCCATCTGCGGCTATCCACCCGAAGACCTGCTCTTTAAGCCGCAGTTCATTGCCGAGAACCTTCGGTCTCTGGAGAAGGTGGTTAAGGCTTCATCAGGCATCAGCGTTGTGGTTGGCTTCGTTGACGCTAAGCAAGATATTTACAATGCTGCCGCCGTCATCCATGACGGTAAGCTGGCCGGCATATACCACAAGATTTTCCTGCCCAACTACGGGGTCTTCGATGAGAACCGCTACTTCCGGGCGGGGAACGAATGCCCCGTCTATGTCCTCGCTGGCATCAATATCGGCATTAACATTTGCGAGGATATCTGGTACGAAGCCGGGCCAGCCACCACCCAGGCTTTCTCCGGGGCTGAGGTCATCGTCAATATCAGTGCCTCGCCCTACCACTTCGGTAAGGGAAACTACCGCGAGAGGATGATAGCGACACGCGCTGCTGACAACGTGGCTATTATGGCCTTTAACAATCTGACAGGTGGGCAGGACGAGCTGGTTTTCGATGGCAACAGCCTGATTGTGGATGAGAAAGGACAGTTGATAGCCCAAGGCAAGCAATTCGAGGAAGACCTCATTGTAGCTGACCTGGACGTCGAGTCCGTATTTCGGGCACGTCTTCATGATTCCCGATGGAGAAAGGAATTACGGCTTCACGAAGAGCATGAGCGGTCTGAGAAAATAATGATTTCCGAAGTGCCGCTAAGCACCGAAAAACCACCATTGCCTTCACGGCGGATTGAAGTAAAGGACTTTCCCGCGGAAGTCTACGATGCGCTGGTGCTGGGCACGCGCGATTATATCCGGAAAAACGGCTTTGAGAAAGTGTTGATAGGACTCTCGGGGGGACTGGACTCCAGCCTGGTAGCTGCCATCGCCGTTGATGCACTGGGCAAACAGAATGTAATCGGGGTCGCCATGCCTTCAAAATATTCCTCTCCTGGCAGTATATCGGATGCCAGGCTTCTGGCTGATAACCTGGGCATCAAGCTCATAGTTATTCCCATTGAGAAAGTGTTCCAGGCGTACCTAGATATGCTGGCGGAAACCTTTAAGGAAACAGAGCCGGATGTCACTGAGGAGAATATCCAGGCCCGTATTAGAGGTAATATCCTGATGGCGATATCCAACAAGTTCGGCTGGCTGGTGCTGACAACCGGTAATAAAAGTGAAATGGCTA
>CAZPQB010000030.1:12270-19307 GCA_964588605.1 uncultured Dehalococcoidaceae bacterium | reverse complement strand
CCTGTTGGTCAAGAACCTCCATATATTCGTTAATCTTAATACCGCCAAGGGTGCTCAAAAAGCAGGCACGGCAGCGGATAGCATAATAGGGAGGAGTACGCAAGGGCAGGAGATAACTCCGGTCCTTGGCAAAGATGGGGTCATGACCACGGTCACAGGCAAAATTATACTCCTCTATCGTCGCCTTCAGCGCCCCGGGGTCGGTACCCATCCAGTCTGCAATCGCATCCCAGGAATCGGATATCTTCACCAGTCCCTTATCCACCAGTGCCCGGAGTTCTCTTTCCAGTCCGGGCAGCTTGTTTCCCTGTGCCCCTTCCGGAAGCCCCATGGCCACAAGGAGCCCTTCTTCCGTCATGGTCTGAATCATTTTGCCATCCAGCAGCGTATAAGTAACGTTATCTGGCTGCCGAACGGCGGCGTTGGAAGTCTCATAGTGATAGCAACCGAACGATTCGTCAATGAACCTTTCTCCCCTCTTATTCACCCAGACCGAGTAAGGCTCCAGAACGAAAGCCATTAAACGAACCCTCAATATATTCGGCGGAGTGCCAAGCTTCAGAGTTACATTTTCCGGAGCGGTCGGTCCGGCCATGTGAAGCATACCCAGACCCTCGGTAGCCGCCCCCATTTCCATAACCATGACCAGCCCGTCTCCTGTATGATGAATGCCATCGCAATCCAGATTACTGAGGTAGTCCGGACAATATTTCTTAAGAAGCCTCCTGTTACCACCGTAGCCACCGGTGGCGATAATAACGCTTCTGGTTTTTATAGCTAAGTCTTCCCCTTTCGCTTTCGCCAGAACACCGCTTACCTCGCCCTTTGTTGATGTTAGTATCTTCTTAGCCGGGGTACGAGGGAACAGCGTTACTCCCAGGTCCTGGCAGTTCTGAATCAGTGTTTTCACTAATGCGGCGCCATTGCCCTTTGGAATATGCCAGGTGAGAGGTACCTGATTGGGATAAAATGGAATGCAGCTAAATTCAAGTCCCTTCTCCTCAAGCCATTGAATGGTATCTCCAGATTTATCGATAAAGGCGCGAACAATCCTCGGGTTTACTTTCCAGTGGGCAAAATCCATAGCCAGTTTAAAACAGTCGTCCTTGCGGCAATCAATCATCTCCCGTCTCTGCACAGGGCTTTCTGCGGCAAAAATACCGAAAGCAAGCGCCGAATTACCGCCCAGCCCCCTTTTTTCCAGCACCACGACATTGGCTCCCTCTCCGGCGGCGGCTGCTGCCGCCGCCAGGCCAGCCCCACCACCCCCCACAACAACGATATCAACGTCTCGGTTTTGACTCTTTGCGGTTCTACTCGTACTCATAATGGGTTACCTCCTGTGATTATTGGCCAGGTTATTTTACATAAAAACTAAATTGCCTTTATATCTGCATTAACTTTGCTTTCACCATTTATGCAGTCATGCGATAGCCATGATAGTCCTTCAGGAAATCACATTCCGGCCGCTCCAGCAGGAAGGTACTGACGAAATCAACTCCGGGCTCAAGGAAGGGATATCTGTCATACTTTGCCCATGAAGGCCGGGTATATTTCCTTGTCGATTCTGCAACCGCTTTGCGCCAGGCAGAGCCATTTTCATACCAGAGTTCGGATGCCCGTTGAAAAGGACCTACCATGGACGAGGGATCGACGTCATGGAAACTGAAGAACCTTTTTAGCTCGGGCTGTTCGGCGACCTCCCTGGCGTGGATATTGATATACCAATCATCGCCCTCTTCCCTGGACACGCCGTCCGGGTATTTAAAGAGTGTAATCCAGCGTAAAATGTTCCCGTCATCAAGAGTGATTCCGGCACCCTTGAAATCCTCAGTGGGGCGCGGTGGAACAAAGATAAACGCCGGAGCCTTGGCACGCCACACCTGTGTCCTGGCAGCCTCGCCCACAGGTATACCGACGGCCTCGTTATAATTCGGAGTCCACCTTTCCGCCATAGCACTGCCATGTCCCATCTGGCCCTTACGGAAAGGACTTTCGTGCCACCAGTGCTCGGTCATGCGCCAGTTGTAATAACAGTAGTCTTCGGCGCCCTCCGGTGGTGGCACTGCCCGGTAGGTAACATATCGGTACAGTATCGGCTCCAGCTGACTCATGGTATCTGGGGCATGGTCTTTATAAAGCCATCGTTCAACCTCCGGCAGGTAGTCCCAGCTTACGAGGTTAACCAGTAGATAACTCCTAATCATTACGATACCTCCCTTGTGTACTTAGCGGTTTCCGCGCAATATCGGCCTGCCTCCTCGCGCAGTACCTATGAGATTATGGTTTAATAATATTACCGTACGAAACGTACTTTTTAATCCGTTCTTTTACCGTTTCCTGGTCCTGTGCGTAGAATTTTTTCTGCAAATTGGCAATCAATTCCAGATGCTGGCCAACAAATTTAGGTGAGAAGCGAGGATTTTTTATCTCTTCTTCATACCACTTCACTTTCAGTTTTTTACCGTCGGCATAGATGCCACCATGCACCCAGCATACCGGGCAATAGACGTCCGGAAGGTTTCCCGGCACCTTCAGCACATTGCAGTGGCAGACGGGACAGGATACCTCCGTTTCATCACCGACATATTTCACCTCTTCAATCGGCATCGTAATCGCCCTGGCGATATTCTGTCCCAGCTGTCTGGCCCGTTTGAGGTACTGTTCTTCCATGAGAACGGTACCCGGCCGACCGACGAAATTCGCCTGCATCTGGTCAACCAGCTTCCTGGTATGCTGAACAAAGATGTTTATCGAGGTAAGTCCCAGAGGAGTCCACTCCGGTTCCCCGCCACCAACGGAAATGATGCCGCCCACTCTGGTTTTTTCGAGGACATGCGGATTTCTGAACATGGTCGGCAGCATTCTTTCGTGAATTGCCTCGAAGTACGAGTTGGTCCTCAGGTGATATACCGGGCAACTGACTATCAAAGCACAATCTTCCACCAGGGTCTTCTCCAGAATCCACGGGACATCATCATCCTTGATGGTACATCGTGCTTCTTTGCCTCTTACCATCGCTATGGAGCAGGCTTCGCATCCCATGCATGGCTTCACTTTTAGCTCCATAGCACGGATGATTTCCGATTTTATGCCGAGTTCCTCAGCCGCCATGAGGGCTTCCTTCAACAGGATTTCACAGTTGCCGTTCACTCTCCCCGTCGATAAACCGATTATCTTTTTTGCTTGTGCCATGGTATTTGCCTCCTATATTCCAGTAACAAATCAACTGTTAGTTATACTACAGGTATCCCCGAGAATCTCTCAGGAACTCATCGTTTGGCCGTTCCAGAATAAACGAACATACAAAGTCGATATAAGGCTCCAGGAAGGGGTATTTATCATATTTTGCCCATGATGGCTTGGTATAGTGTGGAGGCGCTTCGATAACGGACTTTCGCCAGTCATCGAACGTCTCGTACCACAACTCGCATACCCGGTCCCAGTTGTGAAGCACCGAATCTTTAGGGGGCGTCTTACCGGGTGCCCATACTCCCGGCAGGGAGATTGGCTCCTTAATAACCTGGTAGCTGAAGAAGCGGTATAGACCGGATTGTTTCATAACTTCCCCGGCATGGACGTTTAGAAACCAGTCCTCCCCTTCTTCTCTGGCAACGTCATCAGGATATTTAAGGAGAACATACCAGCGCAGGACATTCTTCTCCCGGGCTTGAAGTTCAAAGCCCATAAAATCCTCAGTGGGCTGGGTGGGGATGAAACACGTGGCCACCTTCGGCCAGACTGGCGGCACCGTGAATGAAAAAGTGCCTCTGGGGCCAGTTTCCGGTATCTCCCGCCACCATCCCTCAGTCACACGCCAGTTATAGAAGCCATACGCCTGAGCTTCCGGTGGTGGGAAGACAGGCAGGAAGCTTTCATGGCGGGTCAGCCATGGCCCGAAACGCCTTACAATCTCGGCTGCATGCTCCCTGAAATACCACCGCTCCATAGCCGCTATATGGTCGATAGGAATATCATGAACGACAATGCTCTTTATCATAGGTCACCTCCGTATACTCCTTCAAACTACGTCTTTTTATTACATCGTACCGGGTAACCACAGGGCGATTTGCGGAAAAGCCGCCAGAAGGATTATACAAACAACCTCCGCTGCAAGGAACGGAATCACGCTCTTGAATATCTTAGAAACCGGAATACTAATAGCTCCGGAGAGCATAAAGGCATCCATCCCCACCGGCGGGGTAACCAGCCCCATTTCTACCAGTATTACCACCATTACGCCATACCATATCGGGTCAAACCCGAGGGCCATAACCATGGGGAAAATAACGGGGATGGTAAGGATAACCGCCGAAATTATGTCCAGGAACATGCCCAGGATTATATAAAGGATTACTATACCCGCGAATATGACCATATTGGGCACAGCTAAATCGGAAATAAATGTGCTCATCAAAGTCGTAAGTTGACTGACGGCAAGGAACTTCATTAATATATACGCCCCGATGATAAGCAACATGACCAGGGCGGTTGTCTGCGTTGATTCCAGGAGAGAGTCAAGAAACTTTCTGAAGCTGAGTCGCCTCATGGCAGCTGTGATAACGAGGGCTCCGAAGGCGCCAACTGCTCCTCCTTCAGTAGGGGTAAAGACGCCCAAGTAGATACCGCCCAGTACCACCAGGAACAGAAGTACCGTAGGCCAAGTGAGCTTCAGCGATATTATCTTCGATTTTAAGCTGGTCTTCGGACCCGCCGGACCAGCCGTGGGGCGGCGTAACGTAATAAGCATGATGACGCCAATAAACAAGCCGGCGAGAAGCACTCCCGGAATAAAGCCGGCCATATAGAGTTTGCTAATGGAGGTCTGGGTCAGGACGCCATAGATAATGAGCACGACACTGGGGGGTATGAGGAAGGCGAGGCCGCCGGCGCAGGCAATTGAACCGAGGGCAAGATTGTCATCATAATGATACTTCCTCATTGCCGGTAGGGCGACCTTGCCCATGGTGACCAGTGCCGGTGAACTGACACCAGTGATAGCGGCGAAAAGGGCACAAGCGATAACTGTAGCCGAAGCCAGACCCCCCCGCAACTGCCCCACCCAGGTATAGGCGGTTTCATAGAGGTCCGCGCCCACTCCCGACTGGAAGAGGATTACACCCATGAATACGTAGAGCGGAATCGTTGTCATCATATAGGTAGACATAGTGGTGAAGGGGATCATAGATACTACTGAAAATGCTGGCTCAAGACCCATAATCAAAACATAGCCAACAAAGCCGATTAGCGCCATGGCGGCACCAATCCACATCCCGGCAAACAGGAGGATAATCAGCACCGCCAGCCCGATAGCACCAATGGTCTCCGGACTCACCTTTTCACCACCCCGGCTATGCTCTTAATTACCAGTGCGATTATTGACAGGCAAAACACAGCAAAACCCACCGTCATTATCCAGTAAAATATGGATTGCGGTAATCTAAGCATGGAAGTAATATTGTCCACCTCCATGGAGTACAGGGCGCTTCGCCAGGTTATGATACCGTAAATGCCCAGGGCGGCCAGCAGCATAATGCGGCTAACAATCGCCTGAACTCGTCGTGGAAAGCGTTCTACTAAGATGTCTACTTTGATATGCTTCCCGGCAAGAGCCGCCCATGCCAGCGCCGGAAAGACGATGATTATCATCATGAAACGGGCAAGTTCCGAGGCACCTGTTATCGGGCTGTTCAGGAAATACCGACCACAGACGTCAGCGGTGACAAGAAGCATTAATATAATTATTATTGCCGATGATACGTAGCCCATCCACCGGCTTAGAGAATCGAGTACCTTCAATATCCGGCCTCCCGGGCATCTTCAGCAGGTTATGAATTATAATCCCGTGACATACCCACAAGCAAGCCGGAGGATAGAGCAACTGGCGATATCTCCGGCGCTGTGCGCAACCCTCCAGCTTGCTATTATGCGTTCTATCTATATTCTATGACTCAACCCTGCTGATATCACATTTTTGATATCAGTTCCATAACGCGGTCGTACACTGCCTGTCCCGGCAGGCCCGCGGCGTTGCAGTCGGCAATCCACGAATCGATGACGTCCGCTTTAATCAGGTCGCGCCACTCCGCTATCTGGGCGGGCGTAAGCTCGATGAAGGTATCGTTATTTTGTTCGCAGAGTGCGATCGCATTCTCCATGTCCGCCTCGTCCAGCTCACTGAACTTATCGCACCACACGCTACCCGACTTCATGATTAAGTCTTTCAGGTCGCTGGGGAGGCCGTTCAGGGATTTAGTGCTCATGAGCAGGAACATCGGGGTGAAGTTAATGCCGCCGCCGAATACGGTATGGCAGTGCATCATATCCAGCGCTCCGAAGACATTACACACCGGGAAATGATTGAACACGCCGTCAACAACCCCGGTCTGCACCGACGGAGCCATATCCGTTATCGGTAGTTCCACTCCGACGCCGCCCACTGCATTAACGATTTCGACCAGTGACGCCTCAGCACAAAACATCTTCACGCCCTGGATTTCGGCGGGAGTTTTGATCACCTTATCGACGGTGTGGAACTGTGTTCCCGGCATTATCATCACCGAGATTATGGTTACACCTTCCCACTCTGCGGCATACTCGGGATATTCTTGCATCAGGGTGTAGAATGCGTCTTCAAAGTGCTGCTTGGGGAATCCCAGGAAGGGCAACGTGAGGGCCAGGTTCAGAAGGAAGCCGTCCTCGCGGTCAACAACGTAGACACCGCCGTCGCAACCACCGGCTTCAAGCTGTCCGTAAATTTCATCGCCGGTAAACAGTGCGGCGCCATGGATAACTTCGAGGTCAAGTGCCCCGCCGGACTGCTGCTCGACGTATTCTGCCCAGTGGTCAATTGCCATAGCCGGTCCCGTTGGCGGTGGATTGTGGTCATTTATAACAAGTTTTATTACTTCGGGTTCAGGTGCTGGGGATGGGGTTGGTTGGGGTGCTGGGGATGGGGTTGGTTGAGGTGCTGGGGACGGGGATGGTTGGGGTGACGGGGACGGGGATGGTTGAGGTGCTGGGGACGGGGATGGTTG
>CAZPQB010000030.1:0-12170 GCA_964588605.1 uncultured Dehalococcoidaceae bacterium | reverse complement strand
GGGGACGGGGATGGTTGAGGTGCTGGGGACGGGGATGGTTGGGGCGTTGGGGACGGCTCTGGCTCGGCGCAGGAGAGTGCGAAAGCCAACACAGCTAGGATTAATATCAGGCAAATATTAAGTGTAGTCATGTACTTTGTTCTCATATTATTTATACACCTCCTTAACTTTCAGGTTTTATACGTGGATTATCTTTATAACTATATATACGATTTAAAATTTACTTATTCATATATTGACGTATACGGTGCTGTATATAGTACTGGTGTATCTTCACCTCCTTTCAGCTAGTAATAGCCAATTCTGGTTTCATCCATCATTCTATATGCTGATTGTACGCAAAGGTTGTATTCACTGACAATACCCCATTAGAATTAGTTTCCATGAAGATAGTAGTATATATTACTACACTTTTTGCATAGTAGTATTTTTATTAATTTAGTGATATACTTTATTCGCCTAAAAGTAGGCTACTATTTAGAATTGGGTCTTAAATAATATACAGTCAATCAAATATCATGATGTACCGGCTAACGATTCAAAATAAGGTCGGTGGTAGTGTCAGGAGCTGAGGGACTATGGGAAAGGTGAGAGTTATTCTGGCCAGTAATCATGAATTATGGTGGGAGGGATTGTTGCTGCTTATAGAGAAGAGGTCGGCAGATATTGAGGTGCTTACCATATGTTACGACGCTATAGATACAATAAACAAGGCTAACCAGCTCAAACCGGACGTACTATTGCTGGATGAGGAGATAGAGGGTGGTGATTGCGGTGAGGTGGCACAGAGAATAAACGAATTGCACCCTGAAATAAAGATTATTATCGTAATGAAGCCCTATCAGGATATCAATTATGCGAGTAGTTTTAAAGCACGCGCTAAAGCGTATATTAACAAGGATATAACATACTCCGGACTCGAAAGCAGCATCCGCCATGTTGCCAAGGGAGGGGTAGTTGTCATATCTCCTTTAGTGGCTCAGAAACTTCTTGAGCAGGTTGCCTCCTATAGTAATGCGGCGGTCGCACGTGCCGAGTATAATGTTGGCCTCAGTAAACGAGAAAAGGAAGTGCTTGCCCTCCTTGCTCAAAAAGGTACTACCAACAAGGAAATTGCCGAAGCTTTGCACATCACAGAAAACACGGTCAAGGCACACCTGAGCAGCATTCTGGAGAAAATGCAGGTGCGTAATCGACAACAAGCTGCTATTTTAGCCAGAGAAAGCGGCATCATACCTGAATCGGATACGCGGGTGCCTAATAGTCCTGCTGTATAAACGTTTTACCTTAGTCTTTTTATCAGGAGCTCCGATACTGCTTTCAGACATCGTATTTTCCTACCAGCAGTTATTTACCATGTCCGGTCAGGGCCAACCTGTTTGGTAGTAATACTATCAACTTGAGAGTAGTAATATTGTTTCCTTAGAAAATCATACTTATTGGCAATTGCCCGCAATAAAATATCCACATATAATCAAGACAAATACCAATATCCGGTATTCACAGTTTTATACTTTCAACAATATCTTTATACAGATATATTGGTAAGGTTATCTGGTAGACTTGGTGAATTTGAAGAGATAGCAGATGCTATCATTTTCATGGCCCTGGAGCCGTCAAAATACATAGACGGGCAGACAATAGTCATCGAGGATGGCTGGTCTGTATATTATGTACCTTGAGTCCTGGCTGGAATAGCCCGGATAAATGTAATAGACTTCGAATAAATCAGGTAATTCCTTGAAAATGCTGTCCTCAGGTTACTGAAATTTGTAAAATATTATGGCAGGAGGGTACGTGCCAGGTTCAAAAACGGAAACCTTTGAACTGATACCACACCACTGTGGAATCAGCGTCCCTGACCTTGAGGCTTCTATTGACTGGTACAGGGATATGCTCGGTTTTTCTGTCGAGAAACGCCTCACGATAGAAGCGATATCCGCCAGAATTGCATTTATTAAGCACGGTGAATTCTATATTGAGCTCTTTGAGACAAAAGGCGCCGCAACGCTACCTGAGGATCGACGCTACCCGGACCGGGATATTCAAACTCATGGAACCAAGCATCTCGCCTTTGCGGTGCAGGATGTCCATAGGTTCGTAGATGTGCTGAAAAAGCGCGGTGTTGAAATAGCCATGGATGTAAGCATGATGGAAGGTAAGGCCATGGCCTTCATCCGTGACAATGCCGGCAACCTGATTGAAATTGTAGAAGCGGGCTCACCATAACAGGAATTCCAGCTCTATTAGCGAAAAATGATTACGAAAGGAGACAAAGAGAGTGCTGTTAGAAGAAGTAAGTGAACTATTGAAACCCGGCTATCTGGCCATGGAAACCGGCTACTCTAAGCTGCCAAACGGGCAGTCATTTGCCGCCACGCTGGTACGGCTACCCGGCTCCAAGGGGAAAATGGTCGACTGGTTTTTCGGCCATTACCTTAAGGACACGGAAACATACAAGACTTGGGACCCGGTAGCTCACCTGAAGTTTGAGTGGGATGAGAAATGGAGTCCGGGCAATTACATCGGCGCCAGCCACTATGGCGAAGAATACCTGGCGGGTGAGATACTTAAGTTCCGGGTTAAGTTTGAGAACCCGGCGAATTTCTTCGATACCTCTAAATTCAAAGAAGCGAATGTGGGTGCCGTCATCTGCGGAGAGGGTTCTCTCCCTGACGGAACCCCGGATGGACGCGTCATTCATTTTGTACGCGATACCGAATACGGCGCCGAGGTGCGGAGTCGCTTCTGGATTTACAGCGGAGATGAAGAGGTAGCGAAAGGGCATATGGAGCATTGCCTTTCCGAGATGGGCTACCTGGCGGATATGCTGCCAGGTCTCTATGCTAAAGAACATGGTGGGAAATAACCAATGAAAGGCTGGCTACAGCCTTACAGGAGGATGAAAAATGGCAAAAAAAAGTCTGGAAGAAATGGTCCAGCGTCTTAATGATATCCATGAAATACAGAACGTGATGAGCCTTCACGAATACTACCATACGGCCGGTATGCACAAGGAAGAGGTGGAGGAGATATGGGCACAAAAAACCCCCGGAGTATCCTGGGAGACCGGAGACCTGGGCAGGTTCGAGGGAATCGATGCCATCTGGAAAATATACGTCGACGGCAAAGCCATGATGGGAGAGGCGAATCTGAAAGGAATGCGGGCTCTGTACCCTCAAATCGAGGATAAAAAGGAGAATATGTTCATCGGCACGATGAATGTCCACATGTTGACCACCCCGATGATAGAAGTGGCCGGGGACGGGAAAACGGCCAAAGGAATATGGATGTCGCCGGGCCACGTGACCCAGTTGATGGGGGACAAGCTGACCGCCTGCTGGATGTGGGAAAAGTACGCGGTCGATTTCGTCAAAGAGGACGGGAAATGGAAAATCTGGCATTTCCACGTGTATACGGATTTCCAGACGCCCTATGAAAAAAGCTGGCTGGAGACCTCCCTTGAACCCAAGCTCCCCCCTGTCTTCCCTCCGGATTTTCCGAAGTCGAACAAGCCCATGACCGATGATTACTCGCAGTACAGTCCGTTTACCACGCCTAAAAATCTCCCCAGGCCACCCGTGCCTTACGAGACTTTTAGTGACACGTTCAGTTATTAGAGGTATATGTTATGAAAGTTGCTGTTTATGAGGGTGTAAAGTCCATCAGGTTTGAGGAGCGGCCGATACCCAAAGCGGGGCCGGGCGAAGCGGTTGTCAAGATAAAATATTGTGGCATCTGCGGCACGGATATGCACTTATATTTCATCGGCGACCCTATGATTAAACCGGGTGTGGTGTTGGGTCATGAGAACGTGGGTACGGTTTATGAAATCGGGGAAGGAGTGATGGGACTCAGAGTAGGAGACCGGGTTGTTGCCGGACCTCCGGGTCCCTGCGGCCGGTGCTACTATTGTTTACACGGCCATCCCAATATTTGTGTCAATGCTTTTCCGAATACCAACGGCCTGGGAGTGGATGGCGGTATGGCGGAATACATGCTGGCTAGAGACCCCAGCGGAATGCTCTTTAAAATACCTGACAACGTTTCCTTCGAGGATGCGGTACTTACCGATACTATAGCTACAGCGTACCGTGCAATCACCCAATCGGCGTTCAAACTGGGTGATAATGTGGTGGTTTCCGGCGCCGGCCCCATCGGTCTTTCCGCTATTCAGATATTCAAGATGGCCGGTGCCAGGCATATCACTTCGCTGGAAGTGGTTGACGCCAGAAGAAAACTGGCGTTACAGATGGGAGCTGACTTAGCTCTCGACCCGGCGGCAGAGGGCGAGAAGCTTGTGGATAAGTTAACGCAACTCTACGACGGGGTAGGTCCTGATATCGTCGTCGAAGCCGCCGGCGTGCCGCAGTCGTTCGAACTCTGTCTGACGCTTCCCCGGGGGGGAGGCCAGTTACTGAATCTTGGCGTAACCGTTGAACCATCCCGGGTTGTTCAGTCGTTGATGGTAATAAAAGAGATGAACATTAAGTCAAGCCTGGCTTACGGCGGAGAAGAAGTACAAAAAGTTCTATACTATTTATCAACCGGTAAGATGAGCACCAGAGGAATATTCTCCGGTTCGGTTCCTTTATCCGACCTAGTTGAAAAGGGCTTCGACAGGCTTTTGGCCGACAAGAGCCTTATTAAAGTCGCCGTGGCCCCGTGAATAGGAAACAAGGTCGTTGTTGCGCCATAGAACGGAGAAGCGTTATGCATGGCTGGATGGGCACGCTGCTGCATGTGGACCTGACCAGTTCCCAGATAAACCGGTCTTCGACACAGTCATATTCAGAAAAATACCTCGGCGGACGTGGTATCGCATCCAGAATCTACTGGGAAACCGTACCGCCCGAAATCCGTTCATTCGATCCCGAGAACTGCCTTATATTCATGACGGGTCCTTTGGTAGCCACCGGCACTCAGGCGGCCAACCGGATGGCGGTAGCTGGCAAGTCCCCGATGACACTCCCCGAAGGCTACTGCTACGGAAATGTCGGCGGCTTTGTGGGCCCTGAACTAAAGAAGGCGGGCTTGGATGGCATTATCATTACAGGTCGCGCGTCGAAACCTGTGTATCTGCTAATAACCGATCATAAAGCCGAAATTCGTGACGCCTCGTCATTATGGGGGCAGGGCGCTTACCGTACCGGTGAAATTCTCCAGCAAGTCCACGGTGAAAAAACGCGCTTCCTGACAACCGGCGTTGCTGGTGAAAGTCTGGTAAGGAGCGCGGTAATCTTCGCCTCGCATCAGGGTGCCTGTTCCGCCGGCTTCGGCGCCGTGATGGGTAGCAAGAACATCAAGGCGATAGCCGTGAGAGGTAGCGGCAATCCCACCGTAGCCGACCCCAATAAACTCAAGGAATTGAATAAATATACCCTAAAGATAAGCAAGCGGTTGCGGCTGTCCATACCGCCGCGTATAGTACACACGCATCTCGACCCACCGTTCGAGGTCATCGGTAAAGGTGCCTGCTATCAGTGTGGGGTGGAATGCATCAGGGGATTTTACCGGTATGGTAAAGGGCTGGAGGGATACCGCAAATGTCAGCCTATGCAGTATTACTTGCCTTGGCAGTATTCCCGGGAAAATGAACCTGTAAGTACGCTTTTCCACGCTCCGACCCTGGCTAACGACTACTCGATAGAAACCTGGGAACTCGAAAGTATGGTCGACTGGCTCTATGCCTGCTATCGGGCGGGGGCGCTTAACGAAAGACAAACCGGATTGCCTCTCTCAAAAATCGGCACACGGGGGTTTCTGGATAAACTGCTTCAATCGATAGCCCACCGCGAGGGTTTTGGTGAGGTTCTTGCCGAGGGTCTGGTAAGAGCCGCCGAAAAAGTACCGGAAAGAGCCCGGGCATTGTTCAATCGTTTTGTCGCGCCCATTGGTATGCATGATATGTTTCCGCCCAGAGTGTATGTCGTTAATGCGTTAATTTACCCCATGGAACCGAGAATACATCATAATCTCCTGCATGAAATGGGTTTCGTCATGGCTGCCTGGGAGGCAAACCAGGCACAGCCGGGAGCCACACCGGTCACCACCGGGCTGTTTCGTGATATAGCCAGAACATTCTGGGGTAGCGACGAAGCGGCTGATGTCACCAGCTACGAGGGAAAAGCGCTGGCCGCAAGAAACATACAGAACAGGGCCTATTTAAGGGACAGCCTGGGGCTGTGCGACTTCAACTACCCTATAACCTATTCTTTCAATACGCCGGACCACCTGGGAGACCCTTACCTTGAAGCGAAAATCTTTACTGCTGTTACCGGTATCGACGGTGATGAACTTGACCGGTATGCGGAGCGCATCTGTAACCTCCAGAGATCTATAATGTTGCGGGAGGGGCAAAAAACTCCTGAAGCTGACTTCCCCCCTGAGTTCAACTTCACCGAGCCCTTGCAGGCAATCCCTAACTCCGACTTGGCGGTGGTTCCCGGTCCCGGTGATGAACCGGTGCCTGTAAAAGGTAAAATCCTTGACAGGAGTAAATTCAAAGCTATGTTGCGGCAATACTACCATCTCCGGGGCTGGGACGAAGAAACAGGCCGGCCACGGGTTGAGATGTTATCCACCCTTGGTATCGACGACATCGCGCCCGCTTGATAACAGTGCAGACAAGGAGGCTGATATGAGGTTTAAAGACAGGGTAGCCATAATAACGGGTGGTACGGCGGGAATGGGCAGGGCCGCGGCTCTGGGATTTGCTAGAGAAGGGGCAAGCGTCGTTATCAATGGCCGAAATGAAGATAAACTGAGTGAAACGACGGATGAAATTCACTCGACAGGCGGCACCGTAACGGCGGTACGGGGGGATATCACAAAAAGCGACTGCACTAAAGCTATCGTGGCCTCGGCATTGGGACAGTATGGCCGGATAGACATACTGTTTAATTACGTTGGCGGTGATCCTGACTTGGCTCCTCTCACGCCGTTTATCGAGCAGACCGAGGATTTCTGGGACAGGATGATAGGCCTCAATCTCATGAGCACCATTATCATGTCGCGGGCAGTGCTTGACAGCATGATAAAGCAAAAATACGGTAAAATTATAAACACGGCTGCCATAGCCGGGAGAGTAGGCGGCCCGAGAATGGCAGTGTACTCCGCAGTCAAGGGTGGGGTGATTGCTTTCACCAAGGCTCTGGCTCTGGAGGTGGCACCTTATAATATTAATGTTAATTGCATCAGTCCGGGCCCTATTGATACCCCGGGCTTCAATAGAATTTTTACGGGTGAAGCCAGGGAACATGCGTCAGACATCGTACCACTGGGTAGGGTGGGGCTGCCTGAAGAAGTGGCCAGCGCCGTGCTTTATCTAGCCTCGGACGACGCGGTCTTTATTACGGGGCAGGCTCTGGCGGTTGACGGCGGCGCGACCATGGTATAGTGAAAAGCTTTTAAAACAGTATAACTTCCTTGAGGATACCCTCTCGAAGCCCAGCGTGGTAATAAGATATTATCTAGATGTTTAGTGCAAAGGAGATAAAAAAAATTCTGCCTATTGAACCCCCAAGTGGAGATAGGGGGATTCGAACCCCCGACCTCCGCGATGCGAACGCGGCGCTCTCCCAGCTGAGCTATATCCCCGTAATAAGATTATTATAGCACATAGTGCTCAGCGCTCAATCTGTTTAATCTGGTAACGCAACTTTCCGGCCGGTGCCGTTATCTCCACCGTATCTCCATCATGCCTGCCGATGAGCGCCTTGCCAAGGGGTGAGGCGATGGATATTTTACCCCGGCTCGGGTCCACCTCCCTCGGGTCGACTATCATGTAGCGGAGTTCTTTACCGGAAGCCAGGTCGCTGAGGATGATGATATCGCCGACTTCTGTCTTGAGGGTCGGCTCCTTTTTCTCACCAATAACAGTTGCCGCCTTCAGTGTCCCTTGTATCTCTTTAATACGCCCCTCCACGTGGCCGCGTTCTTCTCGGGCAGCAGCCAGAGGGGCGTTTTCGCGGAAATCCTTATCAGCGGCCGCCCACTTTATTTCATCAATGAGTTCATGGCTTCTGTTCTTGAGGTTGGCAAGTTCGACCTCAAGTTCGTCATATTTCTGCCGGGTCAGGGAGACATCCTCGGGTCGGCCGCGACTGGTGGTAAACTGCGGCCCGGATTTCGACTTCTTGGTTTTCAGGTGAGTAGCCAGATTGGTCCGGCTCCATCCTGCCTTTTTGGCATGAGCCAGGAAGGAGCGCACAAGCTCCAGCTTTTTGGCGTAGTCGGTGTCCGACACTGATAGCTGCTCGGCGTAACTGGCGACATCGGGCGGCGCCAATCTGGCAAAGGAACGCTCCCAGCCGTACCAGCGGGCGAATTTGTATACTTCCGGCTGGCTGGCCTCTCTTTTCTGGGACGACAATTTCGATAGGAAATTTGCCGCCGCTTCGCCCAGGGTGGGAATCTGGCTTTCACTGTTCACCATCTATCTCTCTCCCTATTAAAGCTATCTCATTCTAAACACTAACACCGTTAAAGGTCAATCCGTCCGCTCCCGAAGGGGAGTTTTATTATATGCATGGCTCTGGCTACCACCTGGTATCTCAATAGCCGTAATATCGTCCTGCTGTGCCAGTCGAAGGAAAGGTCTTCGGCCTTAAGTAGAGCCTGGTCAATGCCGCCGGCTTCTATAATCTTAAATATCCGGTCAATCTGCCGGTCATTCAGACGCTCGAACAGTTTCCTGGCCCAGTAGCCTACCTTGAGCTCCCGTCCCAGTTTCTTTTTCCAGCCACGCTCATAGCGTCCCAGCCTTTTAGCTGACAGGTCGTTGTCTTCAAGTGCCTGGTGCAGCGTCTCGGCGGCTATGTCAGCGCTGAGAAGGCCGTAGTAGATACCGCCACCATTGGTCGGCTTTACCTGCCCGGCGGCGTCCCCCACCACCACCAGCCTTTCACCATAGGTTCGGGGCAGCGGCTTGATGGGGATTCCGCCGTAGCACAGTTCAACCTCGGCCGAGGCTATTTCCCCCTGGGCTGCCAAGAGTGTCAGCCACTTCCTCAAGTAGAGCCCAGGACTTTTTCGCATCATCAGCCCGACTCTCGCCATTGGTGGTGTCGTGGGCACCAGCCAGGCGAAAAATCCCGGGGCAATATCACCGAAATAGACCTCCACCTCGTTCGTTCCTGTCGTTTTTACTTCAGCCTGGGCGCCTACGGTAAAATCACCAAACCTGCCAAGACCTAACCGTGAGCACAGTCCCGATGCGAAGCCGCTGGCAATGACCACGGCTCTTGTCTGGATTTCCACCCCTTTTCCCCCACTGAGTACCGTAACCCTTGCCCTGTCGCTTCCGGTTGTTATGTCTTTCACCAGGCTATTGAAATGATACTCCGCGCCGGCTCCCTGAGCACGCTCCGCCATCGAAATTTCAAAAGCCACGCGGTCCAGGATGCATGCCTGGGGCTCCGCTCGCCACAGGCTGAGGCGATTTCCGGAAGGAGAAAACAGGCTGGCGCTATTCACCTGCCTGAGTATTACTTTGTCCTCAATGGCAAAGGCGCTGGCACATTCCCGACTTATTATACCTGTGCAACAGACCGCCTCCCCCGACCGCGACTTCCGTTCCAGCACCAGTGTCCTGTGTCCCTTCTCAGCCAGCCTGAGAGCTACATAACTTCCTATTGGGCCGCCACCGATAACTACCGTATCGTACATTTAATCTCCGTTGGGAGCCTCCGGCCGGCGGGTTATAAACCTCTTAACGAAATAGAGTGCCACGCCTATAGCCGTAATTAAGATAATCGTAAAAAGTGCGTTAGCCCCGGTTATCCTCATCCCGAACAGTACGTTTAGAGCAAGGACGCTGAGCGTTACCATGGCAATGGACAGGCCAATAGAAAGGACGGCCCTTTCGATTGAATTAATACGTTTAAAAAAAACAAATGTCCAGGCAAATCCCGGGATGAAAAACACGAGGAAAAACGCAATGATAGCCCGGATGGCGGGCAGGCTCTCAGCAAATGGGATGATGGACTGAAAAAGCTGGCCGAAATCCATGCCTTTATACTACTCCCCCCATGGGGTAACTTCAAGAATTGTTTCGGTATGATGATTGCCCTGCCTGATAGAGGGAATCAGTCGAATACGCCTTTTTGCCGCAGCCGTTCAATTGCGTCCTGAGGCATGCCGAGTATCTCTCGGCAGATATAATCTGTATGCTCGCCGAGCAGTACGGGACGATTCACATCGGCTTCAGCCTTAGATAATTTTATAGGGTCCGGATGGTAATAGCGCAACCTGCCCATATAGGGATGGTCCAGTTCGCGGTAAAAGTTATAGTGATTAAGCTGGGGGTCTTCGTCGAGGTCCTTGGCGTTAGCGACCAGTCCAGCGCCGACTCCCACCGCCTGCAGCATTTTCTGTACTTGCTCTGGCGGCAGGTTAATCGTCCACTCTTCTACCAGACGGTCAAGCTCATCGCTATTTTCCACACGACCGGCTGAGGTCGCATATTTCGGGTCTTTTGCCCAATCTGGATTGCCGATAACCTGTTTAAAGCTCTGCCACTCCTCGTCGGTCATCACGGCAATAGCCACCCATCTATCGTCGCCCTGACAGCGGTAGACCCCGTGGGGAGCGGCGTGGTCGCATTTATTGCCGTTTGCAGCCAGCTCCCTATTGTTAGCCTGATAATCGAGAATCAGCGGCGTTATATAATTCAGCCCCGCTTCTATCTGGGCGTGGTCGATATACTGTCCCCTGCCGGTTCGGCGGCGGTAGTCGAGAGCCGCCATGATGGCCAGTGAGGCGTACATCGGCGAAAGCTGGTCGGTATAGTAAGTGGAGGGAGGCACGGGAGGACTGTCAGGCCAGCCGACAATCGTATCCATCATGGTCACGGCTGTCAGGATACTGCCGAAGCCGGGCTGGTCAGCCATAGGACCCGTATGCCCGTAGCCACAGGTGCGCATCATGATGATTTCCGGGTTCACCTGCTTCAGCCCCTCGTAGTCCAGCCCCAGCTTGTCCATAACGCCGGTGGGGAAGCCTTCCCCGACAACATCAGCCCAGGCTACCAGCTTTTTAAAGATAGCCACTGCCTCGGGGTGTTTGAAATTCAGGCAGATGCCGTATTCCGGGGCGGTATGGGTGATAGAAAAGAAGGCACTGCGTTCCAGGCCGATGGGTTCCCCTTCTTTGTTGGTGGGAGCGTACGGGGCGAAGAGCCTGATGGGGTCCGGCCTTGTGGCTGTTTCTACCCGTATCGTCGTCGCTCCGTAATGGCTCAGGTAATTGAGAATATAAATCCCAACGCCCGCCCAGCAAAGCTGTACTATCTTTACGCCTTCAAAAGGTTTCCTGGCCACGATATAATCTCCTCGTCTAAATGACCCCGCTTTCTTTTAGAGAAAGCACTTCGTCGGCGGACATTCCGAGTTTTTGATAAATTTCATCATTATGCTCACCGATATGGGGCGCCCGATGCCGTATTCCACAGTACCCCTGCGTGGTCATCACGGCACCACCCGGATATTTAAGAGTGGTGCCTAGTTCGGGGTGTTCGATTTCTTTCCAGAATCCCCTGGCTTCGAGCTGGGGGTACTTGAGTACGTCTTCGGCGTTGTTGCAGGGCCCTAGCTGGAAGCGGTTATCGGTCGCCAGTTTCAGCAGTTCGTCCTTGGTATGGTTCATAAAGAACTCGCCCAGTATCTCCATCAGTTTGTTGGCTTCCTCCGGGGTCATGTCCTCCCAGCTCTTGGTCTGCCATTCCCATTTCTCAAAGGAGCCGATATCAATACTGTCTTTCTTGATAAATTCCATCATGCTGAGGTTGTTTTTTGCCGAGGCCGGATTTAACAGGAGGTTCAGGGCAACATAACCGTCCTTACACTCCCACAGCAGCGGATTGTAAAACACCGACTTATCTTTAAGCGTGACCGCCGCCCGCGCCCTGCCATGTCGAGTGGGAATCTCCTCGAACAGGGCGTAAGGCCCCTCGACTTCCGCCGAGCAAACAATATCAAGGGCCTGCTGGGTGATGGCATCGACATGCTGTCCTTTGCCCGTCAGTACCCGGTGGCTTAAGGCTATCATGGTGCCGACGGCTCCGTTCATAGCCCCGAGGCAGTGGGTGTGTATGTAGCTGGTGGTCAGGGGGGGACGGTCTTCGTAGCCATTCGTATAAATAAGGCCGCCAAGCGCCCGCACCACGATAT
>CAZPQB010000029.1:0-19406 GCA_964588605.1 uncultured Dehalococcoidaceae bacterium | reverse complement strand
TCCGGGGTCGGCATGTTCTCTTCAGCCGCCTCCGAAATTTGCCAGTCCTTCATCTTGACTGCATCGTAAGCCACTAGGAACCTCCTAATTATATATTTTTTACTGCGCTTTAATTTACGTTTGTAGATTCTTTATCAGGTTACCTTAAGGTAAATTGCATACCCGGTAATTCATCCCGGAACCATTTAATGGTCCTATTCTATATGATATAATCCTATCTATCAGTTTTTTACGCTCGGCTGCCTGATTGAAGACATGAGCTTATTGTAGATATTCCTGACCTCTTTGGCGGCGTACAGGCTTTCCGAGAAAACCGGCCGATTGGCAAGGTCAGCTTGGGTTATGGCCGGGTCATAGGGGATAAAACCCAGGAAATCAAAACCGGGCAGGCTGGAGGTTATGAATTTCCTGTCTTCCTCGTTCCGGATTTTATTGCCCACGATGGAAATATTGGTCAAGCCGAGGTCACTCGCCAGTTCGTTTATGGTCCGGGCGGTTTCGATGCTCCGCCGGCCTGGCTCAACGACGATAATCAGTTTGTCTACGGCTTTCGTTATGCCGCGGGATAAATGCTCTATCCCCGCTTCCATATCCAGGATAACCACCTCGTTCCTCTGCACGAGCAGGTGGCTGACTAAAGCCTGTAAAAGGGCGCCCTCCGGGCAGTAACAGCCGGTGCCTCCCCTCTTTATCCGCCCCATGGCCATTATCCTTATGCCGTCAGTTCGCACGGAGTACTTCTCCGGCAGGTCGTCGACCTTGGGATTCAGCTTGAAGAAAGAGCCGGACTGGCCGGGGCGTACGCCAACACGCTCTTCAATCAGGTCGTCCAGTTCAGATATGGGGGTTATCGCCTCCGGGTGGGGAAAACCGAGGGTGGCCGCCAGGTTGGCATCGGGGTCGGCATCAATAGCAATAACGGAAAAGCCGGAATCGGCGAAAATATGGGAAAGAAAAGCTGATAGTAGAGTTTTACCTACGCCACCTTTACCGCTAATCGCAATCTTCATGCAAACCTTGCTTCTGACATAATTAAATCTGAGACTTCTTGGGGAAGCACTCAGACTTGAAGAGATGGTTTCCTGCCTACCCAGAATAGTTTATCGTATGCCGATTTAAAAGTCAAGAAAACATCGAACTTATGACATAGTACTTTGGAGCAGGGTTGGCTGGCTGGTGTCTTAAACCGCCAGAGTGGACAGGTGTTTTATTCTCTTGAGCATGTTGGGGTGGGTGGTAAAAAGCTCCATCAGCTTATCGCCGGTGCTTAGGCGCACCTTTTCCCCCTCTAAAGCGGGGAGTCTAAAAAGGGCGCTAGCCCCTCTTTACCTTTGTGAATGAACACCTGACCTCTGGCACAATCAGGCGAACGGTTGTCTTTTGGACGTTAAATAACTAGAATGGTATTCAGGGCTTGTGAAAGGAGTATATATGGCTGGTAATAAGTATCCCAGGTGCGCCCGCTGTCCCACCAGGGTTTGTGAAAACATGGGTAAGAAAGCAAGTGACGGGCCTCCGTCTCTTGAGAAAGCACCCGCCTTCTGTCCCATGAAGTTAATGCCTGGCGTATATGCCGAGGCAATGACTGAATATGATAAACCGGAGGTAAGAGAGTTCGCCCGGCTGGCTTCTATACAGGAGGCCGAGTGCTACGAGCGCCTGCCTGACGGATTGAGAACCAGGCTGCCTCGCGTCGAGGAACTGATTCAGTTCGCCCGGAAATGTGGCTATAAAAGGCTTGGCATTGCCCACTGCGGGGGATTATTCAAGGAAGCAGGTCTCCTCACCGACATTCTGGAGAATAACGGCTTTGAAGTTGTCACCGTTCAGTGCAAGACGGGGGCCGTATCTAAGGAGAGCCTTGGCCTCAAAGCAGACGAAAAGATTGCCGAACCGGAATACTGGGAAACCATGTGTAATCCCATAGCCCAGGCTCTTATCATAAATCAAGCAGGTGTTGACATGGCTATCATGCTTGGACTCTGTATCGGGCACGATACTCTGTTTATCAAGTACTGTAATGTCCCGTTGACCGTCATTGCGGTTAAGGATAGAGTATTCGGGCACAACCCGCTGGCGGCCCTCTATCTTTCCGAGAGTTATTATCGCCGACTCAGGAATAAAATAGAATAATGGACAGAGCATATGCTCTATTGAATCGTTTGCATTGACAATAGTATTGTAAGGGGGTTTGGGGAAATGGCTATAATTGACATCAGTGTTGTGCCGGTAGGAACGCAGTCACCTTCGGTCAGCCAGTACGTTGCGGGTGCTGTCAGGATACTGAAGAATGAACCTGGCATCAAATACCAGCTGACGCCGATGAATACGATTATTGAAGGTGACCTCCGGCAGCTCCTGTCTCTGGCGCAAAGGATGCACGCCTCTGCCTTTGATGCCGGAGCTATGAGAGTCGTTACCACCATCAGAATTGACGACCGCCGTGACAAACTTTTGACCATGGATGGGAAAATAGAAGCGGTCAAGGAAAAGCTTGGAAGCTAGGTTGAAATAGCCATTTATTGTCCTTAGAAATTATCTTCACGCATCCTTTTTGGAATTGGAGAAAGTGATTTAGTGACGCTTACTCATGTTATTATTCTGCTGGCGACTGGCATTGGGGTTGGTTTTGCCAGTGGTCTTTTAGGTCTCGGCGGTGCCTTCATAATGACGCCTGTGCAGTACCTGGTATTTACCGATATGGGCCTGCCGACTGATATGGCCATAAAGCTGGCCTTCGGTACCAATTTATTTGTGGTACTGCCCACCGCCGCCAGCGGCGCCTGGAGGCATCACCGGGAAGGGGCGGTATACTGGCGGGCGGCCGTTAGAATGGGAGTCTGCAGCCTTGTTTTCGCCATAATCGGGGCTACCATAACGGCTTATCTCGATGGCGAAAAACTCAAAATTGCTTACGGCGCTATCGTTCTTCTCAGTGGCGTCAGGATGCTTATTGCCCGGCAGCCGCGAACCGTGAGAGAAGCTGTGGATAAGCCCTGGATATGGGTTGCCTGGGCTGTCCCTGGCGGCTTATTATCAGGAATCTTGGGTATTGGCGGCGCTGTCGTCATGGTTCCGGTCATGGTGCTAGCTCTCAGATTTAAGATGCACACCGCCGTGGCAACATCGCTGGGGATGATGATATTTACCAGTATCGGCGGTATTATCGGCTATATTGTTAATGGTATCGGGGTCGCTGGCCTGCCGCCCTATTCCATCGGCTACGTTAATTTGCCATCATGGTTTATTCTCGTGCTGACTAGTGTCGGCATGGCGCAGGTCGGCGCTATGAGTGCCCACCGGCTTTCCGCTGTTTATTTGAAATATATATTCATTATAGTAATGTTTTATATGGGACTGAAGATGATAGAAGTCTTTGAATGGCTTGGCTGGCCAGTATAATAGGAATAAGGAGGTTATCATGGAGATAAAAATAACGACACTGAGTGAGAACACGGCAACTACGGCTTGTCTGGCGGAGTGGGGTCTGAGCATGCTTGTGGAAGTCGACGGGATGAAAATCCTCTTTGATACCGGCAGCGGTATTGCCGCAGTGCACAACGCCCATATTCTTGGGGTTGACCTTACGGCGGTTGACAAGATTGTGCTCAGCCACGGGCATTACGACCATACCGGCGGTATCCTTGAAGTTTTGAGGATAGCGGGGCAGACAGAAATTGTTGCCCATCCGGATGTCTGGGCGAGGAAATACGGGGCCATGGAGAATGGTCCGCAGCGATATGTCGGTATTCCTTTCCTCAGGGAAGCACTGGAAGTGATGGGGGCTTCGTTTAACCTATCGACTGAGCCGGTGAAGCTCTCAAATAAAATAATGACCACGGGGGAGATACCTATGGTCGACGACTATGAAATTGTGGAAAACTACTTGTTTGTTAAGGAAGGTGAAGAACTAAAACAGGACAAGATTAACGATGACCTCGCTATGATTATTGATACTGAGTTTGGGCTGGTGGTTATCCTTGGCTGTTCTCATCACGGCATTGTAAATACCCTGCGGCATGCCATGAAGATAACGGGAAAGGAACTGATATACGCCGCTATCGGTGGCACACACCTTGTTCACGCCTCAAAAGAACGACTTGAAAAGACGGCGGCGGCATTGAAGGAGATGGGCGTACAGTATCTGGGGGTCTCTCACTGCACTGGATTCGCCTCTTCGGCATATCTAGCGCGGGAATTCGGTGACAGATTCTTTATGAACAATGCCGGGACGAGATTGACGCTGCCTTTTAAGTAAAGTCAATAAAAAGGTTAAGGGAGCGGTTGCTGGTGTGGGTCAGTGCGCCTTTTTGTAAAACCTTAATGCGGTTCGACTAAGAAATCAAATCTATCCGGTCTCATAGGTTTCGCAATGATTTCTATAATCATGTTCACAGTAGGCGTTTGACGGCGGCGTATTAGTATGATAAAACTCCTGGTAGAGAATTTTAAGGAGGACAAAATGGCTGAAACGAAATATGGTAAATGCATATTGAGAGAGCCGCACGCTAACATGTGGCCTCAAGTACCTATTTACGTAGATTCATCCTTAAATGAGGGGATAACTTGCGATATTGTTTTTAATGTCTGTTCAGAACCCGGTATGGAGGGACCTCCGCCTCATAAACATGATGCCGACGAGTACATTTTTTTTCTTGGGGGCGACCCAAGAAACTACATGGATTTTCAGGCAGAAATAGATTTATGTCTAGGCTGGGGTGAAGACCAGGAAACACATACCATCAATACCGCCACCGTTGTATATATCCCGAAGGGATTAGTCCATTTACCGTGGAACTTTAAGAGAGTAGATAAACCAATTATAGTCGGGCATATCCTTCTGGCCCCTAAGTTCAGTAAAACGGATGCTAAATAACATTCGAACATGGAAACCGGAGTGGATTATACTAGAGTCCACATAATATTGTGTTGGTTAAATGGTGTGCTTTCACGGATAGTACGTGTGAATCAATACAATTTAATGGCTATGAACAGGATGCATTACTGTCAGGCTGGCGAAGACGTGGGTTGACTTTACGTGTTATTCTATGTTATAATATTTCTACAATTTAACCGCTAGGGGTGCTCAGGGCTGAGAGTCCTTCACAAAGTGTGGGACGACCCTAGGAACCTGAACTCGGTAATGCGAGCGTAGGGAAGCGGCAATAAATCAGACCAAGGGTCTTGCATTATCAGCCGAAGCCCTTGGTTTATTATTTTTATATGGAGGTGCCGGAATGACTCAGTTGGAAATTGCGAGAGAAGGTAATATATCACCGCAAATGGAAATGGTGGCGCAGGCTGAAGGGCTGGAGGCTGAATTTATACGGCAGGGTGTTGCTGCGGGTACGGTAGTTATTCCGGCTAATATCAGGCATTCCAATCTGGTTCCATGCGGTATCGGCGAGGGGCTTGCTACCAAAGTAAATGCCAATATCGGGACTTCCTCTGATTTTGGCAATGCTGATACCGAACTGGAGAAGCTACGCGTAGCCGCTGGTGCCGGGGCCGATACAGTTATGGATTTGAGCACTGGCGGCGATATTGCCGCTATCCGGCAGGCGATAATTGCAGCTAGTTCCATGCCGGTAGGTACGGTGCCCGTTTACCAAGCGGGAATTGAAGGAATTGAAAAACATGACGCTATCGTCAAGATAGATGTTGATGAACTATTTGCTGTGATTGAGGAGCATGCCCGGGGTGGGGTTGATTTCATAACCGTGCACTGTGGCGTTACCCAGGCTGCTATTGCCCGGCTGAGGCAGCAGGGGAGGGTGGCTGATATTGTCTCTCGCGGGGGTGCATTCTTGACAGGCTGGATGCTTCATAACGAGCGTGAGAACCCGCTTTATGAGCAATACGACCGCCTGCTGGATATAGCCCGTGAGTTCGATGTTACTCTGAGTCTTGGTGACGGCTTACGTCCCGGCTGCCTGGCGGATGCCACCGACCGGCCTCAGGTTGAAGAACTGCTCACTTTAGGGGAGCTGGTTCAGAGAGCCCAGGAGGCCGGCGTTCAGGTAATGGTAGAGGGACCGGGGCATCTGCCGTTGAACCATATAGAGACCAACGTCCGCCTGCAGAAGACTATCTGCAAGGGGGCACCTTTCTATGTACTGGGTCCGCTGGTAACTGATATCTCGGCTGGATATGACCATATAACTGGCGCTATCGGCGGTGCTATTGCCGCCGCAGCCGGTGCTGACTTTCTCTGTTATGTAACACCTTCCGAGCACCTTGCCATACCGGATGCCGATGATGTGAGGCAAGGTGTTATTGCCTCGCGCATTGCTGCCCACGCTGCCGATATCGTTAAGGGAGTCAAAGGTGCTGCGGAGAAGGACCGCCAGATGTCTCTGGCGCGGAAGCAGCTTGACTGGGAGGAGCAGGCCAGGCTGTCCCTGGACCCAGAGCATTCCCAGCGTGTTCACCGCGAGAGGGCTACAACAGGCTCAGCTTGCAGTATGTGTGGACGGTATTGCGCTATGGACCTGGTGGCGCAGTATCTGGGGGTTAAAGCGGCTAAATGCTAGGGAGTTCGCCAAAGCGTCAGGGTTGTCTTGGTTGACATTTGTAACTGTCGTAGTAGAATTAATATGATATGGGACTTTTTGGCACTTCCGGTGTACGGGCTGTCTTCGACAAAGACCTTGTTGACATAGCTTTCAAGGTGGGGATGGTGGTGGGTGGGGACCATGGAAATGTGGTGGTCGGCACTGATACCCGGACCTCCTGTGATGTCATGAAACATGCCGTTATCTCCGGTCTGCTGGCGGCTGGTGCCAGCTGCTGGGATGCCGGTATTACGCCAACGCCAACGCTGGCTTTTGTCACCCGTGAATTCGATGCCGGGGTAATGATTACGGCGTCACATAATCCCCCTGAATATAACGGTGTCAAGCTCCTGAACCCGGATGGCTCTTCTTTCACTTCGCTTCAGCAGTCGGAGGTGGAAGAAGCTATATCAGCCGAATCGTTTAATGTGGCTCACTGGGGAGAGGTCAAGCGTAGCGGTAGCTACGATGGAGCCATTAAGCGTCATACTGATTATATTCTGTCCCGCTTTCCCGACGAGTTGAAGGTCAAGGTTGTGGTGGACGCGGGTGGTGGAGCCGCTTCCGAAGTGACCCCTCCCCTGTTAGAGAGGCTTGGCTGCGAGGTGATAGCACTGTACTGCCACCCCAGCGGTTTCTTCCCCCGCAGTGTCGAGCCGATTGAGGCTAATCTGGAGGATTTGAAGAAGGCGGTTAAAGAATCCGGCGCTGACCTCGGTATTGCCCATGACGGCGATGCCGACCGTATGATGGCGGTGGATGACAGGGGTGAATTTATCCCCGGGGACAGGCTGCTGATAGTCTTGGCCCGGGCTGTAGGGGCAAAAGACGTGGTGACAACACTGGATGCCTCCATGGCTATTGAGGAAATGGGTATAAATGTCAGGCGAACACCAGTAGGTGATACCTGTGTCTCCGAGGAACTCAGGAATGGTGGCGATTTTGGCGGGGAGACATCCGGAAGCTGGATTTTTCCCACCATCTCGTTATGTCCTGACGGCATCTATGCCGCGGCTCAGATTGTTGACGTTGCCAGTCGGCAGAGGCTTTCGGAACTGGTTAATGATATACCCGCTTACCCGCTACTTCGTGGGAATGTCGGCAGTGACGGTGTACTCATGTCACGTCTGGAGTCGAACCTAATGGCCATGAAGCCTTTATCAGTAAACAATACTGACGGCATTAAACTGAGCTTCCATGATGGCTGGTTGCTAATCCGCCCCTCGGGGACGGAGCCTAAAATCAGGTTAACGGCTGAGGCGCGGAACAAGGCGAGGGCACAACAGCTATACGATGGCGGCCTCAGAGCAATCAGGGAATCTGTAGATAGCAAGGGGAAAACGAATTGAAAGCAGTAATTCTGGCTGCCGGAGAAGGTAACCGGATGCGGCCTCTTACTCTCTCAAGACCCAAGGTGATGCTGCCCATTGTCAATAAGCCTATCCTGGAGCACCTGCTCATTGAAGCCCGGGAGGCCGGCATCGGAGAATTTATCTTCATCGTCGGCTATTGTGATGAACAGGTGCGGAGTTATTTTGGTAATGGGGATAAGTGGGGTGTCAATATCGCTTATTGCGAGCAGAGAAAACAACTGGGTACGGCTGATGCGCTCAAAATGGTCGAGGGTAGGCTGGATGGCAACTTTCTGGTCATGAACGGAGATGTCATCGTCGGGAGGGAGGATATTGCCGCTATCACCCAAAATACCGGTAATACCTTAAGTGTGATTGAGGTCGATGATTCGCTGGGTCTGGGGATGGTTGAGATTATTGACGGTAAAATCGCCCGCATCTATGAGAAGATACAGAAACCACCTACCAATATGGCGAATACCGGACTATATATGTTTACTCCGGAGATATTCAGTGTTATATCCAGGACAGTAAAGTCTCCTAGAGGCGAATATGAGATAACAGGTTCCGTGCAATTGCTTCTGGAAGAAGGTTACGATATTTCTTATCAGGAGATAAAAAGCTGGTTCAACCTGACCTATCCCTGGGATTTGTTAACAGCCAACGAGTCGCTCCTGGCCAGAATTGAGCCGCAGAACCTGGGCGAAGTGGAAGATAATGTAATGCTCAACGGGCCAATTACTGTCGGCAGAAACACAGTAATAAGGTCGGGCTCTTATATTATGGGGCCGGTAATAATCGGGGATGATTGTGATATCGGACCGAACTGTTATATACGTCCCGCTACGTCCATTGGCGACGGTTGTCATATTGGCGCGGCCGTTGAGGTTAAGAACTCCATAATAATGAGAGGCACCAAGATACCGCACCATAACTATGTGGGGGATAGTGTTATCGGCGAACAGTGTAATTTCGGTGCCGGGACCAAGATAGCCAATCTCAGACTGGATAAGAAGAATATCAGGGCGGCTGGCGTGGATACCGGTCGCCGTAAATTAGGGGCGATAATCGGTGACCATGTTGAAACGGGGATAAACGCCTCCATCAATGTTGGCTCTGTGATTGGCGATAATGCCTTTATCGGGCTGGGGGCTGTTGTTAGTGGCGTTATCTTGCCAAATTCAAGGATATATTAAGGGGTGGTCTATGAAACAGGCAGTTGTCTTGGCGGCAGGTGAAGGGCAGAGGCTCAGACCGTTTACTGTTACCAGACCCAAAGCGATGCTTTCTATAGCGGATAAACCAATACTACAATATGTAGTTGAGGCACTGGCCCAGAATGGTATTCGTAATATCGTATTCGTGGTCGGCTACCGGAAAGAGCAGGTGTATGATTACATGGGTTCCGGGGAGCAGTTTGGTGTGAACATCACCTATGTCACTCAAGAGTCACAACTCGGCACTGCCCACGCCTTATCACAGGTCAAGGAAGTGGCCGAAGACGAATTCCTGGTTTTATCCGGAGATAACCTGATTGAAGCTAGTACTATTTTCAATTTTGTGCAGGTAAAACCCCAAGCCATGCTTGTAAAGAGGGTAGATAACCCGGTCAGGTACGGTGTCGTCAACATAGAACAGGGTGAGGTGAAGGACATTGTAGAGAAACCCAAGGAGGCGGGCAGCAATATAGTGAATACTGGAATTTACGCCTTTACAAGTGAGATATTTGAGTTCACTGAGTCTCTGCTGGATATTCCTGATGTCCTGAATGATATGATCGCTAAAGGTCATACCATTAACGCTCTGGAGACCAATGATACCTGGCTTGATATAGTCTACCCCTGGGATATACTGAGTCTCAATAGTGCTGTTCTTCAACGTATGGAAGCCAGTGTGGGTGGTACTATTGAGACAGGTGTTTCGCTGAAAGGGAGGGTCTTGGTGGGGGAAGATACTGTAATACGGTCGGGCACTTACATATCCGGACCGGCGCTTATCGGGTGTGGCTGTGATATCGGACCCAACGTAAGCATTATGCCGGCTACCAGCATCGGCGATAATGTGGTTATTTCAGCGTTTACCGAGATTGAAAACAGTGTTATCGGGAATGACGTCAGCATTGGCACCGGCAGTATCATAGGCGATTCCGTTATTGGTAAAGGCTGTGTCATCAAGGGGAGATTTACCGCCTGCGGAGGTCAGAGTGAGGTCAAGGTAGACGGGGAAAGCCCGGTGGCAAATGTGGGTGCCATGCTGGGCGAGGACTGCGGTGTCGACTCCAATGTGGTGGCGCAGCCGGGCGTTATCGTTGGCAACTACTCCCAGATACAGATGATGAAGATGATAAGTGGCCGCCTACCTGACCGGAGCCTGGTATATTGATAAAATTCATCATTTTCTGGCAATAGATAGCATTATAATATGGATTTGAGATAAGCAGAGGTCTGATTCGTTATGTGTGGCATTATTGGTTATGTTGGCGAGAAAAAAGCTCAGCCGATTCTGATAAACGGACTTGTTAAGCTGGAGTATCGGGGCTATGACTCCTGTGGTATAGCCATAGCCACTGACAACAACAGTATCGAGGTCTATAAGGATGCCGTCAGGGTGAAGGCACTGGCGAATCAGCTATCGCCGCTTGATGGGACTATCGGTATTGGCCATACGCGTTGGGCGACGCATGGTGAGCCATCCAAGTTAAATGCCCACCCGCACTGCGATTGCCATGGCAAAATTGCAGTTGTACACAATGGAACGATTAATAATTTCCAGAGTTTAAGGGAGCAGTTGACCAGCGAAGGCCATATTCTGGCTTCTCAGACTGACACTGAGGTAATACCGCATCTGATTGAGAAATATTACGATGGTGATTTAGTTAGGGCTGTAGAACTGGCTCTACGGGATATAGAGGGTTCCTATACCATGATTGCGCTGGTAGCGGGAGAGACGAGGCTTGTGGCTGCCAGAAAGGACAGCCCGCTGATTGTCGGCATCGGGGACCGGGAAAATTATATCGCCTCAGATGTTCCGGCAATACTGGACTATACGAGCCGGGTTATCTATCTGGAGGATGACGATATTGCTATTGTTGATAACAATGGCGTGGACGTAAAAAGCGGTGGGGTTACAGTTGCCCGGGAAGAACACAAGGTATTATGGAGTGTTGAGGATGCCCAGAAAGGCGGCTATCAGCACTACATGCTGAAGGAAATACACGAGCAGCCCAAGGTAATACGGGACACCCTCGCCGAATGCATATCAGCAGCAAGCCCGACGGCCAATTTGGCAGTAGAAGGAAGTAATACACTGGAGGATGTACTTATACTGGCCTGTGGCACCTCATATCATGCTGGCCTGATAGGCAAGTATATCATCGAAAAGCTGGTAAAAATCCCCGTAAGAGTTGAGATTGCTTCCGAATTTAACTATGGTGGTTATGCATCAGCTGGAAACAAGGCTATTGTCATTACCCAATCCGGTGAAACAACGGATGCCCTTAAGGCAATTAAGAGACTGAAAGCGGAGGGCTGTCATGTTGTAGCTATTACTAATGTGGTGGGCAGCACCGCGAGCCGAATGGCTGACCAGACTATTTATACCCGGGCAGGTCCTGAGATAAGCGTGGCGGCCACAAAGACACATCTTGCTCAAATTATAGCCCTGTACTGGCTGGCTTTTCCGTATTCCAGAATTGATATCAGAAAACTGGATGAACTCATTATGGAACTGAGACAGTTGCCGGTTAAAGTCCAGCAGGTGTTGGACGAAGAAGCGGTTATACAGGAACATGCCCACCAGTTATCTGAATATGAGGACGTGTTTTATATCGGCAGGGGGATAAATTACCCTGTAGCCCTGGAAGGGGCACTCAAACTAAAGGAAATCTCTTATATTCATGCTGAAGGTTATGCGGCCGGGGAACTAAAGCATGGTCCCTTCGCCTTATTGGGTAGCAATACGCCAGTTGTGGCGATTGTTGCTCAGGATGAAACATATGAGGCTGTCGTGACCGGTATTAAGGAAATCAAGGCCAGGAAATCGCCGGTGCTGGCACTTGCCGTTGAAGGGGATGAGAATATCTCCGCTTTAGTAGATACGGTCATTTCTGTACCCAGGGTCGACCCCTTGTTTTCCCCGGTGGTGAACGCAGTGGTCTTGCAGCTACTTGCTTACTACGTGGCCAGGGAGAGGGGTTGTCCCATAGACTTCCCCAGGAACCTGGCTAAGAGCGTCACCGTGGAATAGACTGAATAGAAGCGTCTATCGGAATCGTAGTAAATCTTCTCCTGGCAAGCTTCTCAGTGGTTACCAGTATAGCTTCAGCGTCATGATTCAATTGTGATACCAGTAATATCATCGCCGGGGACGCTACCTGCCGGGTGGTGGCTGACAAAGCGATAGTGGCCGGGTGGCTTCTGGCGACTTCCTCAATTGAGCGGTGTTCGAAGTCTAGGACGCTGAGTAGCCGTCGCGCTGGTTCGGATTCCGACTTTTTCAGCTGGTTGATATTCCGCCTGATTCTGGCGATATCTGTTGGCTCCAGGTGTCGGTCAGTCAATTTTACCTGAGTTATTTCTCTGAACAATGACAGTGCCTGCCTGACTATTTCTGAGGATTCGATAATGGTGGTGCTGAGGATAACATTCCGGTGATTATACACGGCAAACGCCGTGGGGATATTCTCTCGCGCCAGAGTTAATGCTGCCGTTATCAGATTGAAGGCCAGTTTATCGGCTTCCTCGGCGTCGGTGACGGAGAGGTTGACGGCGATTATGGCTGCCTGCTCGTCAGCGTCAATATATTCCTTCACGATTAACTGGCTGAGTTTTAAGGTGTGCTTCCAGTCTATATCCTTCAACTGGTCACCGGGTTGATAGGTACGGCTTTCCCAGTAATCGATTCCCCTCTCCGGCATTATTATAGCCTGAGCGGGAATTGTGGCTGCAGTCATTGTCCCTGTTCCTGAGTGTTCCATGTATTTCCTAGCCAGCCATTCGGCGTATCTGGCTCTGGGGATTACCTGTAATTGCAGAGGTTCGAGTAGCTGGTTAATCTGTAGGAATCCACGAGAGTCTATAGCCGATACCTCGATTTGTGGATGGGAATGTCCCGCCAGCGGCGGCCTGTAATTGAGGTCCAGTCTTGTTTTTTCGCTGTTAACAATGACTTCCGTCGGGGTGATCTTTGCCCACGTTTCAGACGGTTGAAAATTGCCGTACATCATGACTGATGCCCGATTGGTAATATGCAGAGATATGCTGCCAGCAGTACCGGCGATGACCCTCGCGGTTTTACCGGCGGCGGTGAAGGGCTGGCGGGGGATAGCACGTAATATCGCCATCATAACGCCCAGCAGATACAGGATAAAGGTAATACCGGTAAGCAGCAGTACGGGGTTGTTGATAATCAGTGATAGCAACATTGAGGTCAGCGCCAGGGTGAGTAGTGAAAAAAAGGTATACGTAACATATCGCCCTGTTTTTTTCTTCATAAATGGTCGTATCTCACGCGTATTTTGCCTGAGGTTGTAATCAAAGAGGTATATTGCAGGGAGGACGAGTACCACCGTGATAATTTGAACGGCCAATGATGTGAGCGTCGTCATACGGTAAAGCGGTGGGGCAAGTACCAGAGGCGTTAAGAATATGACGCCGGCATAAATCGCCATATTAAGTCTGGGTGGTTGCGGTCGTAAGGTGGTTAACAGCATTATCAAGAGCAGCGCCAGTGCCGGCAGGGATTGAGGTAGCGTGGACATGATAGTAGGCGCCACCAGGACCAGCAGAACATATATTTGACATAAGAATGGGAGCGATATTTTATTCATTGCCCGTTTTGGGTACGGGGACCTCGGTGGATACTTCATTGATGATAGACTCGGGACTGATATTTTCCATTTCTGCTTCAGCACTAATCTGGAGTCGGTGAGAAAGGGCAGGAATCAGAAGTCTCTTCACATCATCAGGAATAACAAAGTCTCTTCCCTGGATAAAAGCTAAAGCCCGGCTACCTTTGAATAGGACAATGGCAGCCCTGGTGCTGGGCCCTATCTGGATATCCTGATGGTTTCGCAGTCTGTCGGCAATTTCGAGAATGTAGTGTCGCACACTGTCGGCTATATGCACGTTCTTTACATCTTGCTGGAGCCGTACGATTTCGTCAGGTGTGATCACTGCCGAGATATTAGGCTCGGAAATGGCATCGATGTTCTGCAAGATTATGTCTTCTTCTTCCATGCTGGAGGTAGCGCTCCATATTCGTAACATAAAGCGGTCTTTCTGGACATCGCTGAGCGGGGAGGTTCCGGGGCTGCCGTAGGGTATCTGACTGGCAATAACGATGAAAGGATTTTTCAGGGTATAGGTCTCTCTCTCGATGGTAACCTGTTGCTCCTGCATTGCCTCCAGCAGGGCGGCCTGGGTGCGGGGTGTCGTGCGGTTGAGCTCATCGGCAAGCAACACGTTGGTGAATATCGGCCCGGGTATGAACGTTGAACTGCCGTCGGTGCGGTAAAAGTTGAATCCGAGAATGTCGGAGGGCAGCATATCTGGGGTGCCCTGCACTCTTTTGAACTCGCCGCCGATAGCATGGGCGAAGGTTCGGGCAATGGTGGTTTTGGCGGTACCGGGTAAGCCCTCGATGAGTACATGCCCCTGGCTCAATAGGGCTGCCAGAAGGAGCTCCTTAATATCAGCCTTACCAATGATTACCTTGGATACTTCATTAACTATATTATGCATTACTTCCTGTTTTTTTATCTGCTTTACAGCCATTAGTTTCTCCTTCCCGGATATTTCGTTTCCTATCTTGCAGACAGGAAGAGCGGTAGCTCAATATACTAGGTCATTTCAGGTCCTTCTTCCTTTTTGTGCCAGATGGGCTTCAGCGTAATGATGAGCACCAGCGTTACCAGTCCAGCCGTCGCCAGTGGCATATTCAGATATTCGCGTGATTGCGCCAGCAGGCTCTTGGTCTGATGGAGTTCTGACGGTGGCAGGTGGGACTGGTCTATATATAGCCTGGTTGTGGTAGCGACTATATTCTGGATAAAGCTATTGTTCTCATCTATTGTCCTCATGCTGTTAATAAAAAGGCTCGGGTCAGCGACGAGTATTACCTGCCCGCTGCCCAGATTATGGCGGTAGACTACCGGTAGCGGGCCCACGGGTTCATCCTCTTCCCATATTCCGTTATCGTTCTGGTCAAGAAAGCTGAAGGAAGAGGACGATGCGAGGGTGCTGGTGTTTGCCGTGTTTATGAGGCAGGTGGCATGATTGAAGACAAGGCTTTCGGTGTTGGCTGTCAGGGGGTCGGCTTCAAGGTGGATAATCCTGGGGAACTGTTTGTTTTTATAATTAGTCAGCGGGTCAAGGAGTGTCTCACCTGAAAACCGCGTTTTCAATCCCAGATATTCCAGTACCTGGTTGCCATGACCGTAGTCGTCAGCCAGAATCAACCTTCCACCCTCTCTTACAAAGCGGTTCAGCTGGTCTAATTCTTCGGTGGTAAAGTCGAGGTATGGGACAAGGACGAGTGTTGCTCCTTGTGGTGAGGCTGGGAGGTCAGTCAACGATTCCAGAGGCTTCGCCGTGAAATCGGTGCTTATGTCTCTAGCGCCGTTCCAGAGTGGATTCTCCACCCGGAAGTCCTCGTCCAGCGGTAAGAACCATGTTGTCATAATCAACATGATAACCAGGGCTGCGGTCAGTATTATCAGGAATTTACGTAGTCCCACGGCCTAACTCCTCTTTGATGTCTTCGGCAAGCTGTTCGGCTGTGGCAGCGGTATCTTTATGCTGCCTGTAGCCAGAATAAAGAGCATTTTCGGCTATTGTGGTCAACTCGGAGAATTGCCCGGTAATCTTCGGTAAAAGTGCCTTAATCATTCTGAGAAACTCCCGCAGAGTTATGTGTGGTGCCATGTTAATACCACACATCTTCTCGATAGCCTCCAGTCCACCCCAGTAAGCTGACAGTATTCTGCCTTTTATGCCGGTGAGCCCGGGTCTGGGAACTTTCAGTGGTGTTGGGGCCGGTAGCTCTATTATTTCCGCTAAAGGACTGCCCTTTGGTTCATACGCCGTCTGGCTTCTCCTGCAGACGAGCAGCGTCAGGGCAACCAGGATGACCAGTATCAGGCCGGTAGTTAGCGGGTTGATGGCAATAAGCTGCCTCTCCACCTTGAGATTGGTGGCCCATGGTTCTAAAGGTTCAACGTCTATGGTCATTTCTTTTTGACCGATAAAAGAAAGGTCGATTGGGGCCTTAAGTAATGCAGTAAAGCTGCCATCGGGAGAGGTCCTGACGGTGCTTGATGAGTTATTAAGAGTAAGACTTACTCTGGCATCCGGGACGGGACCGAGATCGTAGTTAACCGTGCCGTGAATTCGGATTGATTTCGGCAGGAGGATGAGAGACGGCGTCTGGGCATCTATGTATACCGGCAGCATGGAGATGTTTATGCTCCGGGCCTTGGAAATACCGGCATAACGCTCATGAGGGACGACGGCTACGGTTATGTTGTGATTGCCGGGCAGGGCATGTTCTGGTGTGGTCACCTCAACGCTGAACTGGCCCGAAACGATTTCTTCAGCCAGCCGGGTGTCATCCAAGAGCACGTCGATGGTCCGGTCAATATTACTGTCGCCTGAGATTACCTGGCCGCTGATGGTGAAGGGCAGTCCGGGATGCACGGTCTGGGTCGTAGATATCTCAAGCAGGGTGCGGTAGAACATGGTATTAATTATTACCGGCGGGCTCTGGCTGGCCAGGTATTTTCCGGTATCACCGTCTACCGGTTCATATACGGCGACAAGGGTCATGGTATCAGTATACTTATAAGGTATGGTGATATTGGCAAGGAATCCGCCGTTAGTTCCGGTAGTGGCGGTAGCCACCAGCCTGTTATCCAGAGCGAGGGTCAGGTTCTTATCAGGCAGAAATGTACCATCGCCGCTTAATGTGCCAAATGCGGTGATAGTATCGCCGACGAATGCTGATACTGGCATGATATTAAGGCTGAGCCTTGTAGGCACCAGTGCCGTTATTTCTGTATATCTCTCGGTGAGGCTCTGCTGGAGATTATAGAGCCTTTCAAGAAGCCGTCTGAGCTGTTCCAGGCTTTCTTGCAGGCGGGCATAAGCTTCCCTTACCCTGTTTTCCGTTGTGCTGGCCGAAATTCTCAACCGGTTGCTCAGTGTGTCTGTGGCCGTTTCGATGTCAGCCAAAAGGAAACTGGCATCTCGGATAAGTACCTCGGCTGTATCAAGCCTTTGTTTAGCTTCGTCAGACCGGTTGTGATCTATAAGGTCTGATGCCTCATTTAGAGTGTTTTCTAGACTGTCAAGAGTGGTGAATAGCTGCTGGCAGAGGTCGTTATAACGGTCGATTAAGTACCGTAATTCATCGGGGATGTCAATCTCTCTTATCTCTTTCAATGTCTCCCCGGCGTCCTGGTATTTCATGCTGGCAGCAAGGTTGAGAATCTGGCTGTAGTGGAACAGGAGGGCGGCTGTATCCAGTAGGTCTGTAGCCATACCTGGATTCTCGTGGGGTGTCCGGTTGGGCTGGCCGAGAGCGGGTAAGCCAGGGGAGATAATTCCCAGCACGGCTATTACGGAAATTATGATAACCAGTCTTTTCATAGCAAGTCGGGTGGTGACCTGTATTTATATAAAAGCCTTGAAGACCTGAAAGCACAAAACAACGACAAATCCCCCAAACAGCACGGTACCGACTAAATTCAGCCCGCGGCGTGACTTTTTATTAAAGTACACATATAGCTCAGTAACAATCAGGGCTTCTATGACGTAGACACTGTAAAAAACATCCATAGAGTTCTGTTCTGTGGCAATAAGAATTATAGTTGTTATTAAAAGCAGGGCGGCAACGGTAAGAATATAGTTATTATATATCCTCAACTGATTACCTCAAGTTCAATGCAGTATTTTCCACCGAGTTGCTCTTCATGTTCAATGGTAATCGGCTTGTCCCAGGCTTCAGCGGCTACCGAGGCGACTATCGTGGCCAGGGGTCCTCCCAGACAGTGGTGCGACCAATCGGCACTGTGTTCGAGGCGGGGGTTTTTGATTTCTATGGTGATGTGGTTATTATGGAGAACGACACTTGTCCCGTCAGCTACTCCCAGCCTTCCCGTGAATAGTGATGTTAGTGCTGATTCGAGCTCGTACGGGTTGGCACCGGGTTTTGATTCCAGCATACTGGTGGCAGTGCTCCCGATGGTGGATATTAGCAGGCCGATATCCTCGGGGTCGGTTCCATATCTGGCGATAAGCCGCTGGGGCAGGGCTTTGGTTATTCTGGGGTGTGACCCGTTGGAGTGCAGGGGGATGAAAGCGCGGGGTCGGTCGCTGGCCAGAGAAGAGGGAAGATAGATAGCCCTTGTCTTAATCCCGAGTTCCTCTATCAGGGTGGCTATATTATCAATGCCGGTTTCCAAAAGGAGGCCGCAAACCTCGGGCGGTATATTCGGGATGGCTTTTCCCAGGGAGAGGAGGATAAATGACATGATAAGCATGCAGATGCCCAGGGCCGTCAGCCATACCAGATGGAAAATAAAAAAGGCGGGTAAAGATAGCATAATACCGGTAATCAGCAAGCTGAAGCCAGACCACGTATATGGGTTTTTGCCCTGCAAATCGATGCTCCCATTCAATAGATATAGCCAATTGGCATAATTCTAACACTATTAGTGACAATTGTCAAGTTATTCCGAATACCAGTTTTATGACTCACTAGATATTGTAACTGTAGCATGTGCTGCAGTACCTGCGATGATATAACTACAAATTTCTAGGTATAAATAGCTATAGCGTCTTTATATCAGACGGTTTATTATTTACAGGGTAGCTGTTAGCAGGGGTATAATATATCTTGGGTTGATATCTGTAGTATGGTAAAATTTAATGGGTATGACTATAAAGACGGTGGCAACGAATCGCAAGGCTTTTCATAACTATCATATTGGGGATAGTTTTGAGGCTGGTATTGCGCTAACTGGCTCTGAGATAAAGTCGCTAAGGAGTGGCCGGGTAAGCCTGGGTGATGCTTATGTCAGACCAGAGCACGGGGAATTGTGGCTCTATAACGCCCATATTGCCCGCTATGAGGCAAGCAGCTATTTGAGTCATGAGCCGAAGAGACCTAGGAAATTACTGTTGCACCGTAAGGAAATTGACAACCTTACCAGCAAGGTATCAGAAAAGGGATTAACGCTGGTGCCGACCAGGCTGTATATCAAGGGCAATATTGCCAAAGTGGAGATAGCACTGGGTAAAGGCAAGAGACTTTATGATAAGCGCGAGTCTATCAGCCGCCGCGAGGTGGAAAGAGAACTAGCCAGGGCGGCTAAAAGCCGTTAATATATAAATATATAATAAAAAGGAGGTAGCCAAATTAGGGCTGTCCTCAAACGATGGGGACGCGCGGGTTCGACAGGGGAAGTAGGTTACAGGATTGCAGGCTGAGGTGCCGCTACCTC
>CAZPQB010000028.1:0-19475 GCA_964588605.1 uncultured Dehalococcoidaceae bacterium | reverse complement strand
ATCGGTCTGGGCGCTTTCTTTCTCCTCATGTTACTCGGCATGCCGATAGCCTTCGCCTTTGCTTTGGTCGGTGGTATTGGCACCATACTGGTGAAGGGGCTGAATCCCGGTCTATCGTTGTTGGGGAGCGCGCCGTTTACCTGGGCGACCAACTATAATCTTCTGGCCCTGCCTACATTCATCCTGATGGGAGAATTCATCTATCAAGCCGGGGTAAGTTCCCAGCTATATGAAGCCGGCTATAAGTGGGTAGGTGGCTTCAAGGGTGGCCTGGCAATATCCACGGAACTGGCTTCCACCGCCTTCGGGGCGTGCTGCGGCACCAGTCTGGCAGCTTCAGCGACGATGGGGACGGTAGCCTTCCCTGAGATGATAAAATACAAATACAGCCCTCGCCTGGCCTGCGGCTCAATAGCCGCGGGAGGCTCGCTGAGCAGCCTCATCCCTCCCAGCGCCCCTTTTATCGTTTACGGATTCATGACCAATACGTCCGTATCCAAGCTCTTCATCGGGGGCATCGTGCCCGGCATCATGCTATCAGCCGGTTTCATCCTGGCAATCATTATCATGTGCTGGCGTAACCCCGCGATGGGTCCGCCCGGCCCGCGCTACCCGTTGAAAGAAAGACTGAAATCGCTGAGCGGTGTCGGTGGGGCGCTTTTTATCTTCCTGATTGTTATGGGTGGCCTTTTCGCCGGCGTCTTTACTCCCTCTGAGGCCGGAACTATCGGCGCCTTCGGGGCTTTCGTCCTCATTATCATCATGCGCAAGCTGACCTGGTCTAATCTTAAAGCCGCCCTTAAGGGCGCCATCAAGAGCACGAGCTTTGTCCTGACGATTACCATCGGCGCCATGATATTCACCAATTTTCTCACTGTATCCGGCTTCACTTCGATGTTTACCGGGTACGTCCTCGGGCTGAACTTCTCGCCCGGAGTCCTCATGGTATTTATCATCATCATGTTCATCATCCTCGGCTGCTTCATGGACGCCCTGGCTATGTTTATGCTCACGCTGCCCATTGTCTTTCCCATCGTCACCGGTATTGGCTTTGACCCCGTGTGGTATGGCATCATCTCCACCATGCTCGGTGAGGCGGCCCTGATAACGCCGCCGGTAGGCATGAACTCCTTCATTGTTCACGGGGTAACCGGCGTCCCGCTGCCGGAAGTCTTCCGCGGAATCGTCCCCTTCTTCGTTATCATATTCATTGCCATTATTATATTATACTTCTTCCCCGAGATTGTTACTTTCCTGCCCAACATTATGAAATAATCGAGGGGCTGCATAAATTGAAAGGGAGAGCTTGACGGCTCTCCCTCTAGTCATATTATCATCTCTCTCCGTTTGTCTTACTTAAGCAGTCCCCTCGTGGACAGGTCACTGGCAACATCCTCAAGCTGGAGTTCCCGGAGCCTTTCCTCCGTCGGCAGCCCCGTGGCTACATCCCAGCCACGCCATTGATAGAACTCGTCCTTCATCTTCTCAAACTCGCGGCGGTCGACCACCATCCCTTTTCGCGAGCCCACCGCGCCGTTTTTATCCGGTACCTTGCACTCGCGATTAAAGCGGGAATACTGCAGCGGCTCTTCGTGGTGATAGTCCAGCAGCCGGTCTCCGTCCCGGCCTCCCCACCCGTCCCGGAGCAACACGGCCCTTTGCAGATTGAATATCCTCTCCCCGGTCAGCTCCAGCTCCGCCAGGTCTGTCTCCCGCCCGGTAACGGCGGAAAAAATCCGCGCGGGCAGGTCAGGTACTCCCAAGTGGTCATCGGTTAGCGGATTATGCAGCATGGGCCACCGGGCATTGCATAGGACAAGGCTCTCAAGGGCGCTGGTACGGTCCTGCGTATTTTTAGCCATGAGCGCCTTACCTTCATAGCTGGTATAGTCCGCTGCCGCCTCACTGCCCCAGTACCGGGAGCTGATCTGACGCACTACATCGGGAGAAACGTAGCCCTCTCCACTATCGAGCCAGGCAAGCCAGGCGATAAGAACGCCGCTGGCTTCATGAATAGACTGCATTGACCGGCGTGGCTCCATAGCCAGAAGAAGCGCATTGTGCACTATCAGCCGTGGGTCATAGTCCTTAACTTCGTTGGTCCGGTTCATAACGGAATAGCTTATCAGTTCCCTGGCCCGGCCGCCGATAGAGTTGGCGGCTTCAACGGTGCCCCGGGCCAGGATATCTCCGAAGCCTTCCCGCAACGCTATCTTCCGGGTAATCGTTTCAATGAAATCAGGTCCGCCTATCACTGACAGCGGCAGGCCGGTAGTCTTATCACTTAATAATCCCTCCTTATAACACCGGATAAGCCATTCTATCATCGCCTGCATGACGCTGGAATCCAGTCCATAACCATCACAGAGCCTCATGGCCAGCAGGATAACGTCGTTCCAGCCGTCGTAGTACTTTGACGCCGGGCGGCGATAGATGTCTATCGGCTGGCACATGCTCTTGTAGCGGCGGCCGTCTTCGTCTGTATAAGAGTGCCGAAAACAGCCGACGCCGCAGCCGTAGCATGCCCGGGCCCTGGTGCGGCCGGGTATCATCCACCACATCTGCGGGATAGGGCCTCTGGTAAGTTCACGAACACGGGCGGCCAGTTCACGTAATCCCTCGGGGTCGGCGGCTGCCGGTCTCCTGTCCCCGGCAACGGCAATGGCCTTCAGCTTTTTTGACCCCATAATGACGCCGAGACCACCGGAGCCGGAGGAGCCTTCATCCGCCAGAACGGTGGCAAAGGCAACAAGGTTCTCGGCGGCCGGGCCGATAGTGAGAACGCTGACACCCCTGCCCAGCTCCTCTTTTAACCGGTCTTCTGCTTCGAAGGCAGATGCGCCCCACAGGTTTGAAGCATCTTTTATTTCTACGGCGCCATCGTGTATGAAGATGTATGCGGGTTTATCGGCCTTGCCCTGCACGATTATCGCGTCGTACCCGGCGTATTTAAGCCGGATACCCCAGCTTCCTCCCAGGTTGCCGTAAGAAAAGGTCTCTGACTCTGCGGCGGCTGTTTTTCCGCAGGCCAGCCAGCGGCTGGCGGTAAAACCGGGAAACCCGGCAACCGGGCCGGTGGCGCATATGAGACAGTTCTCAGGGTCAGGCACTTTCGCATGGGGGGGGACATTGTCCCAGTAAAGCCTGGCGGCAAGGCCTTTCCCTCCCAGGAAACGGCCCACGTAATCGGCCGTGACCAGTCGGCTTACCTCGCGACTGGACAGGTCAACCTTGAGTATTTCGCCGGCATAACCGTCTTTAGACATACAAATAGACCTCTCAAAATATAATTACTTGACTACCCTAGGCAAACGATAAGAGCCATACGTATAGTTGGCTTCATGTGGCTGATTGAGTATAGTTCAGTACGAGACGGTATGTCAATCGCTTACAAAAATTGAACTACTTCCACATATTCATGTATTCTTAACAGGGTTTCTTTAACCCGTATCGAAAAAATATAAGGAGGGATCCGCGAAGTGGCCAGTGCTAAATACGAAAAGTATATTGTGCATGCACCGGTAACCGAGGAGCGCATCGGGCGTGTTGCCCATCTGTTTGGCGGTAAGGACTTCAACGGGGCCAGTTTCTCCCCCGCCTGGACGGGGATTACGAAACCCCTGTTCATGATAGAAGAGAGCCATGCGCACGATTATGATGAGTACCTGTTTTTCTGGGGGACGAATGCCGCGGATATAGAGGAATTCGACGCCGTAGCGGAGCTGTGTTTGGGAGAGGAGGAGGAGAAATATATCATCACCAAGCCCTGTATTGTCTATGTTCCCAGGGGACTGAAGCATTGCCCCCTTAACTTCCCGGTGGTGAATAAGCCTATCTTGTTCATGGATATTTCCATCTCCCCTGTATACACACGCACGTAATCAATGGCGTAGAACCGGGGTTAAGTGAAGTCATCCTGGATAACCAGCGGCCTTTAAGCGTTCCCCCTTCCCTGGGAATTTTGGTGACCTGCGCGCCGAACAAGTTCTCAGGCAGGTCACCTTTCCAATCACTTCATGCTATCCTTATCGTAATTAACTCATTATTGTGAGAACAAACTTAAAGGTTCTATCTAACGTGCAGCCGTGCCGACCATGTCGGCAGTTCACGATTTTCTGGTGGATATTTCGTCAATTTCCAATGATTGTGGGTCAATAACCACTCCGTAATCCTGCCGGACGAGGCCAATCGAGACGTAACCGTTGATAACATCCCGGCGTACCGCTTCGACATCTCTTTCCAGTGGATTCCCGTAGCCGCCCCCACCGCCCGCAGTAGCTGTCACTACCGTACCTTCGGCCAGTTGCATGCCCGATGTCTTGAGTACCTCAAATTCCCTTTTACCTTTTGGTTTAATTGTCGCGTAATTTCTAAGGCCTTCCTTGCCACCGTCAATACCCCAGTGTGGGGCCTTAGCCTTCTCAATAAAGGCAAAAAGCGTTGCCGGTGAGAGAAGCCGAATTTGAATACAGGAACCGAGCCCGCCCCTGTGTTTCCCGGCACCGCCGCTGTCCTGCACAAGCTGATAACTCTCTATGAATAGAGGGAAGTTGGCTTCCGTTAGCTCTATAGATTCCCCCTGGCCACTTGCTGAACCAGCGATAGAATGGTGCACTGTGCAATTATCACCATCTGAGAGGAAGTCTGCCCCATTCCCGATAGCGGCGCTGGATAGGGTTGCCCAGTGCCTCCCTTTTTTAGGGTCCTCCCCGAAAAACCCTATGCCGCATACATCACCCCCGGAACAGGCGGGGACTTTTTCCGGGAGGACCTTATAAAGCGCTTTATTGATGAGCTCCAGAATCGTCGACGCCACGTTACCGCAGAGGAAGCACGGCGCGGTAGGACCGGCATTATAGATGCAGCCCTGGGGAGCTATTACGGTAATGGGCCGGTTGGAGCCTTCATTGGCCGGCAGTTCCGGGCTGGTCAATGCCTTCACCGCCATTCTTGCCGCCGACAGGGTAGTAACCCACAGCCCGTTCATGGGACCTCTTTGTTCCGGGTCCGAGCCGGTAAAATCTATGGTGATATCGCTTCCCTTAATCGTCACCGTTACCTTTGTCTTGATAGGTTTATCCAGGTCAATTCCGTTGCTGTCGATGTAATCTTCCGCCGTCCAGGTGCCATCAGGTATCTGTTCGATAGCCAGCCGGGTAATGCGCTCACTGTGGTCATACATCTCCTGAATGCACGCATCTATCGTATCGACGCCGTATTTTTCCAGCAGTTCCACGACCTGTTTTTCACCAAAATGGCAGCCGGCCATCTGGGCCTGAATATCTCCCCATACCTGCTCGGGAGCCCTTGAGTTCCATTTAATTATCTCCAGAATCTCCGGTTGCAGCTTACCCCTCTTGTAGAGTTTAACCGGCGGAATACGTAGCCCTTCCTCATAGATATTGGTAGCGTCCGTGGGATAAGTATTTTTAGCGCCGACGTCCTGCCAGTGGGCCTTGCTGGTGGCGTAACCAAATAGCCTGTCTTTAAAGAAAATGGGGGTAAAAAGTACGGCATCCGAGGTATGATTGCCGGTAAACTCGGGCACGGTCGAAATAATGACATCGCCGGGTTCTATATTCTCCTTGCCGATGAAATCAACACAGCTCTGGGTGGCGGGACTCGAGCTGCTCAGAAAGAGAAGGATACCTTTTTCCGATTGCGCAATAATGCTTGCATCGGCATCAAGTATGGCAAAGGAACAGTCCATTATCGTACTGAGAAAAATGGACACCCCACAGTGGGCTGCTGTCTCTATCATCCCGTTGGCTATCGAGATTAGCCTGTTTCGAACTACCGCAAATGTAACGGGGTCTATCTTGGGCATTCAGGCACCTCCCGTATGGATAATCAGATTGCCCAGCCTGTCCAGCTCCAGCATCTGACCCGGCATGACCACCGTGGTGTGGAACGGCTCTTCGACAATCGCCGGTCCTGTTATCGTATTTCCGCAGGTAAGCCCAGCCCTCTCATAAATCTGAGCATCGACAAAGCCGCCGTCCAGATATACTTTTCTCTTTGGCTTTATAGCACTCGGAGGTATATCTTTACCCTGTTCAATTTCGGCCACCGGCACGTCCTTGATTTTTCCGGTTGCCTTTAGCCTGACGCTGGTAACAGTCAGGGGGGCGGCAATACGGTGGCCGTACTTGGTTTCGTGGAGACGCTCAAAAGCATTACCGATTTCTTTTCTATCATTTTCCTTCAATTCGCCGCCGGGCACCGGTGTTTCGATGTCATAATGCTGACTTTCGTAACTCATATCCAGAGAACGGGTAAACTCAATGGCATCCTCAGACATGCCTTCGGCGGCGAGTGTCTCCAGAGCGCTCTTTTCCATGTCTCTGTAGATATCCTCAAGCTCCTTAATATCTATCTTATCCATTAAACGCGCGTATGCTCGGGCGTAAATATGTACCAGGTTCATCGTCAGGATACCCTGGGCGGAGAAAACCCCGGGACTGCGTGGAATAACGACCCTTGAGATGGACATATCTTTAGCTATATTCCCGACAAATATACCGCCACCGCCTCCGTATCCCATGATGGTGAAGTCCCTGGGGTCGTAGCCCTGACCGATGAGTATTTCCGTGGTGGCGGTGGTCATGTTGTTCCTGGCCACGGCCAGGATGCCGTCGGCAGCCTCGTGCAGGCTCAACCCCAGCTTCTCGGCAATGTCGTTGACGCCTTTTTTTGCCAGGTCTATATCGAGGCGTACCTCGCCGCCGACAAAATAATCGGGATTTATCAGGCCGTTGACTAGGGCGGCATCGGTAACCGTCGGCTCTGTCCCTCCCTGCCCGTAGGCCATTGGGCCGGGATTGGCGCCGGCGCTCTCCGGCCCCACCGTCAGCAGCCCGGCGGCGTCAACCCTGGCGATGCTCCCCCCGCCAGCCCCGATGCTGCGTATTTCTATACCGGCCATGAACACTGGGTATCCCAGTAGTTCGGACTCATGTCTTTCCAGGTTTGCGCCGTCTTTGATGATGGAAACATCGAAGCTGGTGCCGCCGACATCCATCGTCACGATATTCTTGATGTCGCAGAGCCGGGCCAGGTGAGCCGCCCCGGCGGCGCCGCCCACCGGCCCCGACGCCAGGCTGTATAAGGGTTTTTCTCTGGCCGCCTCAATACCCAGGACTCCACTAGGGCCTAGTATCAATAGCTGACCGCTGAACCCCATATCTTTCAGATTCTCACCAAGACGGCTGACATATCCCGTGATAGCCTTGCCCATATAGGCACTGATAATCGTGGTATTGGTCCTTATATTCTCCCCGATTTCTCTGGCTACCTGTTGGCTGAGGGAAACGCTTACTTCCGGCCAGACCTCATTAATGATTTCCCCTATCCTTTGTTCATTTTCCGGGTTGGCATAAGAATGGAGCAGGCAGACGGCGATAGCCTCGACCCCTTCCTTCTTAAGTTTCTCTACAATCTCTTTCGCCTCTTTCTCATCGAGCCTTTCCAGTATTTCACCTTTGTAGCTGGTTCGCTCACTCACTCCCCGCCGCAGATATCTGGGTACCAGCGGTTCCGGTTTTTTCCACAGGTAGTTATAGATTTCTTTTCTGCTGCTTCTGGTCATCTCCAGAACATCAGTAAAACCTCTGGTGGTTATCAAACCCACTCTGGCGCCTTTACGTTGTGCGATTGTATTCAAACCGGCCGTTGTTCCGTGAATAAACAACGCAATTTTAGGCATGTCTGCTTTAATCTTTCTGATGGCTTCTAAGACTCCCTGACCGAGGTACTGCGGCGTGGTCGATACCTTGTCCACGATTATCTGCATGGTGTCGTCATCAATATAGACAATGTCCGTAAACGTTCCGCCGGTATCAACCGCCAGTCGTCTCATAAGTGTCGTCCTTTCTATTTCGGTGGAAGCTTAATTAGCTGTTCGGGAAGGTGTCGCTAAGGTAGTTTACATTATAGTATTGAACTAATACAATGGTCGGTCATCGTCTTTTCAGAAATAGAAAAGGGGGAGCATCTGCGTTCCCCCTCTCAAAGACTTCTTTACCTTAAAACTATTACCAATGGACCAACAAAAAAGACATCACTTCTTTTGAATATTATTCTTGTTTTGTTAATTTAACTTTTATATAATTTAGAAGATAGGCATAATGTGATAGAATAAAGTAAAACCTGTCATCAGTCCGGTTGCAGCGTAGGTATGAATTTTCCTCCATTAAGTGGAGATACAAAAAGCAGGACATTAAAAACCGGTACTAAATAAAACAAATAAGGTGGACAAAATGAAGAAAATAGCTATGTTACTAGCTCTGTTGGCCATGACATTATTTATTGTTTCTTCCTGTGCCTCCGGCATTTCTCAGGAGGAGTATGATAGTGTTTACGATGAACTGAGTGCCGTCCAGAGCCAGGTTGCATCACTGCAGAGTAAACTGGCTGAAGCCGAGAAGCCGGACCCGCAAATTGAATTGTTGAATAAGCAATATGATACCTTGAGAAGCGAGTACGATGAATTGCAGGATAAATATGAGGATCTAGGTTCGCAAAACGTGGAGCTGAATGACCAATATGATGCTCTTACGATGCAGTATACCATATTGGAAGCTAGCTATGAAGATTTAGAAAATCAATACTACGCCGCTATTGAGGAAACACCGGAAATTGTTGACGAGAAAGATTTGGAACAGGCTCTTTTTGAATTGATTAACCAGGAAAGAGCGGCCCATGGGTTGGATGAAATGGTACTGGGGGAGTACCTTTATAAGGCAGCAATTAGTCACAGCAAAAATATGGCCACAAGTGGGCGACTTGAAGAGCCTGATAAAGGCTCCTATCAAGAAGTTATCTGGGCTACCGGATATACTGATACGCAGGTAATGGCTGAATCAATCTTTACGCTTTGGAAAAACACGGCGCGATATGAAATAGACTTTCTTACCGATGTAACTATTTATGGCGCCGTGGCCGTATATAAATCTGGTGATATTTATTACATTACCTATCTTTGTGATGTTTACCGATAAACAGTGCTCCATCTAGACACCCTGTAAATATGTATCACGAAAATCGGGCAAGTGGACTCTGATTCTTACATATGTACCCCGGGTTTGGGCAAGGCGAAACGCTACGTCGATTCTTGGAATTCTTCCCAAATTCGTTCGATTATCACTGGGCTTGAAGTTTCTGATGCAGCGATTCGATGGTCTCCCTGAACTTTCTATCGTGTGCCTCTCTACCCTCGGTGTACATTGCAGGTTGCCACTCTATTTTCTGGAGACCTTCAATTATGTGAGAGATCTGGTCATAGGGGATGGATATGAGTATTGTCCCGGAAGGGAATACCTGCTTTGCTTTCATACCATGCGAAACATCGGTGATAATGTAATTCAGTTCCCCGCTGATATAGGGGTAGGTAAGCAGCCAGGAACATGCGATAACCGGCGTTCCCTTACTGGTCCACATCTTGCCTGTCGCGTAGCACATCGCCCTCAGTATGATTTCCAGTTGCGTGGCGTCCGTAGCCAGAATTAGAACGTCTGGCTCGAATGTCAGCTTGTCCAGCGCAGAAAAAACGACATAGTTCACACTATGCCTCTCCAGTTTGGTTATGTAGTGATAAAGCCTTCGGTTAGCCCGTGCTTCCTCAAAGATATGCAGGCTCTGTCCGATATGCCCGCTCTCAAAAACGGGGTCGCTATCGGCCATACCCGTAAGTATTGGACCCACACATGTGAAATTATCCAGCGTGGCATAAAAAGGAGTTGACTCCTGGGCTTCCCTTATCATCTCGCAAATAGACAGGTTTTTATCAAGCTTCTCTATTCCATCCGGTTTAAAAAGGAGGAATTTAATGCCGACAGGTTTCATTTTAAAATTGAATTTGTTGAATATGGATAAGTCTCGCACGGCTGAACTCATTTTTTACCTCCTTATTCTGACTCTCCTGCGTTAAGCATTCTACACTGCTATCGGCCATTTTTCAACGTTCTGACCATGATGAACAAGAAAATCAAGATAATAATTAGTATATTCGCTCAAAGTTGAACCTATGTGAAGTTATATACATCACAGCACTGGCTATTGGCTCTGCTTCTTTGACAATTGCCTTGAATATCGTCTATTCTATTTATAGAGTAATATGATGGTCTATAAGTGTATAGACACGTTGATATAAAAATACAAATCACAGAAGGGTAGATATGTTTAGTAGAAGAATGAAGCTGATAGATATTGGCGAGGTAGAGGAGCCGGATACCATATTAAGGACATTTATACTATTTTCGCAGAGTGCGCGTGAGGTACTTAAATATGTAGACGCCCATCTATATCGGGAGGCGGGTCTATCGGTAGTGCAGTTAGTTGCGCTGCAGGCAATGAACCGCAATAACGGAGTTATGACGCCCTCCGAGATAGCAGAGTGGACGCAGACCGAGCGGCATAATATCACTACTTTAATCAGGCGCATGAAGAAAGCCGGACTTGTTACCACCGAACGCAATCTCTATAACAAGAAGGTTATTAATGTAATGCTGACGGATAGAGGGCGTGAGGTTCTCGCTGGGGTTATGCCTTTAGCACACAGGATTGTTGAACAGGTAATGCTATCATTTACGGAAGATGACGCTGCTCTATTGGAAAAGTTGCTGAAACCAATACGGCTGAATGCCCATTCCGGCCTGGAAGCCCTTTCCAGGCGTGCTCAGCATTAAATCCACAATTACAAAGGGCTAGAATATCCGAATAAGGATATTCCTGTCTGTACCAATAATTGCCCGGATAGCACATCAGTCCTCTGGAGGTATGAGGACAAAGAAATCATCGTCCAGCTGTATGTTGGTCTCCACTGCTGTTTCCTCGACAATAGTCCGTCCGCTTTGCTCGTTGCTGGAGATGGAACGAAGAGGGGAACGGATTCCATCTACCTCACGGAATTCTTCGGACCGCGTGGTTACCGGAATGCCGATGCCACCTTCCTGAATGGCAATTATATAGGTCAAAAGTATATCACCCGTTGTGGCATCGACGTATACGGTCATCGCCGGCAAATCACCGCTTTTCAAATCCACAACATAGACATCTTTGTCATCAAGGGTATCGGCGCGGAGTACTTTTATCGAGTCGAAATAATCACGCCAGTCACCGGTCATGACATAAGGGTGTCCTTGCTTTGCCTGCGCCAGCAACTGGCCGTGCAGTTCCGTGAACGGCGCAAAACTCGATTCTACCCAGGCGCGGTCGCCGTTCAGCACTGTCCTACTGTAACCGTACTTGCCATAATCGGCGTCGATACGATACCTGTCAGGACCGGCAACATACAACGACATCGTACCCCTGACTCCCGACTGGACGCTGTAAATGGTGCTATCAACCCGGTAGTTGCCCATGGCTTCCAGGGCGGCCTCGTTACCTTCGGCATTCCGCAGGGTCATGATTTCCTCAACTGTCGGCAGCCGCTTGCTTTCAATCTGCGGCATGATAAACTCCATGCCGGCCTGGTACATGGTCAGCGACTCCACTTCTCCATCCGGCTTCTCATTAAACCTTAAGCTTATCTCCGGTGTTACCCGGAAGAACCACATGCCTTCGTCGTCGGGAGGGTAGAGTTCATAAACCATCTGCCCCGGTATATCTATAGCCAGCCTGTTGTTCTGGATGAGAACCTGTGCCGTGATGCCCAGATCATCGGAACGGTAAGCGCCGAGGTACTTCTGTAATTCGTCCAGGGGAATCTCCGCCGGAAGCTCGACGCCTTCTCTGGGTATATCAAATACCATGCCTGCCTGGTATAGCTTCATCATGATGACATTATCGTTTTCATCGCGTTCAAAAGATACGGCGATTTCATTGGTGATAGCGAAGTACCATTTGCCTTCCTCGTCAGGCTCTTTCAGCTCGAAAACCTGCTGGTCCGGTATATCGACGGCAAGGTGGTCGTTCTGCACCAGAACTGTGAATACCGCATCGTGAAACTGTCCGAAGTTGGCGATGTAGTTGCCGAGATAAGGCTCGTAGTCGGCGGCACCGCCGTCTGTATCGACTGGTTCCTCTCCAAGTAACGTATCCCAGACAATGTTTATAGCCAGTGACGGTAGAGTGCTGACGGAGGCGTTGGTGAGCAGGACGAAGCCGAGGTTGGACTCGGGCAGCATGGCTACCTGTGCCGAAAAGCCGTCGACGTTACCGCCGTGCTCGATAACTGGCTGGCCTTCCCATTCATGTATCATCCAGCCCATACCGTAGCCCACGCTCTCGGTAATATCAATCTGTTTCGTCCAGGTTTCCCGGAGGTTTGCTTCACTGATAAGGCGCTGGCCTTCATACTCGCCGAGGCCGAGCTGCAGGCGCAGCCATTGTGCCATGTCAAGCACGTTGGAATTGATAGACCCGGCCGGGCCGATATTGTCCACGTTACGCATAGGCTTGTATTCATAGGTCTGTAAATCCTCGTCCCACAGATAGCCAAGTGAGAGGCGAGGGTCATTTTCAACCTGGGTTACGGATGTTGTGGTGCTGTCCATCCCCAGCGGTTTAAAGATACGTTCCTCAACCAGTGTGTCCCAGTCGGTACCGGCTACCTCGCCGGCCGCCACGCCCGCGGACATGAACATCACATTGCTGTAGTAAAATTTCTCCCGGAAGGGAACATAGGGCTCGGCCTTGGTAGCATCAAGCAGGATTTCCTCGCGGGGAATCTGGCCGCTGGCAAATAAGATGCCCATCCGGGTATAGCCGGTACGGTGTGAAAGCACGTCCCGCAGTGTGATCTCGGCGTTTTCGTCTTGGCTTTCAACATTCATCTGGAAATAAGGCAGGTATTTGGTTACAGGGTCGTCCCAGCTCATCCTGCCTTCATCAACAAGCATTCCGACGAGGGTGGAGGTAAATGCCTTGGTAGTCGAGCCGATAGCGAAGATGGTCTCGGGTGTTACCGGGGTTTCCTCCTCAACATTAGCCACCCCGAAGCCATGCGTAAGAATTATCTCGTCGTCCTTGACCACCGCGATGGCCATCCCGGGAACGTGCAGCGTTTGGCGCTGCTGCTCGAGTCTTTCTATAAGTAAGGTAAGGCGCTCCTGGAGTAAATCCGGCTCGGGCTCGGGAACAGGGACAGGCGTAGGCTCCGGTGTTGGTTCAGGAACCGGTTCCGGAGTAGGTACTGGCGTTGGCATTGGTGATGGTGTCGGTGTCGGTATCGGCGCCGGTTCAGGGCTGGCGCAGGATGCTAATAACGTAATCGCCAGGAGTAGTATTATCGCTATTTTTTTCATATTTAACCTCTGTTATTGTCCGTGATATATGCCAGTGTTACATATTAATTTTAGCTTCTTTATTCCTCCGGATATTTCCCCAGTTCCGCCAGGCAGGCTACAATTCTTGGCATGGCATAAGAGGTGGCATGAGGTGGAGCGTTGCAGCAGGTCTTAACGATTAGTCTACCATTACAGTGCTCATCGGCGGCCCTTTTAATGATTTTAGCCAGTCTGGGATAGCATTTTTCGGTCAGGGCTGCCGTGCCGTAGCTATCGCGGTGGGTATCCATGCCGCAGAGCCAGTAAATTAATTCCGGTTTGAATTCCTTGATTCTATCCGGGACCTCTCTTTGGACATTCCTGAGTTCTTCTTCGTCTGAAGAACCATGAGGAAAGCAGAGTTTCGTTTTGCTTTCCATCCTGTCTTCAGAGTCATATACCCAGGAGTGACTATCGCAGAAGCAGATATGCAAAACGTCCTCGTCATTTTTAAAGAGGTCTCTAACGCCATCGGCGTGATGGGTGTCGGTATCCACTATGGCAAACCTCTTCGCCAGCGATTTTTCCCGGGCGTGGGGAATCCCGAGACTGATAACGCTGAAATAGCAGCCACCCCAGGCATTATCACGGTGCGCATGGTGACCCCCCACCCCGGCAATCACTAGGGCATTGTCTATTTCACCTTTCAGTACTTTTTCCGTCGCCCCCAGCATGCCACCGACTGAATAGAGTGAGACTCGCCACCATTGCGTCTGCTTGACATGGTCTATCCATTCCTGACTGTGAAGTCTGGCAATTTCCTCTTCTGTGGCTGGCTCTGATGCATACCAGGTCACGTTCGGCTCACGGAAAATGCCCTCTTTTTCTATGCCCTTAAATCCTTCCTCAACACCCATAGCCAGACTACTGTAAGCTTCTTTACCACAAATATCGTGATAAAACACGCCGGTTTTTCTCATATCAAGACCTCCTCGTACTCAAACTCGCGGCGAAGTCAGCCAGCCCAAAGATTGTGATTATCTTATCTAATATTAACTCACTGACGAGCATTCTGCCAAGTTCAGTATGAGCTTTGTGGAACTTCGTTACATAGCCGTGTAGATATGAAGATTTGCCCGAATTTGATATAATTCCAGTAACCGGTAACACCCGGTGAAAGGAGGGTGAGCATGAAAGTCGGCCTGGTATTGGCATCATTGATTGCGGTTACCATTCTGGTAATGCCAGTGTTCACCTCCTGTAAGGAGCCTGAACCATCGACGCCGCCTTTGAGCGCCCAGGAAGTGATTGATAGTTCAGCAAGGAGTATGGAGGCAGTTAATTCCTTCCACTTTGAGATTATGCATACGGGCGGAGGTACGCCGATAGCTATGGGCCTGGAGATGAATGAAGCTATAGGTGATATCTCCAAACCTGGCAGACTGAGAACGGCCATCACCGCGGCCATGGGCGGAATGCTGGTTGAAGTTGAAGTTATTACCATTGGAACAACCACGTACATGACCAATCCACTTACTGGGAAGTGGGCACTGCTTCCTAACGAGTTCAGCGCCATAAATATCTTCGACCTTAATACCGGCATCATAGCGATTCTGGAAGACGTCAGGAATCCGGTTAAGCTTGACGATGAAGAGGTCGAATCAATTAGCTGTTATCATCTTAAAGGTGAAGTACCCTGTGAAAGCCTGCGCCCGATTACATTAAGTTCCATCGAAGGAGTCATGGTCTCTGTTGATGTCTGGATTGATAAAGAGGAGTTCCTGATACGTCAGGTAAAGCTCGAAGGGAGAATCACCGAGACAGAGAAAGAAGGGATTGTCAGAGAGTTAAAACTATCTAAATTTAACCAAGAAATAGAAATTGAACCGCCTGGATAGATATAGAGATGCGATTTGCCCTCAAAAGGCCCTCACAGCGTAATATATCCCCCTCTGTAATTCTGGCGGTAGCCTGCGTTGGCATTTTTATCGCCGCCCTTGACCAGACCGTGATATATGGTGCCTTGGCTGACATGATGCCGGACCTGCATCTTACGGTGCTGGAACTGGACCGGGCGGCATGGATTGTCATCGGTTACCTGATAGGTTATACCTTTGCCATGCCTTTAGTGGCTCGCGTTTCCGATGTTTATGGCCATTGTCAGATATACATCATGTCTTTACTGCTTTTCATGATTGGCTCAATATTCGTGGCTCTTGCCCCCACCTTTGAATGGATAGTTGCGGCGCGTGTCGTGCAGGCTATCGGTGGCGGTGCGCTGGTGCCCATCGCCATGGCCATTGTCGGTGATACCTTCCCCGAGGGGGCCAGGGCAGTCCCTCTGGGCATTATCGGAGGGGTCGTGGAAGGGGGAGGCGCGCTCGGGCCATTTTATGGCGGCGCTATTGTCGAAGTGCTTGACTGGCGCTGGATATTCTGGATAAACCTGCCGATAAGCATCATAGCCATCTTGCTTATCTTCTCCCTTCTTGGCCCCAGCCCACGGACTAAGGCTAACGTTGACTACATCGGGGGAATTCTGCTTGCCGGGGGACTTGCTTTCCTCAGTCTGGCTCTCTGTCAAAGACCGGAGCAATTCGACTCTATTATATATACTGCTTCCCTCTCGGTTATTTCCGTACTCTTTTTTGCATTTTTCATATTTAGAGAGATGAAGGCCTCTGAGCCGTTAATCACACTTTCTGTCTTCAAGAACGTTACCTTTTCCAGCGCCAATATAACCAGTTTGATCGCGGGTGCCGCCCTTATCATGGCTTTGGTCAATGTCCCTCTCATGAGCGAGACCATTATGGGTTGCTCGCCCATGGAAGGAGGGCTGAGATTATTTCGACTCACCATCATGATGTGCCTCGGCGCTGTTATCGGCGGCTTTCTCTGCCGCCAGTTCGGCTATCGCTTGCCTACGATAGCGGGGTTGGTCTTGAGCGCTGCCGGCTTCTTTTTCATGAGCCGGTGGACCCTTGACATAGCTGACCCGGAAATGACGCTGCATCTCGTTACGTGTGGATTGGGCTTCGGTCTGGTTATTGCTCCACTGGCTACGGCGGTTGTCGACTCAATCGGAGAAAAACAGAGGGCTATCGGCTCGTCACTGGTGGTAATGACGCGTATGATAGGCATGATTATCGGGCTCTCGGCGCTTTCCTCATGGGGTATGGGTCACTTTCAGGGCATGACCGCCGGGTTGTCTCTGGAGGAGATACTGGGTGCTCCGGAAGAGGTCGTCCAGCTGGCTCTAAATCTGTTTCACGACTTCTTCGTAGCATCGATAGGCATATGCCTGGTCGGGATAGTACCGGCGTTGTGGCTGCGAAGGAAAAAATCCGTGGTTTAGTCTTGTCTCCATTATTGACTTGTCGGAAAGTGCTATAATCGATTCGGTCGCTTCTGGTAATAAAATTAAGGAGGATGAGGATGAATATACTGGTTATCGGGGGTAGCGGACTTTTCGGACGCAAGACATGCGCTTATCTACTTAAAGACGCGGATATATCCAGGGTAGTATCCATGGACCTGACTCCTCCACAGGACTGGTTCATGAAGTCAATTGAAAAATACAAGGATAAGTTCCATTTTCTACGGGGGGATATGTCCCAGATTGAAGATATCTTGAATGCGATGAAGCTGCATTCTATCGACAGGGTTATCAACTGGGCTTTTATCATGGTGGGACGTGATGTTCAGGTTGACCCCCGACTTGTTATAAAGGTAAATGCACTTGGTATGAACAATTCCTTCGAGGCTGCCAAAATCATGGGAGCGGAGCGCGTCGTCTATGCCAGTTCTGAGACTGTCTATGGACCGCAGAGTATGTACGGAGACCGGGACGTAACGGAGGATGACCAGACGAATCCCACGCACTCTTACGCTGTATGCAAACTGCTTGCCGAAATCATGGCAGGGGAGTATTCCCGGCAGTACGGTATGAGCTTCACCGGCGTGCGGCCTGCCATCGGTTACGGGCACGGCGGAACGTCACCGGCACGGTCCTGGTCGGACATGCTTTCGAAGGCTGCTGTCGGTCAACCCTTCTTCATGGAAGGTGACGGCAATGGCCTTTCTTCGCTGTTCTCCGCGGATGACCTCGCCGAATTCACCAGAATCCTGATTAAAGCCCCGTCTTCCCCCCACCCGGTCTATAACTTGGGCGGACCCCCCACCAGCCCGAGGTACATGGCTGAAATAGTGCGTCAATATATACCGGATGCCGAGATTACCTTCGGCGACCGCCCGATGATGGACCCGGGCGGCAAATTCGGTCTACCCTGGCATGTGAGCATGAAGCGTACTATCGAGGACTTCGGGTTTACCTGCATGCCTCTGGAGAAAGGAGTGCTGATACATATTAATGACGCCCGGCTGGATGCAGGACTGGAGCTGATAAAAGGATAAACCGCCTGGCTATTCCTTTTTAAGCCTCTCCCCCCTTTCTTTTACTGCTTGGGAATAACGCCAAGCTGCTGCATCAGACTGAGTTCGTCATGATATGCCCAAAACTCGGCGAACTTCTCTCCGACAAAACGGCATGCTATCATTCCGCCTATTTCTATTTTTTTTCCGGTAGCGGGGATTCCTAGAAAAGTACCTTTATGAGTACCCTGCATGGTCATTCTTGCCATCACCCAGTCCCGCTCACCGATTATTTCTTTAATTGATATGTTCAAATCAGGTATAGCAGCCCACAGAGCACTGTCATGCTGTATGTACGCATCCAGATTCATGTCTCCTCGTGGGTGATGTCGAGTGAAGTCGGGAGAAAAGAACATTGACCTGGCTTTTTCATAATACTCCTTCATCTTCGTCTTGGAATCATCCGATTCATGTATCTGCCGGTTCAAGTTCTCCCAACCTTCGGGTGGGTCGAGCCAGCGGAGTAATGTTGCTTTATTCTCTTCAATTGACATTTGAGTTCTTCCTTTCATGTAGAAACGATGACATAATAATAGAGGCTAATTTAGTTATTGTCAAAGACGTTTGCTAAGCACGCCTGCAAGCATGTAGAATGTTAAGAGAAACAGGCTTTGACTCAATCATTAAGAACTGCCGTTTACCGGTAATTCGCGCGATGAAAAGTTAATAATTCTCTGGTCAGGAGGATTCTATTGAATAAAGTAGCTGATATTACGATAACCTCCGATGCCCCCGGCGCCCGGCTCTTTATGCTTGGCAATGAGGCCGTCGCCCGGGGGGCCATAGAAGCGGGAGTCCAGTGCGTGGCGTCTTATCCCGGCACACCTTCAAGCGAAATCACTGAAGCCTTGGTGAATGCCGCCGGGGAACTCGGCATATACGCCGAATGGTCAATCAATGAAAAGGTAGCCTTTGAGGTGGCTATGGCCGGGGCCGTAAGCAAGCTGAGGGCTCTGGCGATTATGAAGCACGTGGGCGTGAACGTGGCCCACGACCCTCTGATGTCGGCCAGCTATATGGGCCTCGGGGGACTTGTGCTGATTACCGCCGATGACCCCGGACAGTGGAGTTCCCAGAACGAGCAGGACAACCGCTATATCGCCCGGCAGGCTTATGTACCGGTACTTGAGCCTTCCTCCGGACAGGAGGCCAAGGACATGATGGCCGATGCCTTCCGGCTCTCCGAGGAATTCAACCAGATGTTTATGCTCAGGTCGGTCACCCGGATAGGACATGCCCGGAGCGACGTGGTTCTCGGGGAGATAGTCAGGGAGAGGCGGCAGGGAAAATTCGTTAAGGACCCCGTCCGGCTGGTATGCCTGCCGGCTAACTTCAGGAAGAACCGCCGTCTGGTGGTCGAGAGGCTGGGGCGGATAAAGGAAGCGGTGGATACTCTGCCTTATAACCAGCTGGAGCTTAAAGATGGAGCCAGAGTCGGTATTATTGCCTGTGGTATATCTTACAGTTACACCATGGAGGCAGTCAGGTGGCTGGGACTGGAAGGCAAGGTGTCGCTGCTGAAAATCGGTACGCCGTACCCGCTGCCGGCCAAACTGACCGAGCAGTTATTGAGTTCGGTGGAAACGGTACTGGTGGTGGAGGAGCTTGAGCCGTTCGTTGAAGACCAGGTTAAGGTTGTTGCTGAGGATGCCGGCCTTCTGGTGAAAATCCACGGCAAGGATATGGTGTCTTTGGTAGGAGAACTGTCAACGCGCCAGGTAGCCGAAGCGCTCTGTAAACTGACGGGAGCTAAACCGCCGGTTGATTTTGCCGAAATCGATAAACTGAGAGAAGAGACATCAGAACTGCTGCCGGTACGTCCTCCGACCATGTGTGCCG
>CAZPQB010000027.1:0-19641 GCA_964588605.1 uncultured Dehalococcoidaceae bacterium | reverse complement strand
ATTGATAACAATCATAAAGCCAGTCAATCATACTCTGGAGTTCAAAAGTACCTATGGAATAGTCATTGGCCAGGGTAGGAGCATCGAAGAATGTCTCGAGCGGCTCTTCCTGACTGGTATATTTCCACGGCAGATAATACTCCATGGACTGGCAACGCCGGTAACCCTCTAGTCTCTTACCGTAACGGTATAAGTGCCTGTTGCATTCCAACCCGCATTGGTAGCAGTTATCATTGCCTAGTGACTCGACTAGATAGGCATGGTTGGTAGCAATTACGATTGGAGGGGCTACCAGCGGTATCCATTTGTTGATTTTGACCGTATAACGGTTAAGCTCTTTCAGTTTGATAGGGTCAGCCACTGAAGGCTTCCCCGTACCCTTCACGGCTATAGCTTTGAGATTCTTGGACCCCATCACCGCTCCATAGCCGCCAGTAGATGTACCCTGGTGGGAGCCGAAGACTATGGCAGTCCTTACTTTGTTTTCACCGGCCACGCCGGTGGTGATAAAACGCACCCTGTCGCCGTGCATCTGTTGCAGTAACTCGCCGACCCTATAAGCACCCTGCCCGCTGAGAGACGACGCATCCCGTATTTCTACTTTATCGTTGTTAATCCATAGGTAAACAGGCTTGGGCGCGCGCCCTTCAAACACTATACCATCGTAACCGGCCTTTTTCAGCTCGGCGGGGAAAAAACCACCGATATTGCCGTAGCAGAAGCCTTCAGGGTAGGTCATGGGAGACTTACCTATTACCGACATACGGTTGGCTCCCTGGGCACTGGTCGCGACCATCGGACCGGTCATAAATATCAGCCGGTTTTCCGGGTCAAACGCCTTTACCCCGGGCAATACTGTCTCCCAGTAGATTCTTGAGGCAACGCCGCGGCCTCCCAGGTACTTCTCTGCATATGGCTGCGTAGAGATAGTACTTATTTCCGAGTTTGTAAGGTTTATCTGCAGTATTTTGCCCATCCAGCCATACATAGTCATTACTATATCTCGAGCGCTTCTTTTTCCTCCGCGGAAAGACTGGCTTTGAAGTCGTTGAGTTTTGCTTCGCCCTTCCTGGTTGCCGATGCTTGCCCATCCTCTATTTCAAGGTAGCCTAAAATTTCCAGTTCTTCAACGAGAACTTCAACTAATACCGGATTTAATCCGGGGTATATTTCTTCCAGGTGCTTCTTGGGAAATAAACCTATTATCTTGCTTACCTCAACCCCCGGTTCAGATAGCACCTTGCTTAGTATCAGCATTGCCTTCCTGAAATAAGGAATGGCATCACCCCTATCGGCCAGATCAAACGCCTCAAACTTGAAAGTCGCTGCTGTTCTTAAATCATCACATCTCGCTACAATATCTATATTAATGTCCCTTTTATCATGGACCGGCCACTTAAAGGCGTTTGGAGGCTTAAAATTGGCCATATGATACCTGGGTTCAACTATGGTTTCTTTCACTATTTCAAATCCGAGCCCATCGTACTTCTTTAGTTCCGGAGCCTTCTTACTGAGAGGAGCATAGAAGAAAGGATAATAATAAAACGGATTGACATATCTGGGCCCGGCGGCGAATAAAGGCGGTACATGTTTATTGAGTAAAGGTAGTACCTGTAAACATATCCTGCCAATGAATTTTTCGCCATCAAAGATAATTTCATCACCGATTTTATAGCCAAAATGGCATGGATACCTTTCCTCATCCCCCGCGAAACCAATCATAGTGGCCTTGACCTTAAACATAATTGTCTCCTTTAATATTCAATGTCAAACGAATCAGGGAGGCTAGCCTTAGCTCTCTGGAGGTACCGGCCAGGGAGCTTGAAATATCAGTGAGCTGAATTTCCATTTCCCGTTCACCTTTTCGTACTCACAGTCATACCGTGCCTGACGCCATGTTCCTGGTGGTTCGTTGTAGAGGACGAAAAGAATCCAGTGCCCTCTGGCCTTGTCTCCTTCTATAGAGATAACGGGCTGAGCTACAAAGTGTCCTTCATCCCAGGGTATAACCTTGGCGAAGGACTCCGTAAATAGCCGGGCGATTTCCTTTTTACCTTTACACGGTGGATTTGAAGCGATAACGCAGGTTGCGTCATCCGTAAAGCAATCTACCATATCTGCCCATTGATGATTAATAAGCCAGAAAACGTACTCCCTGTGCATGGACTTAATCTCTTCAATGTCCTCCAGAGTCCTGACTCTCTTTTCTAGTTCCATTGATGTCATAAAAGCCCTCCTTAATCATATGAGGTTTCATAATACGCTCCTGGGCTGAAATAGCAGCACCCGGTGCGTTACTTGAAAGCCTTCCAAAATTACTAATATTCCTGGATACTCTCCTGAAAAAATTACGAGCTCCGTATAATATATTTATCCTGTTATGCGCATTCCAATCATTCGTTTTTCGGTTGTTTTGTACATGTGGTTGATAGTAGTTTCGTAATGGTTTAAAAATGCTGTGTCATTAGATATTTCACATATTTTATATCATTTGCTTTTCGTTATTCCTCCTTTACTGCCAGTGGGCTGAAGATCAAAACCGGATGTATTATTTCAGGGATTTACCACAGTTACATTATGCTTGGTATGAATAATGCAATCTGTGGGAAAATAGTAATGATAACAACACAAAGCAGCATAGCTGCCACGAACCACCACACACCCCGGAAGATGGTACCAATCGGGACATCGGTCACTCCGGAGAGAGCAAATACATTCAGGCCAACTGGTGGAGTAATCAGGCCCATTTCCATAACCAGTACCAGTACGACTCCGAACCACACCGAGTCGAACTCTAGTGCCATAACCATGGGATAAACAAACGGGATAGTCACGACCATGCTGGCCATGATATCCAGAAACATGCCGATGATTATATAAAAGAAGATAATAAGTGCGAATATCACATATTTCGAAAGAGCAAGGCTGTCGATAACTTCAACCAGCATGGAGGTAAGTCCGCTTATGGTCAGAAACCGCATGAGAATAAAAGCGCCCATTACCAGTATCATTATCATCGCTGTTGTTTTGGCTGCCTCCAACAGGGAATCGATAAGAATTCGGAGATTGAGCCTGCGGCCGATAAAAGTGATGACGATAGCTCCAAAGGCGCCAACCGCGCCGGCTTCGGTGGGGGTAAAAAACCCCAAGTAGATTCCTCCCAGCACCAGTAAAAAGAGGACCAGGATAGGCCAGGTTTTCTTCAGCGATACGACCTTTTCCCTGAAGCTTGTCTTCGGTCCCGGCGGGCCTGCCTTGGGGTGGCGTATTGTAATGAATAGAATAACGGCTATGAATAAGGCGGCGAGAAGTAAACCCGGGAATATGCCGGCCATGAAAAGTTTTCCGATGGATTCCTCAGTTAGAATGCCGTACATGATGAATCCCAGGCTGGGAGGGATAAGGATGCCCAGCGTACCGCCGGCAGCGATACAGCTGGTCGCCAGCGTCTCGTTGTAGTCATACCTTTTCATCTCGGGGTAGGCTACTTTACCCATGGTAATCGCCCCGGCTATGCTGTCGCCGGCGATAGCCGCGAAACCGGCACAGGCTACCACGGTAGCTATCGAGAGACCCCCCTTCGTCTGACCTATCCATTTGTAGGCGGAGTCATAAAGGTCTCTACTTACTCCCGTGTTGGAGACAACTACTCCCATCAATATGAATAACGGGACGCAGGTTATGGGATAAAAGGCGATGGTATGGTACGGTACGGTTCCTAGAAGTGCGAAGGCCTTATCGATATCTGTCCCGTAGACGAAGCCGATAAATCCAATAAAAGCCATGGCAAGCCCGATCCACATTCGACTAAATAGAAGTACAACGAGAGCTACTATGCCGATAAGGCCTGCGATTTCCCGGGTCATCCTTTTACCGCCTTATACAGGTGTTGTATAAACTGGATAAGCATCACCAAGCATAATATTGCGAGGCCAAACCCCAATACAATGAAAAAAGGGTACTCCGGTATACCTAGCAGGAGAGAATCCATGCCGATTTCTCGCACAACCGGGGCTTCTGAAAAGCTCCGCCAGCTTATCAGCACGACCACACCCAACCCAAGGAGATAGGTAACACTATCAAAAATTGCCTGAATCCTCTGCGAAAAGCGTGGGACTATCAAGTCAACAGTTATGTTCTCGTTTTTAACGGCAACCCAGGCCATTCCCAGAAAAGCGACACAAATCATCAGGTATTCAGTGATTGCCTGACTATCCGGCACGGGATTTTTCAGGACATAGCGGAGGAATACATCCGTTACTGTGAGTAGCATCATTGCCACCAGAACAACCATAGATACAATGAGCATTATTCGACTTAAGGAAAAAATTGGTGTCACTACAAATCGAGAAGCTTTTGTTTTAATATTCCTCACTAAATCCATACTAACTTTATCCTTGGATATATAGCACTAAGAGACCCAATGGTTTCAAAAACGCATCTGCCGATACTATAACAGCTTCTCTCGCCAGTAAAAACCTGCCTGGCTCTGGAGACTTATGATTTACTTTATTGCGTATCCTCTAAAAAATACAGCTCAATTTCGAGCCTGCCCCACTTTGTTGCCCTAACTATCTATAGAAAGTGCCTATTAGCTAGGGCAACAACGGGCATTACCTATGGAATATCACTGATAGCTTGTGTTCTAGGGCAACGCAAGCAAGGCATACATTAGTGATATTATTCGTATTCCGCTTTCAATCGCTGTAATTCGTCATACATTGCCTGTGTTGGCGCTTTGGCTGCATTATCGGCTATCCACTTTTGGTGTACTGGAGTGGCAAGGTCGGCCCACTGTTGTATCTCCTCCGGTGTAAGATTTATGAAGGTGTGGTTCGCCTCTTTGGCGATATCTATTCCCGCCTGTTGGTCTCGCTCATCCAGCTGCATAACCTCCTCGGAGACCCATGTGGTCGCTTCAGCGAGGATTTTTTGCAGGTCGGCAGGAAGATTATTCCAAGATTCGGGATTCATCAGATACCCGATAATGACCAGGCCGGTGCCACCGTCACCTAATAAAGTGTGGTATTGAAATAATTCTACAGTCCCAAAGGCAAATGCAGCTAAGAAATTAATATTGTGTCCTTCAACCAGCCCCCTCTCCAAACTCATATACCAGTCACCCGGGGTTAAATCCATGGCGGCGGCTCCAGCGGCGTCAAGCACTTGTGCTATCTCTCCACCAGCGATTATCTTCATGCCTTTTATGTCCGCAGGGACGTGCACTTCCTTCTTGGTGAACATAAGCTGCTCAGGCGGCATGCCGAGTAGTCCCAGAACCTTTAAATTCCCCATTTCCTCTCCCATTTCCGGGAACTTCTCCATGAGTTTCCCATGTATCTCGGCTGCGGCCCACTTACTGGTTATTCCCAACATGGGAAGCCTGGTGATACGATTCACGGGGAGTTCTGTGACAGCATGATAACCTATATCGGCGATACCAGTTTGCAGAGCTCTTAATGTTTCGTCTCGGGCCGCGAGGGCACCTCCCTCAAAAAGCTCTATTGTAAGCCTACCTTCGCTTCGTTCCTCAACCATCGCTTTCCATTTCAGATTGGCCTGGCCAATAGCTACCGGGGCGGGGGGAGTCCAGGAGGTAAACTTGAGTTCTATTGGCTTGGCTGGTGCCGGGGACGGTGACGGAGACGGGGATGGTGCCGGTGCGGGGGACGGTGATGGAGACGGGGCTGGAGCCGGTTCCGGTTCTGGCTCTGCACAACCGACGAGAGTTAGAGAAACCACCGCCACAATTATCAGTGATAATACGAAAAACTTTTTCACTATTTCATCCTCCTTTTCTTATATCATTCCCGATGAAATCATAGATTACTAGAACTTTCTGTATTATATCGTGTATCACCTCCTTTTAATATAAGATTGGGGTAGCATAAACCTAGCGCTACATGAAAAGATAATCCATATGGGCTAAATTCATTATCATCTCCGTAATCGCATTGTGATTAACGTTATGTATTTTAACAATTCATGAAAGTATAGCGAGCTTTTTTGGCCCCTCCCCTAAATATTATAATAAATAAACAAATTGATCATGCATAAATCCAATAATGTTACATAATTAAGTTATATTATTTATATTAATGTGAATTTTCTGCTATAATAGTCATAGATTTTATCACTATTTCATGATTTTTTTCAATAATGTATGGCCTTTCTGAAAAATTTTTATGGACTCGATTGTGTTGAAAGCTTCGTTATTCTGGGGCAAATATGAAAAAATTTTATATCAGTAACACCTGCGTGTCAAGGAGGAAGCTAACTTTTTGTTTTACCCTTTCTCGTCATCTGGTTGCCTGCAATGCTGACAGGGAAGTAGAGCATAAACAACCTCTTTAGTCATGATGTTGACAGTACCATGAGTACGGAGTAGTATAGGCAAATATCTGTTAGTCCATGACATCAAGATACGAGTTATATGGATTGGCACTAACCAGCGGTGGTTTCCCTGAAGCTGTAAGGAACTGAACCGTAAAACCGGTAAAAGTGTAACAACACAAGCTGTGCGGGGCAGAATGGAGTCTTCAAAAATGAGGTTTATTAATAAAGAAAGGAGAACATTAGAAAATGGGTGAGACAAAATATGGGAAATACCTGATGACAAAATGCCTGAAACCAAAAGAAGCTGGGCGTCCCGGTGCAAGTAAGGTCTTTCTGAAGGCAGAGGGTGCGGAGGTTTCTGGGGGAGTCGAGCTTTCCATCATCGGCGGTTATATAACGGAACCCTTTACCATGGAGGCAGGTTCTATGGTACACGATTTCGACCAGTGCCTGTTGTGTATCGGAGCCAATCCAGATGACATGAGTGATTTTGATGCAGAAGTCGAGCTTTATCTGGGCGAAGAACGCGAAAAACATATAATCAACTCAGCGACAGTTGTGAATATCCCGGCTGGATTGGTACATTGCCCTCTGAACATTGTTAAAGTGAATAAGCCTTTCTTATTCATGGATATTTCGATAGTCGGTAAATACTACAAAAAACGAGTGTGACCGTGGGCCAGAGGTCCTTTCCTGTAGTTGTTTGTTGGTAGAGAATCCCAAGGAGCTATGGTCAAATGTTGAGAACAGCGCACGTATTTTCCTGAAGAATTCAACTCATCTTTTCGTGACTCTGAATAGGGCGTGGTTATTTTCCCCCAAACATGATAGATACTAACGAGGGAGTGGGTCCAGCTACTCTAGTGTAAAACCGGGAACTATGCTTGGTAACATACAACCGGGGTCTGTATACCAAAACATAAGGCGGGACCACACCTCACAACGTATAGACATGTATACTGACATACTACATAGAACTATACTATATCGCGAGGAAATTGGCGTCTTTCGTAAATGCCGTAGTCGTCACTCATTATATTCACGGAGAAAGGGGTAATGATCATGAGTGCTAAAGCGAGTTTTGAGGTTACTCCACCACCGATCCCGCCTGGGGACATCAAGGAAACGATTAACACAGAGGTCGTGGTGGTCGGTGCCGGGATGGCCGGACTGACTGCTTCGCTCTCGGCCGCAGAAGCAGGTGCCAGGACTGTAGTACTTGAAAAGGGGTCTACAGTCCACTATCGAGGCTTGCATAATGCCGCCATCGCCAGCAGGTTACAGAAACAGGCGGGAATCGAAATCGATAAAGAACAGTTGATATACACGATAATGGAATGGGGTGCCTATAGGAGCGATCAAAAGGTTATCATGACGTGGGCTGATAATTGTGACAAGGTCATGGACTGGCTGCTCGATATGGCAGAGGAGGCCAAGATTGAGACAGCTATTGACCCGACGACCAAATCCTGGTATTTCCCCAACTATCCGACGATTCATGTCTTCCCGCCGAATTATCAGGAGACATTGGCTGAAATGCTGCTGAATAACGGACGAGCCCAGGGTGTAAGCTATTATTTCGAGACTCCAGCCGTTCGATTGCTCAGAGAAGAAAAGGGGAGGGTGACCGGTGTCATTGCCCAAAACAAATCGGGTAACTATATTCAGTTCAACGCCAGCAGGGCGGTAGTACTCTGTACCGGCGATTACGGCAGTAACCGTGAAATGGTCGAGAAGTATTGCTGGCCAGCGATAAAAAGTCTTAATTGCGCTTATGAGCCAATCATGAATACCGGTGACGGACATAAAATGGGTCTGTGGATTGGCGCAGATATAGACGATCCCCCGCACTGTGTAATGCTCTTTGATAGAACGGCATATCGGATAATGCAGGCCCCTTCGGACCGTCCTCCTCATCCCAGGGATGCGCTTTTTAATCTACCCCGCCAGCCGTGGCTTCGTGTGGACACAAATGGAGAAAGATTCATGAATGAAGATCTCCCATGGGGCTATGAAGCCAATCAGGTCATGCGGGCGCCCGGTGCCATAGCCTGGTCTATATGGGATGCCAAATACGACCAGGAGTGGCCAAAAATGAAAAGCCAGTGCTGCAAGAACATGGGACCGCCGACTTTTCTATGGGACCCCAGGCAACTCGAAGATGCGATTAAAAATCAGCAGGTGCTGACAGCGTCAACCGTCGAAGAGCTGGCTAATAAGATCGAAGTACCTGTTGAGACCTTCAAGGCTACTGTAGCGAGATATAACGAGCTGGCGCGCAAGGGGAAAGACTTGGACTATGGTAAACACCCTGACCGTTTGACGACTATAGAAAAACCGCCGTTTTATGCCTGCAAAATGGGATGCTGCTATCTGGTGATTCTCGGCGGCTTAAAAATCAATGACAATCTTCAGGTGCTGGATAATGAGAAAAAGGTCATTCCGGGGCTCTATGCGGCAGGGAATGTATCCGGGTCTTTCTTCGGGAACATGTATCCGACCACTATACCCGGCCTTACGCACAGCCGGGCCTGGACGTTTGGTCGCCTGGCGGGGTTAAACGCCGCGGCCGAGGGAGTATAATGTCGGCTGCTTAACGGCAGCCTATAACCTTACGAACAACCAGATGCAAAGAGAACCTTTTAAATTACTGCTTGTCTTTTCTTAATAGCTATTACAATCCGCGGCATCTCCACTAACATATTCTAATGATATTCTAGTTATGCCTGCTATTTATGGTAGTGTCAGCCTGGTACCCGTATTATTCAAAAAGAAGGCATCTTTAAACTCCTGAGCTAATCGCGCTGAAGCATGGAAGCCAGTGCAGTGCGATACACCCAGTCGCTGAATCCCCATTTCTTTGAGGTCAGCAATCGTCTTTGCCAATCGTTCTTCGGATGCCCGAAAGAGATGGGTGCCGCCGATTACAGCGTAAATGAGCTTCTGGCCGGTCAGATTTTGGGCATGACGTAACGTATTGATGATACCGCGATGGGCACAACCAAGAATAACCACCAGTCCGAATTCGGTGTTTATTATTAAGGCAAGGTCATCAGCCAGAAAATCAGGACGAGACTCTTTTCCTTCTTTTATAAAAAAATTCTCCTCTATCTCTTCATAACCCGAAGATATGGGAATTTCTCCGGTGGTAAGGATATTATCAGTAATGTAAACCGGCTCTCTTTTCAGGTTAAACCGGGCGCCGTATTTTTCTAGCTCCTCTCGAGTGAAAGGTATTCCACAATACTCGGCTGTTTGATGTTCACGCCGGGCATACTTAGCTGCCCATATATCAGGGTGAGCAATTACCTCCACTTCACCTTTTATTGTCAGCACATCACGCAGTCCGCCAGTATGATCAGGATGCCCATGGCTGATTACTATTCGGTCAATTGTCGCCAGGTCAATTCCCAGCAACTGCGCGTTATGCACTGCTGAGAAGCTAAGTCCGGTATCCATGAGGATTTTTAATCCATCAGCTTCGACCAGAATGCTCAGGCCCCACTCGGCGAGGTAACCGTAGTTTGCCGTGTTTTCACTTAATGTCACGATTCTAATCTCCATAGATTCCCTCCTATTTTATTAATATTAAGACTTTATTTCATTCACCCGCCCTCAGCTTACCTGCCCCGTGAACAATATTTTTTCTTCAAACCACTTTGTCTTGAATTGTCTAGATTTGCGGACAATTCTCTGCAGTATGTTCGTAATTATATCCTCGAGTTTAATTTGTATTTCCAATGGGGTGTCTAATTTTACTATTCTTTCCTCAAAGGCTGTATCCCACAGAGGGTTATATGCTTCTAATATGTCAAGATGGACTTCAGCGAAGACATGGTTCTATTCAGGCATGTTTACCCATCTTATCAGTAAGCCGTTTGTGATTGGTTAGTTATTTACATAATGATTCTGACCTGTCTCGATATTTATGTGGTCAGCAAAAGTGGGACGGTTCGGGCCATTAGGTTAACGGACACTCAGAGGCCATTGCCCTGCTCCCTGACGGCTCTATTGTAATCCATTCTTGCCTGTAATGTCTTGCTTTTCGCCTCCTTTCTTCTCCGTATTATCTCAATATGTTCGCCGGTATAGATGTCATAGGGTGTTACTTAATCGAGCTCACAACCGGCAAGTTGTTGGTTTAATCTTCTGAGAAATACCCCCTACTGGGTGTTTTTAGCGGCAATGTGTTTTTTCATAAAAATTCATATTAAATCCGCTTTGTAATAAATCTTTTATTAGGCGTAAGAAATTCCATTGCTATTCTATATGTTGACAAACAAAAGTTGCTATAGTAACATCCACGTTAGTTTCGCATGGTCTAGCGAAATTGAAATCTTAAGAAAGGGGAAAAATGGGAAAGGAGATTATTCTTTACAATCTAGCAGACAGTGTGACTGATGAACAGTATCAGGATTTTGTTACTAAGGAGAAAGGTCCTATACTGGAGAGCCTGCCATCGGTCAAGAAGTACGAACTGGTCAGGATAAAGGGAGCAGAGACGGGAGAGATTCCTTATAACTATGTGGGAATTGTGCATTTGAAGAATCTGGATGACTTCTACCAGAAAGATAAAAAGACGCAGAAATTCCAGGACTTAATGGTAAAATTGCAGCCGATGCTGAAAAACATTCACATTCTGTATGGGGAAGAAGTTTATTAGTCTGAAAAGGTGCCAGTGGTATTTTAAGCGCAAGAACCAACTTAGTACCTATGGTAACAGACATTGCGGACTGAAAAAAGATTAGGTGAGGACTAATCGTGAATTTAGAGCATCTATTAACTGAAGAAAACCGCCAGATCCGGGAGACAATAAGGGATTTTACCAAAAAGGAAATTATACCCATTGCCAAGAAATTAGAAGCTGACTACAGTCTGGTTGAAGAAGTCCATCAGAAGCTTGTTGACCTGGGGATTCAAGCGGATGGATACCCAACCGAGTATGGTGGGGGTGGAAATCTCTCCTTTGCCAATATGGCTATTATATGCGAGGAACTGGCAAAGGGTGACAGTGGCATAAGTATATCGGTGGGTATAAATGGCGGGCTGGTTCTATCACCAGCTGAAATCGCCGAAAACAAGGTAATTATGGATAAGGTTTTCCCGGCCTTTTGTCAGGGTAAGCTAGCCTATGCCTGCCTTTCCATGACCGATGAAGCTGGAGGAGCTGATACCGAGAATCCTCTGTTGCAGGGTGCCGGCATTAAGACAATAGCCAAACTCGAAGGTGACGAATATGTCATAAACGGCAGCAAAATGTGGCCAACTCATGGCGGCATAGCTGAGGCCTACTTAACCATTTGCACCACTGACCCCAACCTGGGAGATGACGGCATCGCTCTTATTGTTGTCCCCAAGGATACCCCGGGTCTTACCTTTGGCAAGCCGGAAAAGAAGATGATATATAAGACATCTATAAATAGCTCTGTACATTATGATAATGTTCGGGTGCCCAAGGAATACCGGGTTGCTGGACCCGGCAAGGATGCCAATCTCTACTATATGGTTACCGGGGGAGCAGGGTGGCACATGTCAATCATAACTCTTGGGATTGCTGAGCGCGCTTTTGAGATAGTGCTGGACTATACCGGTACCCGCATGGGCGGATTTAAGCCAGTCAGACAGCACAGCATGGTAGCCGGGATAATTGCCGATATGGCTATTGGCATAGAGATGATGAGGGCAAGCCTCTATAACCTAGCCTACATGTTTGACCATCTGGATATATATGGTCCACCATGGGCACCGGAGTTCCTAGCCAGGGCAGCGGCCGCCAGGGTCTATACCGCAGACACCGCTGTCGAGATAGTCAACAAAGGTGCGGAGCTACTCGGCTCAATGGCTATCTCGGAGGACTTCCCCTACGAGAGGTGCCTGAGAGATGTCAAGTTATGCCAACTTGGACTTGGAGGACAACAGATCTGTCGCTACAAAGTTGCCAAGGGCTATTATGATTTGAAAAACTGGGCCTAGAAAAGCACGCCTTTCGACAAACTGGCAGTATGCACGTATATCTCTATTCTCGGCTCTCCTTCACAGATATCAAGAACGGTAGTTTTAAAAAGGTCCGATTTTCGGTATTCTTCCCAGTGCTCCTGCGTGTCGAATATCAACGCAGCACCCTGTCCGTATGTTTTGGGGTTCATAAGGAAGAGTTTTTCCTTCATTCCGGGAACCTTCTTGCAACCCTCAATAATTTTGGCAAGGTGCTTCCTGGCGGTATCCGTATCAGCCAGTTGCTTTTTCACTTCGTCCTTCACTTCGAATACACATATTACGGCTAACATTTTTATACCTCCCTACTTCAAAAGTTATTCCGCCTGAACTGTTCAGGAATTCTGAGACGCTTGGACCATTTCTCCTACTATTTCCATCAACCGTTTGTTAAATATTTCCTTGCTTTCTGTATTGGGAAGAACCCATTTCATTTCCTGCATATTTTTCGTTATAATCGGTATCCATTGATAAGGGATTGATATCAGAATCATTCCCTCTGGAAATACCTTTTTTGCGTTCGCCCCAACGGTCATCCCGGTAGGGTTGTAATGCACCTTACCGCTTTGAAATGGATAAACGTAAAGCCAGGAGCATTCCAGGGCCGGTGTTGCCTTGGTTTCCCACACCTCCCCGGTGGAATAGGTCATTGCCCTCATCACGATTTCTGCCTGGCTGGCCTTGGCCAGAATAATCAAGAGGTCTGGCTCGAAGGTCAGTTTGTCCAGAGGGGACAGTACGACATAGTTAACAGTGCCCTTGGGAAATTGTGGCCAGGATAGATAGAGTCTGGCGTTGGCACGCGCCTCCTGGAAGATTTCAAGCTCATCCCCAATTTGCCCGCTTTCTGCCCATGGTGGCATATCCTCCCAGCCCAATGGCAATTTCCCGAAGCAATCTTCATTCTCCTTGGTGAAGTAAAAAGGCTCCCCCCTTTCCTGGGCTTCCTTAATCATTTCACAGGCGGCCAGGCTTTTGTCTATTTGCTTTATTCCCTCAGGTTTGAAGAGCAGGTACTTGACACCTATTGGCGGTTTCTCAAGTTGAAGTTTCTTGTAGATGGAAAGGTCTTGAGTCAGTGGTCTCATTTTGGGCCTCATTTTTTAATCCTCCTTTTTTGTAATTATTGCAGGGACAGCTTACCATCTTCCGTAATGTTATGGTATAAATAATATACCATGAAGTGCTTTTATCCATTAGGCATCGAGAAAATGAGAGGGAGTATTTGTCTCATTTCTTCTTCCGTGTAACCATTTTCCTTAAAATTCTCTCTCGATTTTTCTATTATCTCATCAATGCTTTTACAGCTCCAAAGTTTTTTCAATTTATCCTCGTATTCCCTGCCTCCCATGGACTCGTTGAGTAAAGTGGAAATATCCTTCACACCGAATGAATATTGCCTTAAATATGGATAGAAGGCCAACCCGCAGAAGGGACACGTATTCGCAATGTAATCAGCCCCGGTCTTTAAGGTCTCCTCAACAAGAACGTGTCCCAACTTTTGACCCATGGGGGGGTCAGTCATATTGGCTATTCCCCCACAGCAAAGGTTTTGCCCCCTGCCGTGTTCCCTTTCCACCGGGCTCAACCCTGGGATAGCCCCCAGAAGCTTTCTTGCCGAGTCAGTTGCTTTGGTACGCCGAGTCATGCAGGACTCATACAGGGTTACCGTCTTCCCCAGGGGTTTGGTAAAGCTTATTTTCCCCAGGTTCTCGCTCAAGAACTGCGTGTAAAATTGGACATCAAAATCCAGCTCAAGAAAACTGGGAAAGAACTCGGTGAACTGACGATAACAGCCGGTACAGATAAGGATAACCCTTTCCGGAGAAAAGGCTCTCACGCTGGCGACCAGCTCCCGGGCCTTCTCTTCCGACTCCCCAACCTTGCCGGCCGCGGGACAAAAAGTGGTGCCACAGCAGAGTTCTCCACCTGCCAGGGTAACAAAATCAACCCCCATTTTTTCCAAGACGTCTAAAAGAGCAAATATATTATGCGGGAGCGCCACAGGAGAACACCCCAAGAATACCACATTTTCCGTTTTTTTCGGCCGGGAAGGCACTCTTTTTAACCATCTCACCTCGGAAGGTTTCGTTTGAAGAGCCGAAAGGATTTCATATAGATTCATTCTCTGGCCGGGAACTACAAAATTCATTACTTCGGGTGGCGCTTTACCGTGTTTAACCAGCTCAATTTTGACCGCCTCATGCATGAGCAGAGGGTCGATTCCCTGAGGGCAAGAATCAGAACAATAGCCGCATCCGGCGCAACTAAAAGCCTTAAGGTAAACATCATCCGAGGGACTCCCACCCTTCAAGAAGTCTATCATCTTTTCCATAATCTCCCCGGGGGCTTTATCCTTTAGCGGCGTCAGCGGAAACGTCAGGCAATCCCTCAAACATTCATCACAAAAAATACATTCTTCAACAGCCTGCCGGATAACACTACGATAATTTTCCTCAAGTGAAGAGTATTTTGGTTCGGACACGGTTCATCTCCTTTCCTGCCGCTACAGCATGAAAATAGTTGTAATGTACATGCAATATTTTACGCAGGCATTCCTCTTGAATTTACGGATTCGTGGCTTCTTTCATAGATTCTTCTATTACCCTTGCCTTACGTTGATAAAACTTTTCCCGACCATCTGTATATGACGGAAGAACCCATTTCATTTCCTGCAGGTTCTGTGTTATTGTCGGTATACAATCCCAGGGGACAGATATTATAATCCATCCCTCCGGAAATACCTCTTTCGACTTCATGCCAAAGGCTAAACCGGTAACCGTGTAATTCACCTTGCCGCTTCGATATGGATAAGCGTAGAGCCAGGCGCATCCCAGAACACTTGTTGTCTTGGTCTCCCGTATCTCGCCGGTCTTATAGCTCATTGCCCTCAGCACGATTTCTGCCTGGCTGGGAGTGGCCATGAGAATCAAGAGGTCTGGCTCGAATGTCAGTTTGTCTAATGGGGACAGAACAACATAGTTTACCGTGCCCCTCGCAAATTTAGGCAGGTCTTGATACAGCCTCTTGTTAGCACGCGCATCCTGAAATATCTCGAATTTCTCTCCCAGCAGTCCGCTTTCGGCAAATGTTGGCATATCCTCCATTCCAAGTACCATTGTTCCGAAACAGTCCTCATTCTCTTTGGTAAAGTAAAATGGGGTTCCTCTTTCTTGCGCTTCTCTAATCATCTGGCAGAAAGGTAAAGTTTTATCCAGTGGCTCTATCCCCTCTGGTCTGGTGAGCATGAATCTGACGCCTACAGGTGGCTTCTCAAAATTAAACTTGTTGAATACGGAAAGGTCTTGAGTCAGTGGTCTCATTTTTCAAACCTCCTATAATCGTATAGATATGGCGAATTACTAATTTTTAGGGAAGAAGTACTCTAAGTGGGGAGAATTTGTCTTCTGTATGAGGAAATAAAAGCACCTTGGTGAAAACGTTGACTAAATCGGGTTTTAATATTAATTCCACATATTCCACCTGCCTAGCCCTTCATCGCCTCCAATCCTATCATTATTCAGCTAATATTACAAGAAGTATCATACGTCAATGTTCAAGTCGGCGAAACTACAAAGTTAACCGCTCGCCTTTAACATGGTTATACAATACAGCAACCTGTATCAAACCGGATCACCCGAGACATGACCGAACGGGAATTTCCTCTATTAATTGACAATACAGTTTGATTGAAATATAATACATCGCTAAGAGAACTGAGTCCAGCTGGTATGAGAATAAGCGATCAGGTAAAGAGACGGTAATGCGTACGTTTATTATATTCATCAGCCATCAAAGCGATGTACTTATCAGATACTCGGATAATCCAGGAAAAGGAAAATTCAATGGTAAGCAGTAACTCTGTTCTCCGTTTAGACAAGATTTGTAAAAGTTTTGGAGGGTTGCAGGTTTTAGCAGACCTGGACTTAAGCGTGGAAGAAGGTGAGATGGTTGGGCTCATTGGCCCGAATGGTGCCGGAAAAACAACCGTGTTCAACATCATCACCTCGCTCTACAAACCAGACCGCGGTGATATTTACTTTCTGGGGAAGAAAATTACGGGTCTTGCTCCCCACAAGATATGCCACATTGGAATTTCAAGAACTTATCAGCTCGTTAAGACTTTCCTGAAGATGACAGCATTGGAAAATACAATGGTAGCTTCTATTTATGGTCGGAGGCATCAGGGTGAGGGAGCCCAGAAAAGAGCCTTAGATACATTGAACCTTGTCGAGTTATCAGACAAGAAAGATATATTAGCAGAGCATTTAACCCTCTCTGACCGGCGTCTACTGGAGATAGCGATGGGCCTAGCTTCAACGCCGGTACTTACGCTACTGGATGAGCCTATGGCCGGTCTTAATCCTGTTGAGATAAATAAATTAATACAGGTTATTGAGAGGGCAAGAGTTGAAAGAAAGTTGTCCATTATATGGATAGAGCATAGGGTGGATGCTATCCTAGATTTTTGTGACCGTGTGGTAGTGTTGGATTACGGTATGAAGATTGCCGATGGCAAACCAGATGATGTAGCCAACGATCCTAAAGTAATCGAGGCGTACCTTGGCGAACCAGCTGCTTGAAGTTAAAGGAATAGATGTCTCTTACGGTGATATCCAGGCCCTCTGGGATGTGTCCATTGGTGTGGAGGAGGGAGCTATTGTTGCACTTGTAGGAGCCAACGGTGCCGGAAAGACCACTCTCTTGAAGACAATTTCGGGACTAATCCATCCGAGAAAGGGAGAAATTCTTTTATTCGGAAAGTCTCTGTCTAATCTTAAGACCCAGGAAATTGTGGATATGGGCATCACCCATGTGCCCGAAGGGAGGCGCCTGTTCTCTGACCTTACAGTTCTGGAGAATTTGAAACTTGGCGCCTATACGCCAAGTGCCCGCCCCTTTTTCGCTGATTCCCTAGAACGCGTTTATAGTCTTTTCCCCGTACTTAAAAATCGACAAAATCAGAGGTCCGGTACATTGAGTGGCGGTGAACAGCAGATGCTTGCTATTGGCAGGGCTATTATGGCACGACCAAAGCTCATTATGCTTGATGAGCCTTCTCTCGGGCTCAGTCCCATTCTGGTGAAGACTATATTTGCACTCATTAGTGCCCTGAACGAACAGAAGCTTACTATATTACTTGTGGAACAGAACATTAATCAGGCCCTGAAGATTGCCCATCAGGCTTATGTCCTGAAGACCGGGCAAATTGTCATGAGCGGCCGGGGAGATGAGCTTCTGGCCAATGATGAAATCCGGAAGACCTACATAGGGGAGCGTGTACGTAAGCGATAATGAGTGACGTTTCACTGATAACTCAGGTTTTTATCAACGGTATCCTTTTCGGATCCATGTATGGCATAGCTGCCATTGGACTCAGCCTCATCTTCGGGACAATGCGGATTGTCTTTATCGCACAGGGAACGGTCATTGTCCTTTTCGGTTATTTTTGTTTCTGGTTATTCCATCTATTAGGTGTCGATCCGTATTTGTCTCTAATCCCTATTATTATTGTTGCTATGCTGCTTGGTTCGGGATTTTATTACGGCCTTTTTAAGGAAGCGGCCGCTTTAAAGGACAGGATTGGTTCTCTCTTGATTGCGGTGGGGCTGATGTTTTTCCTGGAAAATTTTATGACTGTGGTCTGGACCCCTAATCCCAGGGCGGTGGTGACCTCATACGGGTTCTCTGCGTTACATATCTTTGATATAAATATCACCCTTACCCGGCTGATTGGATTAGTGCTGGCCATTGTGGCAACCTTAGGCATCTCCGTCTTTCTAAGGAAGACCCTTATTGGAACCGCCGTGAGGGCCACTTCCGAGGATGCGGAGGCCAGTACCTTGATGGGAATCAATCCTAACCGGGTCAATGCGGTAACCTTCGCTATCGGTATCGGGATGGCAGGGATAGCCGGAGTCACCATGGCGACAACCTATTCCTTTGACCCTGTTTATGGTCTTGACTTTGCCATAAAAGCTCTGGTCGCCCTGACCCTGGGGGGTATCGGCAGAGTAGTTGGGGCCCTGCTGGGGGGAATACTCCTGGGGCTCATTGCGAGCCTGGGGGCCTATTTTATTGGGACTGATTGGTCCCAGGGCATAGTCTTCGCGGTATTTCTGCTGACCTTGACCTTCCGGCCCTATGGCCTCTTCGGGGGAGGAGGCGGAGAAAAAGCCTAGGACCTGAGATAGAACATGAAAGATAGAATAGATACATACATAAAAAAAGACAAGAGAGCTATCTATTTGGTTATTATCGCTCTGGTCATAATAGCTTTTGGCGCAGTACCATTCTATATGGATGTCGATACTTCCTTCACTGTCTATTACCTGTTCATCTGCTTCATCTACATTGTTCTCGCTCAGGGGTGGAACCTGGTGGCGGGATACACAGGTCAGATCAGCCTGGGCACACACGCCTTCTTCGCCCTCGGGGCTTATACAACTGCCATACTCTGGATTAACGACATCACCAAAACATGGTATTACTTTGACCCGTTAGTCATGATTCTCAGCGGGATAGTTCCCGCCATTTTCGCTATCATAATCGGAATACCGCTGCTATCCAGGCTTCGGGGCGATTACTTTTCTTTCGGTACCCTGGCCGCCGCCGAGGTTCTCCGGGTATTGATTTTGAGGGGGGGTGATTTTACCAAAGGAGCCGGGGGTATACGTCTTCCAGGCTCTTTCTTCGAATCCATGTTGATCTATTACTGGGTCAGCTTCCTGCTGGCCCTTCTGGCGACGGCAGCGGTATATTATGTAACCAGGTCCAGAATCGGGCTGGCTCTTAAGGCTCTCAGGGAAGACGAGATGTCAGCCGCCTCACATGGAATTCCTATTTTGCAATACAAGGTCCTGGCCTTTGCCATCGGGTCTTTTCTCATGGGGATTGTCGGCAGCCTGTATGCCTACTACCTGTTTATGGTTCAACCTGGGGGCGTCATGAACCTTAACTGGATGTTCCTCCCTATTCTTATATGCGTACTGGGGGGCAACGGGACGATTTTAGGCCCTATTATCGGTTCTTTTATCATAGCGGCGCTCTTTTCCTATGCCGACGTTTATGTGGGGCAGGTGCATCCTATGGTGTCGGGTATACTTATCATCCTCGTTATGAAGTTTATGCCCACGGGCATCATGGGACTTAGGGAAAAGATATCGCCTCGCCGCTAGAAAATATTAGCGATACTTTAATATCGGCCAGTCAAAAGCTTACCCCCGACTCTCCCGATTTTCAGGGATTGCCGGGGGTAAATTTATTTTTTACGCCTCCGGTATTAAGCCTAGATGTCCTTTCTTACCGTTC
>CAZPQB010000026.1:0-19686 GCA_964588605.1 uncultured Dehalococcoidaceae bacterium | reverse complement strand
GTAGTCCCACCAGACAACAGCCTCAAGCAGGAATTCAACCCTGCTGTAGCGGATTGCAGGTACAGGGCACCGCTAGCTCCCCATCTAGCACGACCTCAATAAAAATCGTAAATGGTGGGGGGTGTTTTGTCAAGGCGAGTTTCTTGAATCTCCCTTAATCCACCTTTTTCAAGGGGGGAAACTGGTAGGGGGGAAAACTACGGGATCAGAAAAGGATGTAACGAGGGCGGCGGGTGGGAAAAGATAAGCAACGAGGGGCGGGGGTGGTCAGGGAAAATTAAGGGGCGGATTACTTCGTTGCGCTCAGAATGACAGATATGGAAGTTACCGGCCGGCTTCCAGCCTGGTCGCCAGGTGTACAGGTAGACCAGCCTTCATCATTTTAGTCTGGGTGGCCGTGATATCGTAGGGGATGCGATAAAGCCTGATTATCTGGCTTTCGGCGTCATAGATAGCATAGCTTGCGCGCGGGTCGCCATCCCGCGGTTGCCCCACCGCACCCGGATTGATAATCATACGGTTATCGCCCAGCACCAGCCCGATGCCAGGCGACAGCTGAATGGGCAGGCAGGAACTATCTTCCTCTTTGAACGCCACCGGCACATGCGAGTGACCTAACAGACAGAATTGCGACTTCAGAAATGAGAAATTTCTGGCAGCAATACCGGCTGATACCACGTACTCCCAGACAGGCTCCATCGGGCTGCCGTGTACCAGAAGAAAGTCGCCTTTCTCAATAGTAAGCGGCAATTTCTCCAGATAGTGAATATCACCGGGACTGAGTTGCCCGGCTGTCCACTGGCAGGCCGCGGCCGCCATGGGATTGAAGTATGTGGTTTCAACCTTGCCAATGGCCGCCAGGTCATGATTACCGACCACGCAGACATGTTTACACTTCCGCAGAAGCTCAATGCACTGGCAGGGGTCAGGGCCGTAACCGACGATGTCACCCAGGCACCAAATCTCCTCAACATCTCCCTTCTGCTCAATGTCGGCCAGCACCGCAGTAAAGGCAGCCAGATTGGCGTGTATATCGGCGATAATAGCGTAACGCATTTGCAAATAATATAGCAGGTTTCGAGAGATATCGCCAGTACTTTGGTATATGTATGTGAGGTTGAGTCCGATTTTTCAAATTCATTAATAACTTCTTAATAGTGTTGTAGTAATCTGTTGTCCAAGAATAACAGGAAATTTAAATGAATTTACCTTTTTACAGCTAACCAAAAAGCTACTCTTGCGTTATACATATTAAAAGTAAGAGACGCCGGAGGCGCGAGATGAATGAGAAAAAAACACACAGCATGTTCTTGCCAGCATTGTTCGGGGTAATGGGCTTGATTATATTAACGCTGGCATGGCTTCAGCCGATAGGCGGAGCGGAGAGAGTCACCGCAATCGTGATGGGCTCAGCCGGCATTTCCGGGGCACTCTTACGAATACCGGCCGTCAGGCGCCTGCCGGGCAGGTCAAATCATAAGCGTTTCCCGGTAAACATCGAGTTTGAAAATCAGCGCTAAATAACACTATCAGGTAAGAAATTAACGGGGAGCGGGGTCATGCCCGCTCCCTTTCTATATATATTCGGAGACATGTCCCGGCATAGTTAGCACCTGCAGGAATGTGTTATAATTTTCTTATGAAAGTCTCGGAGCTGGGAGAATTCGGCCTGATTGACCTCCTGGCAAGGATGATTTCCGCTTCGCAGGGCAGTCAGACCAGACCCCACCAGAAGCTTATCGTTGGTATCGGCGATGATGCCGCCGCCTGGCAAAGCGATACCTCAACCCAGCTGGCGACGGTCGATTCCATGATACAGGACGTCCACTTTTCCCTGAGCACGACTTCCTGGAAAGAACTGGGGTGGAAGTCGCTGGCAATTAATCTCAGCGACATTGCCGCCATGGGCGGCGTACCGGAATACGCGCTGGTATCGCTGGCGCTGCCCGAAGATACGGAGGTGGAGGATGCCGCCGCTCTTTATGAGGGAATGATTGAACTAGCCCAGCAATTTCAGGTAGATATCGTCGGCGGCGACACCTGTAAGTCGCCGGTGGTATCAATTACAGTCAGCGTCCTCGGCAGCCGCCCGGACAGGAACATATTGCGCCGTTTCACGGCCAGGCCCGGCGATGACATAGCCGTTACCGGATATCTGGGCAGCGCTTCAGCCGGCATGGAGATGCTATCGGGAAAATCCCATTTCAGCCCGGAGGCCAGTACCTATCTAAGGAATGCTTTTCACCATCCCCTGCCGCGCGTCGTCGAAGGCCAGCTGCTGGTAAAGAAAGGGCTGACTACAGCCATCGATATCAGCGATGGACTGCTCTCAGACCTGCGCCATATATGCCAGGCAAGCAAAGTCAGCGCCCGGGTGGAGGTTGACCGCCTGCCAATTCATGCCACGGTCAGGGACAATTTCAGTGAAAAGGCAGTGGCACTGGCGCTGGGGGGAGGGGAGGACTACGAACTGCTTTTTACGGGAACCGAAAAGGCAATCAGCAGCGTTAAGGCAGAGGCACCGTGCCCGATAACCGTCATCGGTGAAATAACCGCCGACCAGCCCGGCGAAATCAGCCTGTTTGACCAAAAAGGTAACCCTGTCAGTGTACGCGAGACCGGTTGGGAGCATTTCAGGCATGGTTAGATTTCAATCATACTAAAACGGAGATAATGCTATGGCAACTCTACCAAAAATATCGATCAGCACCGACCTGAACGAGGGATTGTGTTTCGGGTGCGGGCACAATAACCCCATCGGATTGAAACTAAAATTTATTAAGGACGGCGATTCCTGCCGGGCCGAGTTTACACCCAATAAAGCCCACCAGGGATGGCCCGGGGTTGTTCACGGCGGCATCCTGGCCAGCCTGCTGGATGAGGCGATGAGCTATGCCGCTTACTTTGAGGGCGCTACCTGTCTCACTGCCAGCATGAATATCAGGCTCAGGCAGCCGGTAAAGGTGGAGGAGCCGCTAACCATCACCGCCTCGGTGACCAGGAACAGCCGGAAACTCTTTGAAACCAGAGCCACAGTATGTTCCAAGGACGGCACCATCATGGCGGAAAGCTCAGCCAAACAGTTTGTCATTGAAAATGAGCCGAGTCACGGCGGTAGAAGCCGGGAGTCCAGCAATGGCTGAAGGTCAACTTGAGGCCGTGCTCTGGGACCTGGACGGCGTTATTGCCGATACCGGAATATATCACTGCCGGGCCTGGCAATATACCTTCGGGAAAAGGGGGGTGGAATTCACCGAAGAGCACTTCATACGCCACTTCGGCCAGAGAAACGACACTATAATTCGCGATACGGTCGGTACTGACATATCACATGAAGAACTGGACATCATTGCCGAGGAAAAAGAAGCAGCCTACCGCCGGCTGGTCGCTGAAAATATTAAAGCGCTGCCCGGTGCTATTGACCTGATAGAGTTGCTCAACAAGCACGGCATAAAATCGGCCATAGCTTCCTCAGCGCCTGAGGAAAACATCCAGGTTATTATCAGGGGTCTGGGTATAGAGGACTGCTTCCAAGCAATCGCCTGGGGCCGGGAGGTTACCGAAGGTAAACCAAGCCCGCAAATTTTCCTGCTGGCTGCCGAAAAACTGGAAACTCACCCCGGCAACTGTGTCGTCATCGAGGATGCCATAGCCGGAGTAACCGGGGCCAAGCAGGCCGGTATGAAATGCGTCGCCGTCGCTAACAGCCATTCCAGGAAAAGTCTGAAGGAAGCCGACCTCGTCGTGGATACGCTGGAGACAGTCAGTATCTCCGATTTAGCCGGGCTCTTCCGCCCTACCGCGACGGCCTGATACACGATTTATTATAATATACCTGATTAGGAGTTAAACATGGAGAGGTCTCTGGTTCTTATCAAGCCCGATGCTACGGAAAGAGGACTATCAGGAACAATTCTCGGTCGACTTGAGAAGGAAGGCCTCAAGCTTACAGCCTTAAGGATGCTTCACATGGATAGAGCCCTGGCCGAACGGCATTATGCTATCCATAGAGACAAACCGTTCTTTAAAGACCTAGTGGAATATATCACCTCTACCCCGATAGTGGCCAGTGTCTTTGAGGGTGAGGACGCCGTGGAGCGTATCAGGAAGGTGATGGGAGCCACCGACCCCGCCAAAGCGGAGGCAGGAACGATACGGAGTGAATTCGGCCTGGATGTGCAACGCAACTCGACACACGCTTCCGACTCCCCGGAAAACGCCGAGAAGGAAATTAAACTATTTTTCTCAGACGATGAAATCTTCGACTAAATGGGGTATCAGCCTGACTCACTGAATCCTTATCACCGACTTGGCCTTGCTCCAGAGCTTATCGAGCTGGTAATATTCCCGCTCCGGCGCCGCGAACACATGCACGATAACGTCACCGTAATCAAGCAGCAGCCACCCTGAGTCGAGCGTGCCCTCATGGTGGTGTGGTAAGACGCCCTCTTTTTTCAGAACCTGCTCGATTTCATCATATATGGTGCGAATCTGCCTTTCACTATCGCCGGCACAAATGATAAAATAATCGGCAAAAGTGCAAATACCGCGCACATCCAGTAAGACAATGTCGCTGGCCTGCTTATCGCTGGCGACCTCTACAGCCCTGCGGGCTACTTCTATCGTTTCCAGACCTAAAATCTCCGAGCAAGTACTTACCTGACTATTATATCACAGCCATATCGTTTGGACATTACAGGACAGGGGAAAAGACCACGGATTCATTTACATTAAGGTCCACAGCAGAGCAGGCTATTTTGCCTTCCGGTAATACGCACACTGGGGGTCCGGCCCCAGGTAGTCTTCCCTTCCGACAGAGCGAGCTGATGCCAGAGCCACCGCCCGGCAACCGCGGCACACCGCCCAGTAGCGGCATGAACCGCAACTGCCGTGATACTCGTGACGATTACGTAGTGACCACAACACCGGCGATTCCGCCCAAAGCTCCCGGAAAGAAAGCTCCCTGATATTGCCGATGGACAGGTCCATGCGCCGGCATGGCATGATACTGCCGTCAGCCGCTATGGTTATACCAAAAATTCCCGCCGCGCAACCGCCGACGGGAAAATCCGCATCCGGACTTTCATCATCCATCACTGCTACGGTAAATAAGGGGTCGCGCGAGTCCACCATTACCCTGCTGCTGGCTTTAATCTCCGCCAGGTTCCTGTAGAAATCTACCAGTTCCTGCGGGGACAGCATCTCGTCCGCCAGCCCCTTACCACGCCCACAAATCACCAGTCGGGACACGGTAAGGGCGCTTATACCCATTTCCTCAGCGAGCCGAACCAGCCCTTTAATCTGCCCCATGTTCAGCCGGGAGAGGGTCAGGTTGATATTTACATCCACCCCCTGAGATATCAGATTTTCTATGCCGCACAATGCCCGCCGGTACGAGCCATGGCCCCTGATGCTATCATGAACCTCTTCCAGACCCTCAATGCTCACCTGCACATCGCTTACCTCGGCCATGCGCAGTCGCCGGGCGATATCACCGGTTATCAGCGTTCCGTTGCTCATCAGAGCGGTTGAGAAACCGCATTTCCGCGTATAGTCCAGCAAAGGAAAGAGGTCATCGTTAAGAAACGGCTCGCCGCCGGTAAAATGAAAGCTGGGTGATATCTCCATCCCATAATCTATCACCCAGCTATCAATTGCTTTTTTGATATTATCTATTGCCTGACAGATTTCCCCATAATCCATCTCGTCCACCACTGCTTGCTGGTAGCAGTGGCGACAATGCAAATTACAGCGCTCTGTCAGATGCCACTGGACAAAGAAATCAAAAGGAATACCGGGCATTCAAAGTTGCCTGACTGCCGGACCGGCAGTTTACTTTCCCTTTCAGCTCTTTCAGGCCAGGCAATTACGGGCGATTCCTCGGCTCTTCTCCAGTGCTTCTTTCAATTTCAGGAAGAATCTTGCCTCTTTTTCCAGTGTTATCACTGCCATGGCAAAATACCCCCTAGACAATGGTGCCATGATTTTAGTACTGAATATCTATTTTGTCAAATTCTATAAATATAGTTTTACAACATTCATAATATTCTTTATAACACACAGTTTTCAGCCTGAGTATTTGTTCCGCACGTAGAAAGCCTGATATAATAATTATGACAACACGGAGCGTGCCGCCGTAAGAATCCCGGTTTGAAATAAGAAGGGAGAATAAATACGTTATGGCAGAGACAGAGAGTGTCAAAGAAGGGTTATGCTACATGTGCACACATCGCTGCCCCACAAAAGTCCACGTTCGGGACGGCAAAGCTGTGAAAATAGACATCGCCGACGATAAGGTAGCCTTTTGTCCCCGCTGGAAAGCGCAGCTGGACTTTGCTTACCACCCCGACCGCCTGCAATACCCGATGAAACGTAACGGTGATAGAGGCAGCGGCTCTTGGGCACGCATATCCTGGGACGAGGCGCTGGATACCATAGCCGATAACCTGCAGTCCGCCAAGGATAAATACGGAGCGGAGTCGGTCATTTTCTGGGTTGCCTACACCAAGGAACCCCGCCCCTACTTCCACCGGCTGACCCATGCCTTCGGCTCGCCTAACTACTGCACCGAGAGCAGCAACTGCGCCTCCGCCACCTACATAGCCGCCAACCTTAATTATGGCTCGGACTACGGTATACTCGCCATACAGAGTAATAAAATCGACCCGGCCTCCAGATGTTTGCTGCTCTGGGGCTCCAGCATAAGGAATTCGAACCCTCCGGTGTGGCAGGACCACCTGGATGCCCGGGAGAAGGGAATCAAGCTCATCGTGGTTGACCCCCGCGTCACCGAAATGGCCTCTAATGCCGATATACACCTTCAGCTGCGGCCGGGCACCGACGGCGCCCTGGCGCTGGGCATGATGAACGTCATCATTAAGGAAAATCTCCACGACAAAGAATTTACGGAGAAATGGACGGTCGGCTTTGACGACCTTAAGAAGCTGGCCGGCGAATATAACCTGGAGCGCGTGGAACAGATAACCTGGGTCCCGGCCGCTAAAATCAGGGAGGCGGCCATACTGTATGCCAGCCTGAAACCAGCCAAGATTCACATGAGCGTCAACAGCACCACCCACCATTTCAACGGCGTACAGAACCACCGCGCCCTGATTCTACTCCCGGCGATAACCGGGAACTTTGAAGTAGCCGGCGGCAACAGGTGGTCAGCCTACGGCCAGGCGGTAAATGACATCACCCTGCACGAGCGCGTGGCCGAAATGCCACCGGGTATAGGGTCAATAAGGTTCCCTATCTGGACTAAAAGATACCGCGAAATGCAATCCAACGCCATCGCCGACCAGATTGAGAGCGGCGACCCTTACCCCCTCAAAGCCCTTTTCTCGGCGGGACTGGACATACAGTTTTTCGCCAACTCTAAGCGGATAGCCGAACTCCTGAAGAAGCTTGATTTTATAGCGGTTACCGAGTATTTTCACACGCCGAGCACACAGCTTGCCGATATCGTACTGCCCATAGCCTCATGGCTGGAGCGCCACATACTCATGTCCGACCTCGGCATTGAGAATATCAAGCTGATAGAGCCTGCCATCGAACCGATAGGCGAAAGCTGGTCCGAGTGGCGAATCTACTCAGAACTAGCCAAGAGGTTGGGCTTCGGCGACCTTTTCTGGGACGGCGACTTTATGAAGTGCGTCGACTATATACTGGAGCCATTGAACCTAACCTCTCAAGACCTGAAGCAGCATCCCCAGGGTATCATGCGTCCTTTACCGGAAAGACCGGAGAAAAATTACGAGAAAGAAGGCTTTCAAACGCCATCCGGCAAGGTGGAAATCGCCTCCGCCGCGCTGGCGGAACAGGGCCTTGACCCGCTGCCGGTCTACAAAGAGCCTCCGGAGAGCCCGATGAGTCGACCCGACCTAGCCGAGTCCTATCCGCTGGTATTGACCACAGGCGCCAGGGTGATAGCTTATACCCACTCGCAGTACCGCCATATCCGCCAGCTGCGCGACTTAATGCCGGAGCCGCTGGTCGACATCAACCCCGCCGACGCTAATCCCCGCGGCATCAAGACAGGCGACACGGTAACGGTCAGTTCCTCCAGAGGCGCCATCAGAATGAAAGCCAATGTCACCGATACCATACTGGTGGGAGTCGTTTCCGTGCCACACGAATGGCCGGATGACGCCAACATCAATAACCTCGTTGACGACCGCAACCTCGACCCGATTTCTGGTTTCATTCCCTGTAAATCGCTGCTCTGCCAGGTCGCCAAATCATGACGGGGAGGTTAAAACATCCCTATGCTTACCAGGCCCCTGCTCAAAGCGCTGACCGAAGCCGGTATCGGCTCCCGGCGGCACATGGCTGATGCCATACGTGAGGGCAAAGTTGTCATAAACGGCCAAATAGCCGAAGACTTTCGCCATCCGTTAGACCCCGCTACAGACCGGGTCACGGTCAATGGCAAAGCCATCGACCTTGAACCTGAGAAGCCCATCTGCCTGATGCTCCACAAGCCAAAAGGAATCCTATCCACGACCCGTGACGATATAGGCCGCCGGACGGTCATGGACATATTACCCCGTACGTACCGCCGTTTGCGACTGTTCCCGGCGGGAAGGCTGGACAAGGACAGCACCGGCCTTTTACTGCTGACCAACGACGGCGGGCTTACCTATCGGCTGACTCACCCTAAATTCGAAAACGAGAAGGAATACCTGGTGTATATAAACGGCAACCTCACACCTGAGGAGAAAAGTAAACTAGAGCAGGGGATTACGCTTGAGGACAGCGTTACCAGTCCCGCCACGATTAGAGAAGTAACATCACCGTCGCCCTTCAACTACAGCCTAGCCATACACGAAGGAAGAAAACGGCAGGTGCGCCGCATGTTCGGCAGCCTGGGCCATCAGGTCCTGGCCCTGAAGCGAGTCCGCATCGGCCACCTCAGCCTGGGCGACCTCAAAGAGGGAAACGTGAGACGGCTAAGCACTCAAGAGATTGGCGAACTTCTAGGCAATTAATCTGAACAAAACCTTTTCAAACGTGATAAAGGTCTGTTATACTGGACTGGTTCCGATTAATAACCCGGCATTCAAATGATAGTTCTATCAATCATGCACCCAATAATAAAGCAAGCCAGAAGTGAAGGCAGGGCAGTCCTGACAGAAGTAGAGTCGAAGGAACTCCTCGGGCAGGCTGGGATAAGTGTAATTGATACCAGACTGGCCGCATCGAGGTCAGAGGCTGCTTCTATAAGCAGGCAGCTCGGCTTCCCGGTGGTATTGAAAATAGCCTCGCCGGACATCTTACATAAGAGCGATGCCGGCGGCGTCAGGCTGGGGCTGGAGACTCCGGAGCAGGTAGAGGAAGCCTGCGACGAAATCCTGAGCAACGTCAGCCGGAAGCAGCCCCGGGCAAACGTTCACGGCATATCCGTGCAGAAAATGGCCGTACCGGGCGTTGAAGTGATTATCGGCATGAACAAGGATATCCAGTTCGGCCCGGTGCTGATGTTCGGCCTCGGCGGATTATGGGTGGAAATCCTTGAGGATATAGCGCTCAGGGTAACACCCATCACCAGAAAAGACGCCGGGGAAATGATAAGGGAAATCAAAGGGTATAAACTACTAACAGGCTACCGGGGTCAGGAGCCGGTTAATATACCGGCACTGGAGGACATGCTGCTGGCTACCTCCGCATTCGTGGAAGAAAACCCGGTGGTCAAGGAACTCGACCTGAATCCGGTAATAGCCCGTGGTGACGGCGCCGTCGCTGTGGATGCCAGAGTAATACTGGAGGACACATAACTAACAGAAAGGTTAGAGTTAGAGATAAAATGAACCTGAAGTCAATACTGAAAAACTCTGTGGAACGTTTCGCCGGAAAAACGGCCATCGTTATGGGTGACCGGTACGTCTCCTTCGCCGAGCTTGACGAGGCTTCCAATAAGGTAGCTAATGCCCTGATAAAAATGGGGCTCAAAAAAGGCGACCGTGTGGCGACCATACAGGCCAGCAACCCGGAGTTCGTCACCGTCTTCTTCGGTATTATCAAAGCCGGCGGCATCGTCGTTCCCCTTGATGCCAGATACACAGCCGATGAACTGGCCAACATATTCGGCGACTGCCAGCCAGAGGTATTGATAGCCGAAAGCCGGCCTCTGGAATCGATGGTTCCAGCCATGTCCCGGTTTGACTCAGTAAAGCATATCATAACCTTTGATACCGGACACACAGGCGAGTTTACCAGCTACCAGCAAATCATGGCTGACAGCCCGGCAGCAGTCAGTGATATCGAGATATCCCCCGACGATATAGCTGTTATCTCCTATACCGGGGGGCCGACCCAGAATCCTCACGGCGTAGCCCTGTCACACCGGAGTATCGGCACCGAAGCACTCACATCGGCAGAGGTATTCGAGCAAACCGATAAAGACGTGCTGCTGCAATTCGCCCTGCCCATGTATCACATGTTCGGCCTGACCGCCGTGCTGCTGGCTTCGATTGCTCAGGGCAGCACCGTGGTGGTGGTGCCAGGGACGGGACGTTCCATCCACAACTTCATGGAAGCCATCGAAAGGGAGAAAGGCACGATTTATTTTGGGGTCCCCTACATCTACGCCCTGATGATTAATGTCGCCAGACACGAAGGAATCAAGCATGACTTAAGCTCTCTGCGCCTGTGTATTTCCGGCGGCGCTCCCCTGGATATCGAGATTATCAGGCTGTTCAAGCGGTACTACGGCTTTAATCTCCTGGATATCTGGGGGCAGACCGAAACTATATCTCAGGTTACCGTATCACCTGTTAATGGCACGGGCAGGGTCGGCTCTTCAGGGAAGCCGATGCCCTGCTGGGAAATGAGAATCTTTGATGATAATGATAATGAGATGCCCCCGGGCCATAAGGGAGAAATCGTCGTCCGGGGACCAGTAATGAGCAGCTTTTATAATAAGCCCGGGGCAACCGCGGAGATTATGAGAGGCGGCTGGCTTCATACCGGGGATGTCGGCTGGATGGACCAAGACGGCTACCTTTTTATCACCGGCAGGAAGCGAAAAATGCTCATCCTTAAAGGCCAGAACATCTTTCCCGGCGATATTGAAGACATCCTGAACGCACACCCCAAGATAGCCGAAGCCAGAATTGTCGGGGTGCCGGACATTATACGGGGGGAGACGGTCAAAGCCCTGATTAGATTGAATCCGGGGGAAACAGCTACAGAACAGGAAATAAGGCAGTACTGCCAGGGGCGTATGGCCGACTACAAGCTGCCCAGAGAAATTATCTTTACGGATACCATTCCGGAAATAATCCCTGTCTGGACGCGCCCTGAAAGTCAGGAGGTGCCTGAACTTAAATTCGAAGGAACAGGGTAGTGTTCCAGAGTAAAACCCCACAGTAGAAGGCGACGAAACACCACGTAGAAATCACGGCTACTTTAGGGAACCGTCTATATATATCCCATAGAATAAAGGCGCATAATAGTGCGCCAGCCGCCTTGAGCGCGATGAAGCCATTCTCACCTACAAACGACTGCAATAATGGATTGCCTTCCCGCGCCAGTCCGCCATCAATAAGAAACCGTGTCAGCAGTCCATCCGCAACAACCAATATAACCAGTAAACCGAGAAGATATCTCATTTAGCTCCTGCCAGCTGATAAAAGCCGGTATATAACAAATAACCCCCTAATTCGATTTATCTGTACCCGGTGCCGTTACTTATCAGACGACAATATTCAAAGACGACGGCAGGACTCGAAAACGCGCCGGCAATTTCCCCAGGAGCTCGCCGTCCGCCTGTAGATGCATCCTCCCGTCGCGGCACCTTATCTCTATTTCCCTCGCTCTCCTCATGGTAACTTTAGGATGAGTCAGATGAGTACCCTTATATATACGCGGCAACGACCACAGAAGGTCAACCTTACCTATATCATCAATAATCAATACATCAAGCAAGCCATCAGCAAGGTCGGCATCGGGGGCGGTGAACATACCGCCACCGCCATATCTGCCATTGTTCATGATCACCGTGCAGACGTCCTTCTCCACTTCCTCGCCATCGATAATGAGTGATACCTTCCTGTTCCTGTAGAAAACAAGCGTGGCGAGCGCTCCCATAAGGTAAGAAAGCAGACCTCCCAGGGCTTTGAATTGATGCGTGGTGCGCTGGACTATCTCCGCATCGAAGCCCAGACCGGCGAAGTTGACAAACAGCCGCTCTATCGTCTTGCCGTTATTCGCATATTCAACGACACCAAGGTCTACGGTAAGCGTCTTAGGCTCGATAAAACACCGGCAGGCCTCTTCATAGCTGCGAGGCACACCCACGGTACGAACATAATCGCCGCCGGTCCCCGTGCTTATAATGCCCAGCCTGGCCCCCTTGATGTTACCGGACTCATACAGGCCGTTGACAACCTCGTTTACGGTGCCGTCACCGCCCACGGATACCACCAGCTCGTAGCCTCTCTCGGCGGCCGCTTTAGCCAGCACCACGGCATGGCCGGGTGCCTCCGTTAAATCATGCTCAAAACGGAGTCCGTTCCCCTTAAACAGACCCATTATCTGCGGCCATACCCGCGCCGTCCTGCCGGCGCCAGCCACCGGATTAACGATTACCCTGGCGTATGATGGACTCAATATACTCCCACATTTCCTATTCAATATATCGGCTACCGATTTCCCAAGAGTATATCACAGTTTTAGTGACGAAGGCATTAAAATCATACGTTAATCAGGTTTTTATTCGGTAATATTTTGGTATTAATTAGGTATAAAACAACAATATCTATCGCCTAGCTCCACTCACCGGTGCTCGGCCAGACCCTGGCCAGCTCCTGAGACAGCCAGCGATGTTCCTCCTGTTTAAGTTCAGGGTCTTGCTGGAAGAGTTTCATTGCTTCAGCTCTTGCCAACTCCAGCAAAGCCACATCGGAGAGTTTCGCCATGCGCAGGTCGGGCAGGCCGCTCTGGCGCGTACCGAAAAACTCACCCGGACCCCTCAGCCTGAGGTCTTCTTCCGCCAGCTTGAACCCATCCTGCGTATTCTCTATTATGTCAAGTCGCTCCCTGCCTACCTCCGAAGGATTCTCCGCTAGCAGCATGCAATAGCTCTGCTCCTGCCCCCTCCCCACGCGGCCCCGGAACTGGTGAAGCTGGGAGAGTCCAAAACGGTCGGCGCTTTCCACCAGCATTACCGTGGCATTGGGTACATCAATTCCGACCTCGATAACCGGCGTCGAAACCAGTATATCCAGCTCACCGGAGCGAAAGCTCTTCATGACATCGTCCTTGTCTCCTGCCGACAGCCGCCCGTGGAGCAGTCCCAGCCTTAAATCTGGGAAGACATCCTGAGAGAGCCGCTCATATTCGACCACAGCCGCCTGAGCAGCAACAGCCTCCGATTCCTCAATAAGGGGGCAGATGATAAAAGCCTGCCGTCCTTCGGCTACCTGACGCCTGATAAAGGCATAAGCGCTTTCCCGCTGCTGTGGCCTGAGCCACTTTGTTTTCACCATCTGCCGTCCCGGCGGCAGTTCGTCAATGACCGAGAGGTCGAGGTCGCCATAAAGCGTCAGTGCCAGGGTGCGGGGAATCGGCGTTGCCGTCATTACCAGCATGTGCGGGTTAAAACCCTTCTCCCGCAGCGCCGAGCGCTGCTCAACGCCGAAGCGGTGCTGCTCATCCACCACCACCAGCCCAAGTTTTTTAAAGTCCACCCCCTTCTGAACAAGGGCATGAGTACCGATAACCATGTCAATATCACCATCCGAGATTGATTGCTGCAGCTCCCGCTTCCCGGCTTGTTTGATATCGCCGATGAGCAGCGCCACCTTCAGGGGACGCGATATAAGGCCGGAATAACTGCGCAGATAGCCCTCGCCCTCACCCATTCCCACCCGGGAAAGCAGCTCACAGACCGTCGCAAAATGCTGTTCCGCCAGAATCTCGGTGGGCGCCATGAAAGCCCCCTGATGCCCGTTGGCCGCCGCTGTCAGCAGGGCAGCCGTGGCGACAACCGTTTTACCGCTGCCCACCTCCCCCTGCAATAAACGGCACATCGGCCGCGACCTGCCCAAATCCGCCAGTATCTCTCCGAGTACCCTGTCCTGAGAGGCCGTCAACGAAAAGGGCAAGGACTTTATAAAGGTCTCTCGTAACGGCACGCCAATATCGAAGGGAGTGCCCGGCCGACTCTCCTGCCAGTCACGTTTCTTGCTCATAACGCCCAGCTGGAGAATGAAAAGTTCGTCAAAAGCCAGCCGAATCCTGGCCTTATCCTTGGTGGTTTCATCTTCCGGGTAGTGTGCCTGGCTAATCGCCTGCGGTAGCTCTAAAAAGTTAAGCCTTTTACGCAACTCCGTCGGGAGAAAGTCGGTCACCTGCCAGGCCCAGTGGTCGACAAAGTCCTTCATCAGCTTCCTGACCTGCCGCGGCCGCAGTCCCTGCGTTAGCGGGTAGACAGGCACCAGCCGCGCCGTATGAACGAAGTCCTGGCTTTCCACCGGCTCCCACTCCGGCGACTGAAATACATGCCGGCCCCGGAACAGACTGACCCGCCCGCTGAGCATTATTCGGGCATTGGTCACCAGCTTCTTTGCCAGATAAGGCTGGTTGTACCAGACCACCCTGATATTACCCGTTTCATCACCGACAATGGCCTCGGTGCTGCGCCGGCCTCCCAGCCTTGTCTCCTGCGCCTGCCACACATTGGCCACTATGGTTTGCTCTTCTCCCTCGGCAAGCTGCGAGATGAATTTCAACTGGCTGTAGTCAAGGTGCCGGTGAGGGAAAAAATAGAGCAGGTCACGGACTGTCTTTACGCCCATTTTCCCGAATTTACCCGCCAGACTGGTGCTGATACCCTTGACGATGGTTACAGGTGAATCGAGATTATTCCCGCTTGACGGGAGGGACTGTTTTTTTGCTTTTTTGATAGATTTTTTTACAGCGTGAGCTACAGGACTCGCTGCGGGCGTTGCGGCCATACTATCCTTGTCTTCCGCATCATCCAGAAAGCCAATAACACTATTTACCCACTCCCGGCGCTGCTCCGGTGTCATAGAGGCGTAATCCGACCTGAAAAGCTGACGGAAACGCTTCAGGAGACGGGGGCTGACCACCGACTCCACAGCCTGACCTGACCAGTTACGCAGAAACCTGTCCAGGCCGCCGAATACGGCGGTATCCTGGTAACCCTTTTTCTGCTCAAGGTTAAGTATTTTTCGTAAAGAGTCTGAATCCATTTAGCAGGCGCCTCTGCCACCATTATAGCCGTAATGGGTGGGAAAATCACGGCGAGACGTACTTTAAATCCCCCCCTAATCCCCCCGCCACCCCAATCGCCTATTGAATTTTCCCACCCTACCCACCCTCGCATCGCCTGCGACTTGACCCATAATAAATCCCCCTTAATCCCCCTTTTTCAAAGGGGGAAACTGGCGGGGGGAGAAAACTACGGGACTAGAAAAGGCTGTAATAGGGCGGGTGGGTGGGAAAAGATGAGATGGAGGGTGGGGGTTGGGGGGGGGGAACTTTTTCTGGGACTGGCGCACATTTAATGACCCTGTCTACATTATCAAACACTGCGTATCATAGCTAAAATCAGCAAGAAACTTTCTTGAAGGCGAAAATGCTCGAACAACACAAAATTCTCTAAATCATTCATTGAATAAGTGTATTTTGGATTTCCAAGAGTCTCCTTTACTCTCACAGCTATTTTATGCAATTCAAAATCCCTAGCCACTCTTAGACCATTTGAAATTGCTCTCGCATTTTCTATCCAGTTTTTCCAAAACATTATTTGTTTGTCGTTGATTATAGGCTGAATTTCTCTATCCAGCTTATTAATCCTTGTTTCCCATGTTTTAGCATGAGTTATACCGTAATATTCTGCAATTACATAATCAGCTAATTTATCCCAACCTGCTCTGAGTCTTAGTAATATGTTGATAAGGTGATGTTCCAACTGCATATCAGGCCAATATATGAGTTTCTTCCAAGGCGAATTTTGCTCAGGAAGTGGTGTGCCTCCCTCATTTTGAATTTGTTCTTCACGTTTCTTCTCTTCTTCCTTCAATTTTTCCTCAATTCCAATGACTAGCCAAAATTCTTCTAGTATCGACCAAGTATTTACGAGAAAATCTACAAGACCGCCCCAGAACAAACTAAGTTTAGCTTTATCAGGAATTTGCATTCCATCCAGAAGCCGATAATAGTCTAATTGCAGTAAGTCTTCAACCTGCTGATTTTTAATTGATCCCATTCCAAGTTTTCTAAAGAAAGTCCAAGATGATTCAAATGCTTTGAGAGGCTCCCACTTTCCCTGACTATTAACTGCTCTTTCTAATATACTACGATTATTATTGTCATCTATAATAGGCAGAAGAACTTTAGTTAGTGGAATCCGTGCCTCTTCTTTAATATAGAAAAAATACGTAGAAAGCAAATAAGGATAAAGCCCTTTGTACGTAAAATATCCCTTCCTTGATAATACAAGTATTGTAAGGTTTCTATTCTGTCGTTGCGATGGTCTTATGTTTTTCGCGTCCAAACTCTGTCCTTTACTACAAACTTTATTCGATTTCCACTCACCCCTCCACCACCTTCTTTTTCACCTTATCCGCTATTCCCTTAGCCCAGGCAGTTATGGTATCCCAGTCGCGGAAATCTCCCGTCGGCGACTTCACCATCTTCATCATCTGCCTTTCAATGACGTTCATCTTCTCCAGGTTAATCACGCCGTGAAAGACGGTCAGGTCCACCGGCTTGATGCGTTCGACGACAGGTTTCATTTTCTCCGGAACGACCTTCCCCTCGAGAAGCTCTACGGGGTCGCCCTCGCCGGCGGGCCCACTGACGAATATCCATACGGGCATCCCGGCCAGGGTCTCTTCGCTGGCTTTCAGGAACTTGGTGGCGTCCTTACGCCACCGGAACATGTAGGCCGCCGTGCCCAGCACGACAGCCCCGTAGAGCGTTAAGTCTTTCACCTCTTTGACCGGCAGGACATCTGCCTGCAAACTCTCCTGTCGCAGCACCTCCCCGATTTTCTCGGCGATTTCCGCCGTGGCACCGTATTTTGAAGCATATGTCACCAGTACTTTGAGTTCCATTATAGCTACCCCTCCTTCGCCTTTTTATGCAACTCATACAGCTTGTTCAACGCCTCCAGCGGCGTCATACCGTCGATGTCAAGGTTTTGGAGTTCCTCCTGCACGGCTGATTTCTGTCCGAATAAAGGCATCTGTACAGACGGCTCTTTACGCTTCCTGGCGGGTCTGGCCTCACGGCTATCGCTCTCAAGCTCGTCGAGGACCTCGCGGGCGCGGTGCAGCACCGACCTGGGCAGTCCCGCCAGCTGCGCCACGTGGATGCCATAGCTCTTGTCCACCCCGCCGGGCACGATTTTATGCAGAAATATAACCTTGCCCGCCTCTTCAATCACCGCCACGTTGAAGTTCTTCACCCTCGGCAGAAAGCCGGCGAGCGCCACCATCTCGTGGTAATGGGTGGCGAAAACGGTCTTGGCACCGAGTCCGGCATGGTTATGGATATACTCGGCGACGGCGCGGGCTATGGAGAGTCCGTCATAAGTGCTGGTGCCCCGCCCTATCTCATCGAGGATGAGGAGGGAGCGGGGGGTGGCGTTATTGAGTATATTGGCCGTTTCCACCATCTCCACCATGAAAGTGGACTGCCCCGCCGCCAGGTCGTCCCTAGCGCCGATGCGCGTAAAGATACGGTCGACGACGCCGATTCGCGCCGACTCCGCCGACACAAAGCTGCCAATCTGCGCCAGGAGCACGATAAGGGCAACCTGCCTGAGGTAGGTGGACTTCCCCGACATATTCGGGCCCGTGAGCACGATTAGCTGGGCATCACCGTTGGACAGATGAATGTCATTGGGGACGAAGCTGCCTTCGTCAAGGCTCCTCTCGACAACCGGATGGCGACCCTGCCTAATTTCTATCTCATTGCCGTCGTTCAACTCGGGGCGGACGTAGTTATAGCGTACGGCGACCTCGGCCAGGGCCGAAAAGACGTCCACATTCGCCAGGGCCCCGGCCAACGCCAGGATTCTCTCGCTGGCGGAGGCTACCTGACGGCACACCCGTCTAAAGAGGTCTGTTTCCATCTCCGCCATGCGGTCGCGCGCGTTCAGAATCAGCGACTCGTACTCCTTGAGCTCCGGCGTGAAGTAACGCTCACCGTTGACGAGCGTCTGCTTGCGGATATAGTGCTCCGGCACCTGGCTCAGGTTGGCTTTGGATACCTCTATATAATAGCCGAAGACGTTATTAAAACCTATCTTCAGCGACTTTATCCCGGTCTTTTCCCTCTCCTGAAGCTCAAGGTTGGCCAGGTATTTCTTGGCGTTCCCGGACGCCAGCCGCAGGCTGTCCAGTTCCTCGGAAAAACCGGGACGTATGACCCCTCCTTCACCCAGACTCGAAGAAGGCTCGTCCACGATGGCCCCGGTGATTAATTCAACCACCTCCGGGCAGGGCCTGATATCTTCTTTGAGCCAGTCTATACCGCTGTCCTCACCGTCGCTTTCGATTATCTCCCTCAGCTTGGGGACTGCCTCAAGGCTGCGCCGCAGGGTGACCAGCTCACGGGGAATCGCCACCTCCCCGCTGATGCGGTTGACCAACCGTTCCAGGTCGGACACCCCACCCAGCATTGATATAGTCTTTCTACGCTCCAGCGACCTCTCCACGAACCATCCGATGGCGTCCTGCCTTTGATTGAGCGCCGCTACGTCAAGCAGAGGCTGCCCCAGCCATTTCCTCAGCAGCCGACCGCCCATCGGAGTCACGGTGAGGTCGATGACCGAAAGCATCGAGCCTTCATCCGTCCCTGAGCGGGCGCCCCGGAACAGCTCCAGGTTCCGCTGGGTCTGCACATCCAGCGCCATAAAGCTATCGGTGCTGTAGGTGGAGAAGCTGTTCAGCTGTCCCAGCACGCTCTTTTGAGTCTCCTCGACATAGTGAACGACGGCGCCGGCCGCCCTGACCGCCAGCGGCAGGTGAGCGCAGCCATAGCCTTCGAGGGAGGCGGCGCTGAAATGGTCGAGCAAACTCTGGCGGGCTATCTCCAGCTCAAACCAGTAATCGTCGAGTCGCGTTACCGCATCGGATACCCCCAGGTTGTCAAGCTCAGCGCTCCTGGGGGCGATAATCTCCGAAGGGCTGAGTCGTTCCAGTTCTGTTATCGCCCTCGACATTGGCAATTGCGTGGTGGCGAACTCGCTGGTGGTGATGTCAACAAAGGCCAGCCCCACCTCCCCTTCACCCACGACCACGCCGACCAGGTAGTTGTTGGCCTTGCTGTCCAGCAGGCTCGGCTCCACCACCGTGCCCGGCGTCACCAGGCGGACGACCTCGCGCTCGACAAGGCCTTTGGTCTCGCCCGGCTTGGTCACCTGCTCACATATAGCCACCTTATAACCGCGGTTTATCAGCCTGGCAAGATAGCTGTCTAGGGCATGGTAGGGAATGCCCGCCAGGGGCACCTTGTTCCCCTTCCCCATCTCCCGGGAGGTCAGGACAATCTCAAGCTCCCGCGAGGTTATCCGGGCATCCTCGTCAAAGGTCTCGTAGAAATCACCCAGGCGGAAGAGCACGATAGCCCCGGGGTACCGTTTCTTGATGCGGAGGTACTGCTGGCGGATGGGGGTCTGGCTTTCTTTCATTTCAAGGTTATTTTAGC
>CAZPQB010000025.1:3499-19757 GCA_964588605.1 uncultured Dehalococcoidaceae bacterium | reverse complement strand
CATCACTGGATATACCCAGGACAGCTTGCACTTGAGGCAAATTGATTTCATTGCCGTAATACGTTGTCATCTGTTGTAGCAGATTTTCGGCGTCTCGCATACTGCCGGTAGCAGCCCGGGCGATGAGCCTTAATGCCTCCGCCGCGATGTTAATCCCCTCGCTTTCGCATATGCGGGACAGTTTGTTGACCACATCCGCCTGGGAGAGGCGGTGGAAATCGAAGCGCTGGCACCGCGAGAGGATGGTCGGCAGCAGTTTGTGCGATTCTGTGGTTGCCAGGACAAAGATGATATGCGGCGGCGGTTCCTCCAACGTCTTGAGGAGGGCGTTGGAGGCTTCCTTGGTGAGCATGTGGACTTCATCTATAATGTAGACTTTGTAGCGTGCCTGGTTGGGGGCGTAGTTGACCTTCTCGCGGAGGTCTCTTATTTCGTCAATGCCGCGATTGCTGGCGGCATCAACTTCAATAACGTCAAGCGCCCTGCCTTCGGTTATGGCCTGGCACATGTCGCAGTTATTACAGGGCTCACCCCTGCCGTTGTTAAGGCAGTTGACTGCCTTGGCCAGGCTGCGGGCGGTGCTGGTCTTGCCGGTGCCGCGGGGTCCGCAGAAGAGGTAAGCGTGCGAAATGCGCTCGTTGGCCAGGGCATTGAGCAGTGTTTGGGTGACATGTTCCTGCCCAACTACTTCAGAGAGAAGCTGGGGGCGCCACTTGCGATAAAAGACCTGAGAAGCCATTTTCTATCGTCTCTATTATACCTTAAAACATACCTTTTCCCAAAGATTTTCCACGGGGTATTCTGTTTAATTTATCATTATTTTAATCTCAAATTATCTCAGTCTTACCGCTAACCGGTTAGCTAAGGATAAACATCATCTTCTGGTTAAATATTTGGACTAATAAGCTCAGAGATATCCTTTACAGCGAACTTCTCTTCCAGGCCTTCTCCTCTTACCGCCTCATTGAGCATAATAGCGCAAACAGGACAGGCTACTGCTATAATCTCCGCACCGGTCTCAACCGCTTCCCTCACCCTGATTCTTGCCGGGCTGTTTTCGACGCTGCCGAAGAAATCTGTGTAGAAATTGCCACTACCACCACCACAGCAAAAAGAGTTCTCCCTGTTCCTTTCCATTTCTACAAGCTCAACTCCAGGCATTGCATTAAGCACCAGGCGTGGGGCTTCGTACTCAGAGTTGTGCCTCCCCAGAAAGCAAGGGTCATGGTAGGTAACTTTAACACCAAGTTTGCTGGAGGGATTTAGCTTACCTTTGCTGATGAGGTCGCCGAGGATTTGTGTGTAGTGGAATACTTCGAATTTGTCCGGATAGTAATTCTTAAAGGCATTATAGGAGTGCGGGGAGAGGGTGATTATCTTCTGCACGCCGAGATTGTTAAATATACTAATATTTTTATCCCTTAAAATCTCGAAGATGCGCCTTTCACCGAGAAAACAGGCTTCATTGCCATCGCATTCTTCCTCAGAACCGAGAATACCAAAGGAGACACCTGCCTTAAGTAATACTTCTCCCAGTGCTCTGGCAGATTTCTGTCCAATCTCATCAAACGAGCCGACACAGCCAACGTACAGGAGGAATTCTTGACCGCGATAGCTTTGTATCCCGATACCTTCCGCCCACCTACCCCTGTTCTCCCTCAATTCTCTATACGGGTTGCCGTAAGCTTCAATCGCCCTGAAAAACCGGGCGACATTCGGCAAGACCAAGCCATTCCCCACCATCTCTTCACGTGCCCCCAGGATTATATTGACAATATCTTTATTGAAAGGGAATTTACAGCTCTGAACGCAGTTATAGCAAGTCGAGCACGAGTATATTTTTTTAGCCAGAGACTCACTCGATTCCAGCTCTCCACTCATCCAGGCCCTTATCAGCCACAATAATCCGCCCGGAGTGTAGCTCTTCAGGCTGAATCTCTTATAGATGGGACAATTAAATGCGGAATAATCAGGAGTAAGCTGGCAGTACCCACAATTAAAACAACGGTGAATGATATCTTTGTAATCTGCCAGTGTAATTTAAATCACCTCCCAGTTTCCGGGGTTCATAATGCCGTTTGGGTCCAGAGCCTTCTTAATTCTTTTCATCAAATCACGAGTATTGGGGTCCATATTTTCCAGTATCAATTTCTGTGCCTGGAGCTCCGGTTTCCAGACTATACCGCCCAGCTCCAATCCCAACCTGTTTGTGTCATCCAAGGCTTTCCTCGCTCTTTCCATATCTTCCGCATCGGCCCGATTGAAGGAATAAACCGGGCCGAACATTACACTATGACCATTACTAAGTAGCTGGTGGCCGAATGAATAAGGCATTTCGTGCTTTCGGGCAATCTCCAGCGCCTTTCGCCAGGCCTCCGGTACTTTCTCTACGGGTAATATGATACCGCTATACCCGAAGCCACCCCCCTTTCTGAAATCGGCCGCCGTGGCTGCGAACGGTGGGACATCCAGAAACCTGTCCCTTAATGGTGTCAGCGCCGGTTCTTCCTCGATGAGTTCAACCTCACCCTCATGCTTTAGGAGGTATTGCTTATGCAGTTCTAGCTTAAATTCAAGCTCCTCCTCAGAGTGCCCGGAGACGGGAATCACAAAAAATACGTGCTGTGCCCACTCCGGTTTCTCCTGGGAGATGACGAAACAGTTTTCCATCAGGCTAATCTGAGCCATTCCTGATAAGATCTCAGGTATGAGGTCGATATTATCGGTGACGAATATCAGTAAATCTTTAAAATTCATCTTGGGGAAAAGCTGCATTGAGAGCTTGGTGACAATACCGGTAGTGCCCAGCCAGCCGAGGAATAAGCCCATAAGGTCAGGGAGTGGGTCTCTGCTGAACCAGTACGGGCTGACGGCGCCGGAGCCTAGCTTGCATATTTCCCCAGTGGGCAGCACCACTTCCATGCCATTGACCATTTGCGAATTAACCCCGTACCTCGGAGTGAGGTGACCATGCCCCTGAATAAGAATATTCCCGACAATAGTGGCTGTGGGCGGCGCTTCAGGTGTTGAGTGCTGTAGATGAGGATAATTATTATTAAGATATGCGGCCAAAGCAGCCTGAGAGACACCTGCCTCGACCACGGCGTAACGGCTGGTTTCATTTACCTCGATGATTTTATCCATCCTTTTTGTATCCAATACAATGCCACCCCTTACGGGGACAGTCAGGGCGGACAAGGTAAGCCCCGCCCCCATTGGGGTAATGGATATCTTTTCTTCATTCGCTAGCCGGACTATCTTTTGCACTTCGTCAACGGTTATCGGCATGACAACGTAGTCGGCTCTTCGAGATTCCCGCACCCCTGAATCACGAGAATAGAGATAAAGCTCCTCCGGACGATTTGAAACATAGTCTTCGCCCACAATACTAGCCAGCGCATTTAAGATACTGTCCTTCATATTCATCCATATTCTAGCATATTGAGAAATATCGGGTCAGGCAAATGGACAATTACCGGGTAATATGACCATAATATCTCCAGACAGTCATTATATGAGTTTAGTATACTCATTTTTAGGAGGTGAGCATTTCAATGGCAAAAACAAATTATCAGAAGAACCTTGTAAACGTCCCCAAATACGAAGTAGGTGAGACTAAAGAGATTAAGGGCCGGCAAAACCCTACCATGACTTACATGAGTAATGACCTTGTGCCTGGGAGCAATACATACATTGAAATAGGATGGATATACGAGATGCCGGAACCGAACCCTCATATAGACAGACATGTTCACAATTATGACGAACTGGTAATACACATTGGTGCCGATCCTGAAAATCCAGAGGAATTAGGCGCTGAGATTGAGTTTGTTGTTGGTGATGATAAAATAATTATTGATAAAACTTCGGCACTTTTTATACCTAAGGGGGTTAAACACGGACCATTAACCTGGAAGAAGGTGAATAAACCCCATATTGAAATGGTAGTTATGCCCGGAGCCGGTACCCTTAAAGAGTCAAATCCGGCAGGATATATATCTACCTAAAGCAATGATAGCTTATCCGCTTTATACGCTACAGGGCATACTGACTGTATCAATTATACTTAATTACCCAGCGCCCTATTACTTTCCTGGCAAGTATCGCCTCCCTTGCCTCATCAAGGTCATCCAGCGTAATCAACCTGGTAACCAGTTTATCGGTCTTCAGGAGACCGGTGTTCATAACCTCCATGAGAATTGGTAGGTCTTCTGTAGGGTGTGTCTCACCGTATAGCGTGCCTCTTATGGACTTCGCATGCAGCGGCGCGTAAAACATGGGAATACTGGTAGTGGAATCGATAGAGGTAATGCCGATAGCCACAACCATCCCGGCGGCGCGCAATGCATACCATGCCTGTACCTGGGCTCCAGGGTCGCCAGTGGCCTCGATGGCGAACTCCAGGCCTTCTCCGTCCGTGAGGTTTTTGATGATGGGAATCGGGTCTTCTTTACTTGAGTCAATGAAGTGAGTAGCCCCGAACTCCATGGCGATATCTATTTTAGATTCTTCGAGGTCGACAGCGACTACGGGGTAACAGTTGCGCAGCGCCGCGAAACGGATGGCGTTCAGTCCGATGCCGCCGCACCCCCATATACCTATCGAGTTGCCTTCACGGGCCTGTGCCACATTAACGACGCTTCCCCAACCCGTGGCCACCGAACAACCGAGCTGGCAAAGTTGCTCGGGGGGCAGCTTGATGTGGTCAGGCACTTTAATGGCGCCGATCTCAGGCATGACGCTGTGGGTGGCAAAGCCGGTAACAAAACTGCCCATTCCGACTCTCTTGCCGTTCTTATCCGTTAATCGCGAAGTTCCATCAAGGAGATTCCCTTCCTGGAAGAATTTGGCGCTTGTCTGGCACAGGTTAGGACGGCCTCGCCGGCACTGGAAGCAGTGCCCGCAGGGCACCATCCAGCAACCGATGACACGGTCGCCCGGTGTCAGCTTCGTAACACCCGGCCCCACTTTCTCCACTATGGCGCAGGCTTCATGACCGGGAACCATTGGTATGTCCTGCGGTATGTAGCCCAGCCATAAAGACGCGTCGGAGTGACAAAATCCGCAGGTCAGCATCTTTACCTGCACCTCTTTTTCACGAGGCTCAGCAAGCTCTAACTCCTCGATTTCCATCGGTACGCCATATTCTCGCAGAACGGCGGCTTTAATTCTCATCTTTACTCCCTCACACAATTTATTTGATTTTTATTTATTGGCAGACTGATTGATTACTTTGTTATGGTCTTATACATAAACGGTTATCGTATTATTTATATACCTTATCGCTTTATAGTGCAACCGAAATATAACTACGGTCATGTCGCTGCTCCGCCATACAATAAGCCAGTTTTTGTTGCCGATACCTATGTTTTTTCATCCTGGTGGTAATTGACAAATCTGGTTACATATACACGAAGGGATTAAGCTCAAGACTCTTGAAAGCGTCAAAGACGGATGCTTTCAGAACCTCGATATCCTGACAGAAGAACAGGTGTGATTGGCAGTTACAGTCGCTACATCCAAAGCCGGCTATCAGCGGCAAACTCTGGGACAGAGTCTGCGCCAGCATGCATTCTTTTCTCATACCAGTTTCGGCGCAAATAATATTTCGTATTTTAGCGGCCCTTAACAAGTAGTCTACGTGCCAGTGGAGCCTTTTCTGGGAACTGAGATGTCTTTCCAGTCTCTTCTCCAGACCAGACAGTGCCGAACCCACGTATCCGTAGAATCCCTTTTGAAAATCAAACCGGTGCTTCTTGCCTGCAAGAATCGATTCCGGCCTGTCGAGTTCAATTAGCATGACGTATATTCCTGTCATCTCGCTGTCACTTTGGATATCTGAATATTAGGATTTTATTTAAAAGAAAGCGTCGCTCACCCTGATAATTGGCAAAGGCCTCAAGTTGTTATTTATCAGGACGAAAATTATACTATTAGAATAGCAAATATATGAAAAGAGAATCCAGTGATGTCGGAGCAGAAGACAATTATAAAAGGGCTCGGTTTTTGTGGTAATGAACCGCTGGCCGGCTCTAATGCTGCCGCCGTGGATGTTAAAGACGGCAAAATAATCAGAATCAGGCCGTTACACTTTGATTGGAAGTACCAACCCGGAGACATGAATCCCTGGAAAATCAAGGCGCGAGGGAAAGTCTTCGAACCGGGTATCAAGACCTTGTTGCCTCCCTTCACTCTGGCCTATAAAAAACGTGTCCACTCTCCCAACAGGATTAGATACCCGCTGAAGAGGATTGACTGGAACCCCGGTGGTGAGAGGAATCCACAAAACCGGGGTAAAAGTAAATATAAGAGGATATCCTGGGATGAGGCGACTGAAACCATAGCCAGCGAGATAAAAAGGGTGCAGGCAGAATATGGACCGTGTGCCGTAATCTCGCTTACAGCGCCGCATGGGGAGACCAAGGTCTTGCATTGTGCTCACGGAGTCCAGACCCGACTTCTTCATCATTATCTAGGTGATTACAGCAGAGTGGAGGGGGGTGGCCCGGATAGCTGGGAGGGGTGGTTCTGGGGAGCCGAACATGTATGGGGGATGACCGCTAATGTAGGCGAGATGGCCCCTCTCGCTAATTGCTTTAAAGATATTGCCGAAAATACGGATATGATACTATTTTGGGGATGTGACCCGGAAACGACACCCCTGGCGTGGGACGGCCAGCAGGCGAGCCGTATCTGCTATTGGTGGACAGAGCTAGGGATAAAATCTGTCTACGTCTGCCCGGACCTTAATTATGGGGCGGCGGTTCATGCCGATAAATGGATTCCCGTGCTCCCGAATACTGACGCGGCGCTCCATCTCGCTATATCTTACGTCTGGATAACCGAGGGGCTATATGATAAAGACTATGTGGCTACCCACACGGACGGATTTGAAGAGTATAAGAAATACGTCCTCGGAGGGGAAGACGGCATTCCCAAGACACCGGGATGGGCCTCGCCATTATGCGGCGTCCCCGAGTGGACGATTAAAGCCCTGGCCCGTGAGTGGGCATCCAGAACCACTTCCATAGCTCACGGCAACGGGGGCTCTTACATCCGGGGCCCGTATGCGCATGAACCCGCCAGGCTGGAAGTGTTGAATCTGGCAATGCAGGGAGTAGGTAAAGCAGGCAGACACCAGGTAAAGATGATTGAATGGAACCATAAAGGTGATTCAGCGATGACCAATCCCTTGCCCAGACCAGAATTATCACCTAACGTTGGGAAGGCCGTTCGTGGAGCTCATTTGGGGCCGGTATCGCAAAGGCTTCCCCGTGACCGCTTTTTTGAGTGCGTTGAGACGGGTGGTCCGGTTAGCTGGTACTTTGCTTCCCATCCCTGGGCGCCGACAGCAGAACAATTTGTTAAATACACATATCCTGCCGAAGGCTGCCCGGAAATACGCATGATATGGGCAGATTCACCCTGCTGGATAGGATGCTGGGGAGATGGACAGGAAAATATTGAGGCCATCAGGAATCCTAAAATAGAATTTGTGTTGACTCAGCATCCCTGGATGGAGAACGGCTGCCTGTATTCAGATATAATACTGCCGATAAATACCAAACTTGAGGAAGAGGACATCGGCACTGATATTATGAATGGACAATTTTGCCTTATCTTTCCTGAACCCAGGTGCATCGAACCTGTAGGGGAATCTAAAAGCGATTTCGAGGCGGTCGGTGAGGTAGCCAGGAAACTGGGTGTATATCAAGAGTTTACGGAAGGTAAAACCGACGGAGAATGGATAAGAGCCGGCTTCGAAGAGTCGGGTGTGCAGGATATGATCAGCTGGGAGGAGTTTGAAGAAAAAGGTTATTTTGTAGTCCCCACAGCCTCAGACTGGGAGCAAGACCCGGTTGGTATGATAAAATTTGCAGACGACCCTGAGGCTAATCCTCTCGAAACGCCAACCGGCAAGATAGAGTTCCATGCAACGCAGTTAGCCGCACACTTTCCTGGTGATAATGAGAGACCGCCAGTGCCACACTGGATACCCTACGGCGAGTCTCAACAGGAAAGTCGTCTGCATCAAAAAGCACAAAAATATCCCTTACTCTTGGTTTCAAATCACGGGAAGTGGAGGGTGCATGCCGAACATGATGATATATCATGGTTACGGGAAATACCCATGTGCAAAGTAAAGGGTCCAGATGGATATATGTATGAGCCTGTCTGGATTAATCCACAGGATGCGGCCGCAAGAGGTATCAAAGACGGTGACATCGTAAAAATATACAACGAGAGGGGCACTATCCTCGGTGGTGCACGCGTGACTGAGAGGATAATAGCAGGTGCCGTGTCTCAAGACCATGGAGCAAGGCATGACCCGATAGGCCCCAGGCTTGATAGGGGAGGCTCTAACAATTTATTGTCTCCCCGCGGGCTGGTTTCTAAAAACTGCTTAGGCGTTGTCACCAGCGGTTTCTTGGTTGAAGTAGAGAAGGTCGACCTGGAGGAATTGAGGGCTGAGTATCCTGAGGCATTTAGAAGAGAGTACGACCCCAATGCGGTTCTGCTCTTTAACACTTGGGTTTTATCGGCATAGTAGCTCCGGGTGCATATGGTAACTTCTATGCAAGATAAAATTCAAATATGTAGTTAATTCGGCACATTTTGAATTTCGCCTGTTACGATCTGCTGAACAGTTTTCTGACCAGCCCCAGCCGCTTAAGAAGACTCTCAAAAACGCTGCGTCGCGCCTTTAAAATATCTGCCTCTTCATAAAGTCCCAGTTTTCCTTCTCTACGACCGAATCGGTTCTCTACGTAAGCCCTCACAATATCATCAATGGCTTCGGTCTGCGCGGGAAACTCCGTCGCGAGCTCGATGGCGAATTCTCGCGGCGTCTGCTGTGGACGCGGCCTAAGTCCGACCATCGAGGCAAGGTTGCACATTCTGGAATACACTGTAGATGCCAGGCGCGTCCTGTCCACCCACCAGAGCCAGCGATAAAAGGCCGACCGGAATACCAGAAGTGGAGTTGCCAGCACCAGGATAATAGCCATAACGCCTAAAAGAATAAGCACGAACCATCCCAGTTCATCGGCAAAAGAAAGAGGGCCTCTTGCACTTGCAGGTTCTGCCGCTGATTCGTTCGGAGGAATCCAGTAGGGATAACCCCATGGCCATGATGTCTGCCATGATTGCAATGCTTCCTGATGAGGATATTCATTTGCCGTGACGGACGATACCCATGGTATCTCGATGGATACTTGGCTATCAGCGCTGCTTGGCGTCGCTTCTAAGTCTACCCAGCCATAGCCCGTGAAATAGGCCTGTGGCCAAGCATGATAATGTTTATCGCGTAGTATATACTCTCCATCATCGTTACCGGGGTCGCCGGGAAGATAACCGACGGCGAGTCTCGACGGCACGTCGACGGAACGGAGCATCACCACCATTGCCGAGGCATAGTAGAGGCAAAAGCCCGACTTCTGGGTGAACAGGAAATACTCCACACCATCCATATTCTCTGGTGGAGCTTCAATTTCTTCTTCGTAAGGAATTTGGGAGAGGTAGTCGTCTATAGCCGTTACTTTTTGATAGGGAGTTCTCGCGTTGCTGGTAATATTCTCGGCCAGGAGCCTGATTTTATCGGGAAAATCTAAAGGTAGCCGGAGGTATTGGTACGAGATAGACGGCGGATGACCTTCACCGACTGCAGCTAAATCATCCGGTGAAGGCGACGAGATGCTGGTGGTAACGGTATAGTGTTCCCCGGGGCTGAGCACGCGAGGGGTCGTCACCGATACAACATCTCCACCGCTGGCAAGTACCAGGACAGTCGTATCCGAGGATACGAAGTCGCCAGCTGTCAGCAGGACATCCGTCTTCATATGGGTGGTTACTGTGTAGGTTATCGTGTTGCGGTTGTCAAGAGTACCTGTATCACCCCAGGGCTCCCCTTCCAGCATGTAATCACTGGTCGGTCGGTTTACCCACCCCTGAGAGGTGTAAGTGTCATAAACGTTTACGCGCCAGTAAGAGGGTTGTGGAGAACTGACCACGAAATCAACATGGTCTTCATCATGCCAGTCCTTATCAAACAGCAAATCGCGGCGTATACTGCTGGTACTCACAGGTTGCTTCGCCGGTACGGCTGTGAAAAAGTTAAACGACGACTTCTCAAGGTCTTGTTTCCAGAGCATCTTGGTTGCTATCATCGTCTGGAGTTGGGGAACACGTGCTTCTGGCACTACACGGGCAACCAAAACCGCCACTGCGACCAGACAGAGTAGCGATACTGCAAGGTAGATAAATTTCCCCCGGGTAGCACTCTTGGTGAGCCCTTTTACGTGATGCTGTTTGACCATACGGGACCAGGTGATTAGAAAAATGGCTGTGACAAAGTAAAGACCGAAAAAGAAAAAATGCTTGTCTGGTAGGTTGCTCAAATTCACTATTATAACCACGGCACCCAGACAGGCGGCTAACCAGGCATTTATCCGGCGTATAATAAACCACGCCGAGAAATAGCCCATTAACCAGGTCAACAAAGTGAGGAAAGCGGCGAAGGGTCTAACCTCCGGCAAGGGTAACTGATACGCCTGCCAGGCTGTTACCCCACCGCCTATAACCAGCGCTATAATATGTGCAACTATGCCGGGGAGTCGGCTCTTGGTAAGCAGCCAGGATATAACCAGCGAGAGCACAAGAACCAGGGTCAACGAAGGCTGAGGCGTAATCCATCGGGCCTGCTCTATGGAGAGTACAGCAATCTCTAGAACGAGAAAAAGCAAAATAATGTTTACCCAACCCTGCCAGTTACCTGACCGGGACTTGATGTTTGCCCACAGCGTTACCTCTGCCGCGGGTGTTCCCCGCTTTTTCTCATTCCCCGCCATTTCTATATTTTCCCTCCTACGTACTGTATCCGTGAAGGAGGCATCCGACTATCCAGCGCTCGCGTTAATTCCATTCCCCGCCTGATGGTATAGACACTGAGACCGCTGGAACTGAGGCTGCGGGCATCATTAGTCGGGCTGGTTCCGCCTCCGAAGCTAAAGGAATCGAGCAGTATAGCCGTAACCCTGACATGACGGCTGATAACAGGGCGCATCACGGTAGCTATCCCTGGATTTACCGAAGGCATAATGATGATGACGGCAGAGCCGGCTTCGAACCGTTCCGCTCTGGAAGCAAGCAGGTTATCGATAGACACTTCACCGGTGGCTTTCAGGAGGGCTAGTGAGCGCAGAATGTATTGCAGGTGTCCTTCCCCACTTTCTGGAGACAAAAGGTAATACCGGTCCCCCGCGGCTATCAGCCCCACACGTATCCCGCTGTCGAGGTATTTTTTAGCCAGTGAGGCGGCAATGGTAATTGTATATTCCTCGGTTGTCTCATCGCCTTCCCCCAGTTGCGAGTTACGACGCATATCAAGCACAATCCAGACTTCCTTAAAATCGTCATTGGAACGGTCGGGGTCGAACTCCCTGACCATGAAATTTCCGGTATGGGCCGTGGTAGGCCAGTGAATGTGGCGGAGGCTGTCTCCGCTGACATATTCACGCACGCGAGATGCATTGGGACTGGCCTCGCCGACTAACCAGCGGTGCGAGCCCACCCCGGACTGCTGTTGGGAGGGTGTCTGAAAGAAAGGTAGTTCCGGTGTGGCCGGGTAAATGATGATTTCCTGCCATTTGCCGATGCGTCTCTCCACTGGAAAGAAACCGAGGGGGTCAGTTACCTTCACCTTAATAACGCCTATATTATATTGTCCCCGGCGCTTACAGTAGACTCTGGTACGCCAGGCCTGAGAACTCTGTGAGAAAAGACTCAGACTTACTGCATTCCGGTAGCCAGGCAAATCGGTATCTTCCCGTGCTTCAATCAAGGTGGCGGGTATTTTACTGCGATTGACTACCGTAAATTCCTGCTCAAAGTACTCGCCAACCTGACAGAGTGATGGTGATTTTTCGACATGGCCATCAATACCGCGGATGCTCAGGCGTGACCATAGATAACTAAGCAACAGCACTACCACCAGGAATATGAAGAAACGCCACAGGAGGGTAAAACCTCCAGCTAGAGCCACAGCTAAGGTGAGAAGCGGCATAATAATGAGGGTCAAACGTATTTTCATGGCTTTTCAACCGGAGATAAAGGGTCCGATAGCATCACCCCACTCCACCTGTTCTTAACGTTCGGGGATTGACCCCGGCACCGGAACCGTATCCAGTATCTCGGCAATAATAGCCCGGATTCCTTTTGCCGATGACCGGCCTCCAGAAGATAGTAGCGAACGGTGAGCCAGGGCAGGTTCGGCTAGAGCCTTAATATCATCGGGCAGGACGAACTCGCGCCCCTGTAGCAGGGCCCTGGCCTGAGCCGTGCGGAAGAGGGCCAGCGAGCCACGGGGAGAAGACCCGAGAAATATCGATTCGTGGTGGCGGGTTGCTTCTACAAGTGTTACGATATACTGCTTGACCAGGTCATCTACATAAATTTTCTTCACCGTCTCCTGGAGAATTAAAACATCGGAAGCATCTACCACATGGCTGAGCTGCTCGATAGGATGAACGTACTGCTGCCTTTCCGCTATGGTTATTTCTTCGGCCGGAGAGGGGTAGCCGATATTTATCCGCAGCAGAAACCTGTCCAGCTGCGCCTCTGGCAGAGGGAAAGTACCTTCGTATTCGATGGGATTTTGAGTAGCCAGAACATGAAAAGGCGACGGCATTTTACGGGTGACGCCATCAACGGTAATCTGCTTCTCCTCCATAGCTTCCAGCAGTGCCGACTGTACTTTAGGCGTGGCCCGGTTTATTTCATCCGCCAGCACGACCTGGGCTACTATCGGACCGGGACGGAACTCGAAGTCTCTAAGATTCTGGTTATATACCGAGACACCTGTAATATCGCCGGGGAGCATATCGGGCGTGAATTGAATCCGTTTAAAGCTACAGTTTATCGATTTTGCCAGGCTACGGGCGAGCATCGTCTTGCCGACACCAGGGGCATCCTCAATAAGCAGATGCCCCTGACTTATCAACGCGATTACTGCCAGCTGGACTGCTTCCGTCTTGCCGACCATCACTTTTTCTACGTTTTGTATTATTTTTTCGGCTAATAACTGAGCCTTCGTTATGTCACTGTCCAATTTTCTTTCTAATCTATTAATGATGTAAATTACAGGAACACTCCTCTGATTGGAGTATATCATAAGACAAAATCGCCTACAAAAACCCCATTAAGAATCTGTTATATATATTATTTACATTTTTCCTTGGAGGAGGTCTCCCCTTTTAGCCCGAATTTATCAACTATTCAAGAATCTAGCATATTCAGAACCATGGGAATAGATAGCCAAGAAAATAGGGGAGGTGGCGTGGTTCAGATGCTGGAATAACCAGAATGGTCATTAATTGCAGTCTGTAATTAACGATAGCAAAATAAAACGGGCACGCATCTAATCGTTAAAGTGCCGATTCGGCGTGCCCGTTATTGTCTATTTCTTCTTTTTGACTATAGCAGTGATGGTATATCCTTGGATACGTCCTCCAGTGCTTTAAGTTTATCCTCGGTTTCTTCCTGCCTCTTCTTGAACTCTGGGATAAGGTCGGTTGACCTGAGATAGTAATCCCTGACCTTTTCGACCTCGCTGAGCTCAGATAAGAGCACAGTTACATCCACGATGCCTCTTTCCCTGGGATAATCACCGTTCCTGATGATTGCCTCGGGGGCAATATCTCTCATATAGTCGCCGATTTCTTTAATCATGTCCATGTTCATTTCCTTGGCAGGACCGGAGACCAGATACATGGCTCTCCTTGAGTCGGCAGGATTGCACTTGAGTGATAGCTCGCTGATAGCTTCATCCATGGCTTGAATACCCTTCTGAATTTCGGCGCCCTTCTTCCTGAAATCGCTTTTCCACTCGGAAGGCCACTTGAATAACGGTGCTTCTGTTTTGCCATAACCGATCACTGTCCATCCCACCAGGGTCTGTATAATATCACCGGCGTCAACCAGCTTTGCCCCGATGTACTTGGACTTTTTCTCTTCGCCAGCGCATAGCAGGTTGTAAAATGGTTCAGCTATCATATTGTTTATTTTAGATAGGTTGGTTTGAATGGATGAATCTTTCCTCACGTACCTCTGATTGTCGATGAGGAAGACGGCATCGGCTACTGAGTAGGATGACTTGAGGCATGTGGCTACATTGAATACTGTTCTTTCCTCGGTCGTTTCTTCATGTTCAAAAGGTAGAACAATGAGATTGTATATCGGTTTGTCAATATAGCGCTCTTTCAGGTGTTGTGTGACTATCGAGATAGCGCCGGAGCCGGTACCGCCGGCAGAGCCAGCGATAAGCAGGAAAGCATCCGTTTCAAAGAATCTCTTTGTTGTTCTGATAGCGTCAACAATCTTGTCGGAGTCTTCTTTAGCTATCTCAGCCCCAAGTTCGTTGATTTTACCCACACCATGTCCACCGGTCTTGCGACCGCCAATGAGTATTCTATGGCGATGGTCATTCTTGATACTGGATAACCCGCTTAAGTCGGCAGCATCTGTATTGACGGCGAAACACCCGGTTATTATGGTCATACCACGACGACTGCGTGCTCTGCCATTAAGCCGGGCGAACTCATCAGCGATTCTGCCGCCACATTGCCCTAGACCTACAACCACTAATTTCATTTTGCACCTCAATGATGATAGAGTTATGTTATTTTGGCATAATGTAGGGAGAATGTCAATCACTAATGGTGCAAAAATGGTATTACTAATGGTATATTACATAGTAGTTATATCGTCATGAATTACCTGTTGAAAAGTTGCAGAGTCTATAATAGAATAGTCTATGCTGGTATGAAAGTTGACGGTAAATGACGACAATCAAGTCTAAAAAATCTATAAAGAGGGTTCGTGAATGTCTCCTGAGTTAATGGAAGATATAGAAGGTAATATTGGAGACTTCGAGAAAGCGGTAGCCAGAGCTGAGCAGCTGAGTAAGGCAGCGAGGGCGGCGGCGGAGGCATCAACCAGAGTTGCTATGGAGGGGGCGCGCCGGGCTGAAGAGATAGGGAAGGAAGCCAGAGAAGCCGCCGAGTCAGCAGCAAGGGCGGCTCAGGATGCCGTAAGCAGGGCCGAAAAGGTAAGCAAAGAAGCGAGGGAAGCTGCCGAGGAATCAATCAAGGCTGCCAGTGAAGCGATAAATCGTGCCGAGGAAGTAGCCAGAAGACCAAAAGAAACCACGCAGTCTATGGCGAGAGCATTTGAGAATGCTATAGCCCGAGCCGAACAGATAAGCAAAGAGGCTATGCAGGCGGCTGAGGCAGCTCTAATATCATCACGGGAAGGGCTGAAGCGTTTAGATGAGACGGGGCGTGAAGCTAAACAAGCCTCTGAGTCAGCCAAGGAAATAGCCCGTGAAACGGTGAGCCGGGCTGAGGAGTTGATCAGGGCGGCTAAAGAAGCTGCTGAAGAATCAAATAAAGCCGCCAGAGATGCCGCCAGCCGGCTTGAGAAAATGATCCGGGAAGCAAAAGTCGCGGCTGAAACAACAGATAGGGTTGCCAAGGAAACTGTAAGCCGGGCAGAAAAAACCAGCAAGTCAACCAGAGACATTGCTAATGGATCGGCTAAAGCAGTCGAGGAGGTGGCGGGGCGGGCTGAAGCAACGAGCCAGGCAGCTAAGGAGTTGGCTGAGGCTTCCCGCAGTCTGGCTCAGGAAACAGCAAACCGGGTTGAGGAGTTAGGTAAAGAAATTAGGCTGGCAAATGAAAGTTCACAAAGGGCAGCTCAGGAGACGGTACAAAAGGCTGATGAAATAGACAAGGAGGTCCGGGCGGCGATAGAAGCGGCCATACAGGTATCCAAAGAATCATCTGAAGCTTCAGTAAGGGCGTCCAGAGAGGCGATTGCCAGAGCCGAAGAGATAGGTAAGGAAGCCAGAGATAGGGCTGAAGCATCATTAAATGAATTCGGGGAAGCCGCAGCCAGAGCGGAAGAAATAAACAGGGAAACCAGAGAAGCAGCTGAGGCATCGTTAAGAGAGATCCAGGAAGCTGTAGCCAGGGTTGACGAAGCAAGGGAAGAAGCCAAAGAGATGGTTGTAGCATCAGCCAGAGATACCCGGGAAGCGGCTGAGGCAATAGCCAAAGATACTCAGGAAACAGCTGAGGCAATAGCCAGAGATGCTCGGGAGGCGGCTGGGGTAGCGGTAGGGAAGGCCCAGGAAGCCGCCGAGGCAGCCTCGATGGAGGCGCAGGAAGCCGCCGAGGCATCAGCGAGGAAGGCGCAGGAAGCC
>CAZPQB010000025.1:0-3399 GCA_964588605.1 uncultured Dehalococcoidaceae bacterium | reverse complement strand
AGGCGCAGGAAGCCGCCGAGGCATCAGCGAGGAAGGCGCAGGAAGCCACCGAGGCATCAGCGAGGGAGGCGCAGGAAGCCGCCGAGGCATCAACGAGGGAGGCGCGGCAGGCATCTGAAGCAGCCATAGAGATGTCCCGGGAGGCGATGGCCAGAGCCGAGGAGATAGGCAGGGAAGCCGGAGAAAAAACCAGCGCAGCGCTGAGGGAATTCCAGGAAGCTGTGGCCAGAATAGAGGAGAGAAACAGGGAAGCTAAGGCGGCAGTTGGTGCGTCCGAGACGGCAGCACAAGCCGCCATAGAAGAGTCAAAAAAGGCCTCTGAGGAAGCAGTAGCTAAAGCCGAGGAAATAAACAGGCAGGCCGCGGAGTTAGTCAAAGAATCAACAAGGATTGTCCAGGAAGCGATTGAAGCCGCGGTAGCGACTGCCAAAGAATGTGCTCAGGCAACCGAAAAAGAGATAAAGACAGCCATCGCCCGGGCTGAGAAAGTAAGTAAAGAAACCAAAGAGACGGCTGACGCATCGGTCAAAACGGCCAAGGAGGTGACTGAGGGATTGACAAAAGCCGCCAGGGAATCGGCTGAGCGAACGATAAAAGCGGTGAAGGAGGCAACGGAAGCATCAGCGAGGGTTGCCAGGGAGGCAGCCGGTCTATCAATATCTGCCTTTCAAGACGCCATTAACCGGGCCGAGGCAACTGGCCAGATGGCCAGAGAAACAGCCGAGGCATCTCTAAAGACATATGAAGCTACATTGAGTAAAGCCGGGTCAACAAAAGAGAAGGCTGATGTTGAAGTTACCGAAGAAGCCTTAAGTGAGGCAGTAACTGAGGCCGAAGAGGAAGGCAAAGAAGCTTATGAGGTTACTGAAGCAGCGATAAATGCCATGAGCGAATCGATTGACAAGGTAAGTGGTAACAACATGGCATCAAAGGGCTCTGGAAAAGAGCCGGGAGGTAAAATAGAAGCGCGTCTGGAGTCTCTGGCTAGAATGTATGAAGCCAAGAAGGTTCAGAAGTCAAAAAAAGAGACTGATGACGAAGATAACAAGAAGGAAAAGGAGTAATTATTTACTGGATTTATTATGTGTGGAGTATTCATCGAATATCGTTAAAATAGTAATGAAGTTCGTATGTGAGAAGCGGGAAGATTGCTTGACTTTTTATCAGGTGAGCAATATACTTGGCACTAAGTAGAGGCCTTCTATCATATAATCTGGAGAGAGAAGCTGTATAGCTAATAAGATAATATAAAGGAGGTGTCTGGTGGCTAACCAGAAAGAGCGCACCAAAAAGTCATCTGCTGGAGCAGCGTTGAAAACTGAAACTCAGTCTGAGGAGGTTCAGAAAGTGGTTGAACAAACCCCACAGGTAGTTGAAGAAAAACCCAGGAGTCCGCTCGACGAGGTTATGAGCCAAGCCGAGAAAGCCTATGCGGCCTATATGGACGCTGAGCGTCAGGTCGCCAAGGCTTATCACGAGAATGAGATGCAGGTAGCGAAGGCATATAAGAGGGCGGAACAGCAGGCCAATAGGGCCTATGACGCTACGATAGCGCAGGCCATCAATGACCGTTCGGAGGCACTGGCTAAAGCCCAAAAAACTCGTGATGACGCCGTTCGGCGTGCCGAAGAAGCTTATAAGAATGCTGAAGAGGCAACTAAAGCAGCTTATGAGGCGGCTGTAGCCGGGGCTTTGAAAACCCGTGATGATAATATTGAAAAGGCCTGGAAAGTGCGCGACGATACCATCGAGCAGGCTTGGCAGATTTATTCAAAGATAGCCAGATAGTTGTTAGAGTTGGTAATGCCTACATGACGGCTGTCATCGTGGGTATCGGTCTGACACAACAATTGTCGTTGTCGTGGGGTATAGAACTTAGAGTTATATGGTTCTATTAGCGCTCGATTTTTTGAATTAATAGCCAGACTATCTCATTAATATATAAAATATAAAGTTCGAACTAAAGGAGCGAGGGTATGTCTTTCACCGTAATGTCGATCCCTCGTTGTGTACTTACTAGACCGGCCTGACGCTTCTTGAGTTCAGCTATTAGATTAATGGCTTTGGTGAAGTAGTTCCTTATCTTTTCCACATCGCTAAGTTCTGAAAGGACGACGGTAACATCCATAGCCCCTTTTTCTCGAGGGTAATCACCGCTCCTCAATATGGCCTCTGGTGCCATGTTTTTGATGTAGGTTCCAAGTTCTTTAATCAGGTCCACGTTTATTCCCTTGGCGGGAGCCGAAACAAGATATAGCGCCCTCTTGGAGTCTAATGGATTGCACTTGATTGATAATCCGCTGATGGCTTCATCCAGTGCTTGTGCTCCCTTTTGTGTTTCCGATGCTTTGTTCCTGAAGTCATGCCCTTTTTGGAAAAGGGAACGGAAAAATGAAGATTTAGAACGTCCGAAGCCCAAAGTTGTCCATCCGACCAAGGTCTGTATAATATCGCCGGCATCCAGTATCTTGGCCCCAATATATTTAGACTTTTTCTCTTCGCCGGCGCAGAGTAGATTAAAAAAGGGCTGCACGATTCTGGAATTTATCTTGGCCAGGTTCTGGCTGATGGGCGAATCTTTCATGGCATATCTCTGGTTATCAACGAGAAAGATGGCGTCCGCAACCAGATAGCTTGATTTTAGGCACGTAGCCACATTATAAACAGTTCTGTCCTCGGTTGTTTCTTCATGCTCAAAGGGAAGAATAATGATATTGTAAACTGGCTTATCTACGTAACGTTCTTTTATCTGTTGTGTCATTACTGAAACTGCCCCGGAACCGGTACCGCCGGCGGCACCGGCGATCAGCATGAAGGCATCGGTTTCCGGGAAATACTTATCGTTTCTAATCGTCTCGATGACCTTATCGGAATCCTCTTTGGCTATCTCAGCTCCCAGCTCGTTGATTTTACCGACGCCGTGGCCACCGGTTTTCTTGTTGCCGATAAGGATTCGGTGGTCATAATTGGGCTTAATAGTATGTAGTCCGCTTAAGTCTGCAATGTCAGTATTAACAGCATAGGCACCAGTGATGATATTGAGTCCACGTAGACTCCGGGCTCTACCATTAAGGCGGGCGAACTCGTCAGCTATCCTACCTCCGCATTGCCCGAAGCCAACAACAACTAATTTCATATTTCACCTTAGTATCAAGCAGTTTTCCTATTTTACGCAATTCCGCAATAGAATGTCAATAAGTATTTCAAATATATTTATAAGACGTAGCTACATTATAGACTAAAGTAACCGTACTAATTAGTAGTTAAGAGTAATACAATTATCAAAAAGACATCTGCAGGATTAAAGCCCTTTGCCGGCCATGTATACGGCCAGATCGCCGAGGCGGCAGCTATAGCCCCATTCGTTGTCATACCAGGCCAGTATCTTGACCATGTTGC
>CAZPQB010000024.1:0-20192 GCA_964588605.1 uncultured Dehalococcoidaceae bacterium | reverse complement strand
ATTCCCGGGTCAAGCCCGAGAATGACATTAAGGTATAATAACGATTAAGGAGTAATATCATGCGTCGCGGCTGTATATCATTAGGCGAGATTAAGTGTGACGAGTGCGGCAACGTCATCCCCTACCCCGACCGCTACCTGGCCATCAACGAGACGAACGGCGTCGAGGACGAGGAAGGCGATACCCGCCGCTACTGCCTGGAGTGCTGCCTCAAGAAGGGCTACGCCCAGTACAAGGAAGAGAAGGGCGAGCGGGTGCTGACCTTTTTCTAGGCCGGTCATGCTACTCCCATCACGCCGAACAACATGAGCGAGAGAATATTCATCGGTGTCGCCTGGCCCTACGCCAACGGCTCGCTGCACCTGGGGCAGATTGCCGGGGCCTACCTGCCCGCCGATATCTTCGCACGCTACCACCGCACCAGGGGCAACGAAGTATTAATGGTATCCGGCTCGGACCAGCACGGCACGCCGATAACCATTAAAGCCGAACAGGAGAGAAAGACACCGCAGGAGATAGCCCGGTTTTACCAGCGTGAATTCCTTGATTGCTGGCAGAAGCTGGGTATTTCTTTCGATTTATTCACCACCACGGGCACCGACAACCATGCCAGCGTCGCCCAGGATATTTTTCTGACTCTTCAGAGGAATGGTTATATCTACAGGGAGTCCGTATCACAGCCTTTTTGTCCCAATTGCCGGCGCTTCCTGCCGGACCGCTATATCGAGGGCACGTGCCCTTACTGCGGCGCCTCTGGAGCACGGGGAGACCAGTGTGATGATTGCGGCAAACCGATGAATCCGGCAGAGTTGCTTGACCCGCACTGCCGGATATGCGCCGCTACCCCCGTCTTTAAAGACTCGGAGCACTTTTTTCTGAAGCTGAGTGCCTTCCAGGACAGGCTGGCAGAATGGGTTGGCCAGCAGGGACAATGGCGACCCAATGTTTACGGCCTGACAGCACGTTACCTGAAAGAAGGACTGAGGGACAGGGCGATAACCCGCGATATTGACTGGGGCGTGCCGGTGCCAGTGGAAGGCTTTGAAGACAAGCGTATCTACGTATGGTTTGAGGCCGTTATCGGCTACCTCTCAGCGTCCAAAGAGTGGGCAGAATCCCGCGACCAGAAAGACAAATGGCGTGATTTCTGGCAGGGCGGTGGGGTGAAGAGCTATTACTTCATCGGCAAAGATAATATACCCTTCCATACCCTCATCTGGCCGGCTATGCTGATGGGCTACGGAGGCCTCAAGCTCCCCTTTGACGTACCGGCTAACGAGTTTCTGACGATTGAAGGTAAAAAGATATCAACAAGCCGGAACTGGGCCGTATGGCTGCCGGACTACCTGGAACGCTATGACCCGGACCCGCTGCGTTATCTGCTCTCCATAAACATGCCGGAGACCAGCGATACCGACTTCTCCTGGCGTGAGTTCGTCCGCCGCAACAACGACGAGCTGGTGGCTACCTATGGCAACCTGGTGAACCGCGTGCTTACCTTCGTTTACCGCAACTTTGACGGCCGGGTGCCGGAGCATGGCGAGCTGAACGACGTTGATAAAAATCTTATGAGAAATGCAGATTCCTGCCTCGAACAGGCGGGTGAGCTTATCTCCAGATGTAGTTTCAAGCAGGCTGTTATTATGGCTATGTCAGCCGCCCACGAGACTAACCGCTACCTCGATGATAAAGCGCCCTGGAAGGTAATCAAGGAGGACAAGCAGGCTGCCGCCGATTCTCTCTACGTGGCTCTCTACGCCATATCATGCCTGAAAACGGCAATGTATCCCTTCCTGCCTTTTAGCTCCCAGAAGGTGCATGAATACCTGGGCTTTGAGGGCAATGTGGAAGACTACGGCTGGCAGTCGCAGGCACTGCCACCGGGGCAAAAGCTGCGGGAACCGGAGCCCCTGTATACCAAGCTTGACGAGAGTATCATAGAAGAGGAGACCCGGCGCATTGGAGCTTGACCAGATTTACGAATCCATCCGTGACGACCTGGATAAGGTTAAGGAAACGCTGAAATCAATCAGCCGGATTGATTTCCCCTGGCTATCAGAGCAACTGAGTTATGTGCTGAAGGAAACCGGCAAGGGGATACGGCCGGCGCTTACCCTGTTGTCCGGCAGGTTCTATGATTATAACCTGACTTACCTTCTACCCATGGCTGTCTCCGTGGAGCTTATGCATACCGCCACGCTGGTTCACGATGATGCCATCGACAAGGCGGAAATCCGCCGGGGCCAGCCCACGATTAATAACATGTGGGGCGACGATATCGCCGTGCTGATGGGTGATTACCTGTTTGCCAGGGCAGGCGAGGCTGTCGCTGATACGCAGTCGACGCGGGCGGTTAAGCTCTTTTCCCAGACCCTGGGGATAATTTCTAGCGGCGAGATAAACCAGTATCGAAACGCGTTCAATCTGGAGCAAAATCGTGAGGACTATTTCAAACGTATTTACGGGAAAACAGCTTCTCTTTTTGCACTTTCGGCACAGTCGGGCGCTATTCTGAGCCACGCACCGGAAAAGGCGGTGGGAGTACTGAAGAATTACAGCGACAATCTCGGCACTGCCTTCCAGATTGTGGATGACATCCTGGACTTCACCAGCACCGAAGAAGTCATGGGCAAGCCGGTGGGCTCAGACCTGACCCAGGGCACCCTTACCCTGCCGGCTATGATGCTTATGGAACGCTACCCTGATGATAACCCGGTCAAGAGATTGTTCGAGTCTGGAGACAAAAAGAACGTGGACCTGGCGATAGAAATGGTGCTGAACTCATCAATTATCGATGACTGTTACCAGGTGGCCTCGGAATACTGTGAACTGGCCTGCCGTGGTCTCGATTTGCTTCCGGGGAACAGCAGCCGTCAGGCGCTATTGGGCCTTGCCAAATACGTCGTGAAAAGGAGTGTATAGCCCGATTCCTCTTTCACTCCCCTTCCCAGACACTGCCGTCCCGGTAGGTTTCCCTCTTTTTGGTGGGTAATTTCTGCTTGAACCGGTCAATAGCGTCCTGGCTGGCGGCAAATCCCTCCTTGCGGTGAGCCGCCGCTATGGCTACCACGAGATTGATATCGCCCACGGCCAGTCGGCCCACCCGGTGGTAAATGGCCACGTTATTCACCGGCCATTTCTGTTTAATTTCGTCGGCTATCTCCTGAAGTCTGTCCTCCGCTTTTCCATCGGCATCCTCATACTCCACCGAGAGCACAGACTTACCGCGGGAATGGTCCCGAATCAACCCGACATAGGTCACCACGCAACCGCTGTCGGCAGTCCTGACCGAATTGACCACGAGTTCAGGAGATATGGGCTTATCGGTAATCATGTTGCCCTCAATACCTACAGTCTCTTTCCAATAACCTTAATAATGGATAGGGGCCTTCGGGCGGATTCCGCCTGCAGGAAATATACGGTGACCCTGGCATTTTTAATCAGTTCCCGCGGGCGTCTGCTTGGGGACAAGGCGGGGCACTCCGGGGACTTTCTTGGGTTTTGGTGTTATCTCGGCTTCACCGACCGGCTTCACCGGCGCTGGTGTCTTTGTTTTTCTGACTCTCTTCTTGGGAGTGGGCAGGGAAAGCTCATTAAAGACTTTCTCCAGCTCGGCACCCTCAAGGGTCTCTTTCTCGATGAGCCTCTGAGCCAAGGAAACCAGTTTGGCTTTGTTCTCAGTTAGAATCTTTTTGGCCATTTCCTGGGCTTCCCGGATAACACGGTTAATCTCATCATCGATGCTATCAGCCAGCTGGTCGCCGTAATCCTTCTGCTCCGAGATTTCCCGTCCGAGAAAGACCAGTTCCTGCTTGTCGCCAAATGTCCTCGGCCCCAGCTTATCGCTCATGCCAAAATCGGTGACCATCCTGCGGGCCAGTCCGGTGGCACGTTTAATATCGTCCGAAGCCCCGGTGGTAATTTCGTTGAAAATCAGCTCCTCGGCGGTACGTCCCCCGAGCATATGCGCCAGCATGTCCATTATCTGGGAACGTGAAATAAGGTATCTATCCTCAATGGGTAGCTGCTTGGTGTACCCCAGCGCCATGCCACGTGACACGATGGAAATTTTATGCACAGGGTCGGCATGCGGCAACATCCTGGCAACAAGGGCATGCCCGGCCTCATGATAGGCGATAACTTCTTTTTCCTTGGGGCTTATCTTGCGGCTCTTTCTCTCCGGGCCGGCAAGCACCCGGTCAATAGACTCCTCAAACTCATCCATGCCTATAGATTTCTTGTTGCGTCTTGCCGCCAGAATAGCCGCTTCATTGACCAGATTGGCCAGGTCAGCCCCGCTGAAGCCAACCGTCCCTTTAGCCAGCGTCTCCAGGTTGACCGCCTTCTCCAGCGGTTTGCCGTTGGTATGCACCTTGAGGATGGCCAGCCGACCGTTGATATCCGGCTGGTCCAGTATGACACGCCGGTCAAAGCGCCCGGGGCGGAGCAGGGCGGGGTCAAGTATATCAGGCCGGTTGGTGGCCGCAATTACGATGACACTGGTATTGGTATCAAAGCCGTCCATTTCCACCAGGATTTGATTAAGCGTCTGTTCACGTTCATCATGACTGCCGCCCAGTCCAGCGCCGCGCTGGCGACCGACAGCATCAATCTCATCGATGAAGACGATGCAGGGTGTATTCCGCTTGGCCTGGTCAAAGAGGTCTCGCACCCTGGAGGCACCGACGCCGACAAACATCTCAACGAACTCACTGCCGCTGATGGAAAAGAAGGGAACATCGGCCTCGCCGGCTACCGCCCGTGCCATTAATGTCTTGCCGGTGCCCGGCGGACCAATCAATAATACGCCTTTGGGAATGCGCGCTCCCAGAGTCTGGAATTTCTCGCGCGACTTGAGGAAATCCACCACTTCCTGCATATCCTGTTTGGCTTCCTCAACGCCGGCGATGTCATCAAAGGTGACCGTAGTCCGGTTGGCGGGAAACAGCCGGGCCCGACTGCGACCGAAACTCATCGCCTGGCTGTTGGCACCCCGCGCCTGGCGGAACAGGAAGAAGAGCAGCGCGCCAAAAATCAGGAGTGGCAGGAAGTTAATCAGCAGGCCACCCCAGTTGATGCCCGACGAACCCTTGATATCATAATCCACACCTTCAAGGTTGAGCCCTTCGATATCGTATATGCTGGCGTTGCTTTCCTTATATGCCTGATACTCTTTATCATCCACCGCCGTAATCAGCAGGGATTCGCCGTCAACCTCAATCGCCTTTATTTCCTTGTTCTGTGACATGACGATAACCTTACTAAGGGGGATTTCTTCGGGTTTACTGCTTCCCGGCATAAGTAAGGAAAAGAGGAGAACGGCCGCCAGTAAGATGATGATGTATATAATGCTATTTCTCTTCCAGCTGGATTTCACGCTGTACCTCGGTTAATCAGATATTTTCTAGCCTACAACAATTATACCATAAAAATAATAAATAAAAGCTAAGGAAATATAAAAAATCGCTAAATATCGTGGCCGAATATTATCATGAGCATATCAACCCGGCTTAGGATGAGCATTGACAATGGACGTCAAGCTAATTATAGTGTCAGTAAATAGGTCGTACTGACATAACCCGGGATGCCAAGGGAGGTGGCGATGAAAGCAGTTGTGGAGCCAAACGAAATCAAATCCCTCAACAAGCTGAATAAACGTAGCCCCGATGACCTTTTCATCTGTTGTGCCAGTTTTGAGGAGAGGTGCCTCTCCAGTACGGCTATAATGGGCATGGACTTCCTGACGAAATTCGCCGTGATTTTTGTCGTTGAGGAGCCGCTCTATAAAAAGCAGGTTGAACATAACATGTTCCGCTTACAGACCGAACTGAGGAAACGGGCTACCGAAGGTATATTTATCATCTCCTGCCAGAGGAGCAATCCCCTGGAAGGCATCAGCCAGATGGAAGATGTCCTGAAGCAGTGTAATTTAAGTGCTAGTGGCGGTCCTTTCATTACCGTCGATATCAGTGGCTTTACCAAGATATACCTGCTTGAGCTTTTACATTATCTGGTCATAGAAAAGAACCTGGGTATCCCGCGCCTGCTCCACACCACCCAGCGATATCTGCCAACCAGACTGACCCGCGGTATTGAGCAGATTACCACCATACCGAACTTCTTTGGTAGTCCCTCAATGGACAAGGAGACGGCTCTGGTCCTGTTCCTCGGGTTCGAGCCGGAAAGGACCCTGGCGGTATGGAAGCAATATAATCCGGCGAGGACAATTGCCCTGATAACCAACCCCCCGCGCAGCGGGAATCCCGATTACCTTAAGTACGCCCAGCAGAACAACGCGGAACTCATCGAACGGCCCTCCGTGGAAGTCAGGGAAGTAATGGCGGATAACCCTTACGCCGTCAAGACCGTGCTGGAGGCTATACACGAAGAGATAAAGGATTCGTTCAATATGGTAATCGGGCCTTTCGGAACCAAGCCACAGGTGGTTGGTGTTTTTCTTTTTTGCATGGAGCACCGCAAGGTACAGGTGATCTATTCTTTCCCGGCAACATATACCAGGTCTTACCTGCGGCGCCAGCCTGGCTCGACACTGTTATTGCCCGTTGCCCCCTAGCCGTAGTCCCGAGCGAGAAGAGGGACAACGGGCAATAACAACCCTAAAAGTCACCGGTCCATGACGTTATTATCGTGCGTCTTATGGCCTTCCCGGCTTGAATGGCTGCCAGGGTTTGATGGGCTTCCCAGGCTTAAAGGGCAAACCCGGCTTCCATGGCTTTATCGGCTTACCCGGCTTGATTATCTCCGGCGGCGTATAGCTGACATATTTCCCTCCCCAGGTGACAGGGCCGACGAGGGTGTATATCTCCGTGCCCGGGATGGCATCATAATGGAGATCAGCTGACCATGCCCCCGAGGCCTTCACATTCTCAAAGACCCCGGTGCCACCGGTGCTTTTCCAGGTGCCTGAATCCATGATGTCACCTGTGTACAGGTTGCCCTGGATTTTACCGGTAAAGGAGCCATTAAGAGTACCCGAGCCATCGGGACGGGTAAGCGAAAACGTCCCCTTCATGGTGCCTTTGGCGTTGTACTGTTCATCCACCTTTACTACGGAATCATGTTCCGACCAGAAGATAGTCCCGGCCAGCAGGTCCCAGTCGCACTGGGCCAGAAATCCCTCTGCAATTTCGCCCTGGTAGCGCCATGTCTTACCTTTAATAATGGGGTCCGGCATATAGGTCACATAGATTAGTCCGGAGCCAGAGAAATTAGTGGTAGTCGGCCTGTTGTTCCACTTGTCAGACTTGGCTAGTGCCGTTGCGGGTGTCATTAGGGTCAGAATTAGGGACAGTACCAGGCTGATGAGTATCAGTTTCCTTTTCATTTTTTGTTATCCTCCTTTTTTTATTAATTTTTTCGGGTATGGCGTTCCCAGGCGTGGTGTAATCGATATTTATATAGTTATGAATTGTTAACGCGACACCGGTTCCATGGCGAAATCATGGTGGGCATCGGCCGCCGCCATTAACCTGTCAAACTCCGGCTTATTCTTATTCAATAGCCTCAAACAGGCATGTACTACATTGGAATCGTACAGGACACCGCTTGACCGTGATATTTCCTGCAGGGCGCTTTCCAGACCGAGAGCCGGACGGTAGGGTCGGTGAGAGGACATAGCCTCAACGACATCCGCCACACCCAGAATCCTGGCTTCGAGGACGATGTCGTCTCCAATCAGGCCTTCAGGATAACCAGAGCCGTCCAACCGTTCATGGTGCTGGAGAATCGCCTTGGTTACCGGCCAGGGGAAGTCTATGCGCTGAAGAATTTCATAGCCCACCTGGCAGTGATTCTTAATGATGCTGAATTCATAATGGTTCAAACTACCGGATTTACTCAGAATCTCGGATGGCACGGCTACCTTGCCAACATCGTGGAGAAGACCGGCAATATAAACCCCCATTATCTGCCACTCGGGCAGGCCCATCTCCTTGGCGATAGCCCGTGCCAGCTCCGCTACCCGCCGCTGGTGACCGGCGGTATAAGGGTCTCGGCTTTCAACCACCAGAGTCACGGCATGAATTACGCCATCCATCGCTTTCTGCAACTCGCTATGCTTACGTTTCATGTTCTCGTATAGATTGGCGTTCTCAACGTTAACCGCTACGTCATTAGCAACCTCCTGTAATAGCCGCCTCTCTTCATTTGAGTAGGGTTGGTGGGAAACCTTATTGCTCAGAAGCAGTATACCAGCCAGATGGCCTTCGTTGTTTAATGGAATCAGAAGCTCTATATTATTCTTCTCCAGGACTTGCCGGTCACTGTCAGTCAGACTTATCAGCGAGGGAATAATATCAATGTCATTGTAGTCAAGGATGCTATCTTGCTGCTTCATGGTGGCTACCAGCGGACTATTTGCGGCAAAAATCAGCCTGCCTTTGTTCTTCTGGCCGCAATATGCGTAAGTGGCATAGCTATTGGTGGTGGACGAAGGTATCAGCATGTAGACACCCTGACTCTGCATACCGTTGGCAACCGCAGTGACCAGTGATGAAGAAAGCGGCTCCAGGTCCAGGTCACCCTTCGTTTCTTGATTAAACCGTTTCAGGGTCTGGATATGGGCATATCTCTCCCTGAAAAACCACCTGTCCACGGTATGTTGCAGTCTTGACAGAACTGGTTGGAAAATCGAAGCGGCAATAAAGACAACCACAATGGTAATCGTCAGAGAGACAGGGCTCATGAAATTGCGGAAAAAATGACTCAGTAGATAAATGAAGCTGCCAAATATGCCGAAAATCAGTACGCTTGTCAACGAATATGTCGCCGCCGTCCGGACCATTACTTTCATTTCCAGGAGATTGTAACGAAGCATAGCCGTGGTGGTTATGAGACAGAACAGGATATTACCTATAATGCCCAGGGGATACATGTTTATGCCGAGGGCGGGCAGGTAATCAGTGGTGGCGCCGATAAACATAGCGACAATACCGGCGATGATATACTGGGCACGGACCCTATCATCGATAATCCGTGAGTGCTGGTAGTACTTGATAAGCATCATGGCACTGAGCACGATGGGTGCATAAGCCCCTAGAACGTAAAGGAAGAAAAGAGGCCCGATGACGGGGGCTTTGCCGTACCACATCATCTGCATGCCTTTGACGACGAGTCCTGTGGGAATCAGTGCCAGTAAAGTAAAATAGGAGATGTATATCGGATATAGAATCTGTTTTCTCGGCCGGGCACCGGCCAGGGCAATGGTGAACCGGTAAAAGAACAGGGAAGCGCTAAGTATTGAACAGAAGACGAGTTTTTCCCATACGAGTGCCATCGACATCTCGGAACTTGAACGCATCATGAAGATGAAGAAGCCCCATAGCGTCATGAAAACAAGAAACAGTGAGAAAAGTTTTCTGGCAATGTGCTTCTTACCGCTGACCATCAGGACTATCAGCAGCGCCAGACAGAAAACCACTTGAATTAAGGGTATCAACAGATACATATTTAAATCAGGCTCCCCAAATTCATATTCGTATCATTTCTTTTCGATATAAAATTGCTATGCTAAGCAATAGGTACTGGCTGCCTGTTTGCCAGGCTAATGAGTTCCCCTATAATTTCATCTGAGGCATTCATTCTTGGTGGCCGGCTCTGCGCCAGTTCGAAGCCGCTCTTTTGCTTTTCAGTGTAGAAATCTTTAAAAGTACCGGAACGGAGCATGGTAACCTCAAGTGGTCGTACTTCCATCATGATAGCCAGGTCATGATAACCGGGGTCTGTTTTCATTAACTGACTATGCAGGGCTGAAGGCAGGTTCTCCGGTTGGAGGCCGTTACGGAGCTCGATGTAAAGGTGAAGCGAGGGTTTTCCCTGCGTTATTTCCTTGCGGATTATCCAGTCTTCACAATCAATCCTGGCATTTGCAATTGCCTGCGTAATAGTTTTTTCACTTACCCTGGTAAAACCAGCTATATCAATCAGGTCGTCTGTCCTGGCCTCGAAGACCATTTGTGGTAGATAGACCTGAGCCTCTTCGTCTCCCATCGCCGTGATACGTACAAGATGCCCAAGCCGATACCGGATAAAAGGCATTCCGTGGAAACTGGTGATTACAAGCTCATACCGTTCACCGGCATTAAGCTCGGGAAGCAGAACGGTATCGGGCACGTACCCATCATCGTGCTTGCTCTTCAACCACTCACTTTCGGGAATGAACTCGAGGAAATTGGAGTTTGGCACAAAAGTCATGTCCCGCCGGGTCCAGCTCTGGACAGCTATGATACCTGCCTCCGTGCAGGCATGGAACTCGTAAGGATAGGCACCCCAGTATCTGTACACCAGGTCTCTATAAATGCTGGTATCAATCCCCCAGCCTATAATGGCTTTTACCGGCCACAGGTCCTTGGGCAACATGCTCCTGTTCTCAAGCTTACTCCTCAGGAAACCCCGTGAAAGACGGAAAAGCTCACCGGGGTGCATGAGGTGTTTGGATAGCCTGCTTTTCCCTGACATCTGGTTGAACTCATTCCCGGTCTTGACCAGAACGCTGGTCATGGCCACCAGTATGTCCATGCCGGTCCTCAAAGACATCTCGAAACCCTTGGTAATCTTCTCCTTAAAGTCCATGCCGTCATACATATCCGGCGATATCACCGGCCGGAGGTTAAAAATCTGGCTTGCCCCGCGGGCTAACAGGCCGGAAAGATAGGGAGGTGGAGCTACATTAAACAGGACGCGGTCACCTTCCATGATGGAGCTTTGTCCCTTTTGTTTGGAGCAGGCAAGAATGAGCACCGACATCAGGTTGTCCAGTGAACGGTTATATGCTTCAAGGGTATATGGGACACGCTTATAACGTCCGGCAGCACCTGATGTATTCGCCCACACGAAGGGTTCCTCAGGTAACGCCTGCCCGTTACCGGAATCCAGTTCCGGCAGGTAATCCTCGTAGACGGTTAAAGGCGCCAGATTGCGAAATTCCTTAACGCTATTCGGAGTTCTATGGCCTACCAGCCTTTTCCACAAAGAGCAGGGGGTAACCTTATCAAGCTGCTGAAGCAGGAGTGACTCCTGGGCTGACATGAATTGTTCAAGGCTCAGGTTAAGGAATCCGCAGTACTTTGTCCAGACTCGGTCATATTCCGACGGAACCATCGGATACTTGATATACTGCAAGGATCCCCCCTTTTTCGGGGGGGCACACGAGTTGTTCATTTCCGTAATCATTTTATGGCCCCTCTAATGACAGATTAAGTCTACGCAGGCAACATCAAGAGAACGTCACAATTCGGCTCTAGAATTTCTCAAAAAAATCACAAGAGTGATGCTGTAGTAGTACTACCCTTCTCATTTGCCGACAGAATTGTATTAAGATTGTGATTATCAACGCGCCTTTCCTTCGCAGGCAGGATAAGGTTGTCTTTACTTGACAAGGGTAAGCATACTATTGTAGATTTTTATTGTATTGCGTAAAATATCGCTTTTTTTAAATGCGATTTTTATCCAGCTCATTCCCTTCATCAGGTCAATAATAAGCAACAACGGCGAAGTACAGTTATGCACAGATTCTTGGAAGGAGAGTAATTGACATGGCTGACGGAAAAGGCAAAACAGTCGATGTTAAGCCTGATAAAACAGTAATAAAAGCCCTGGCGCTCGGGGGCTTACTCGGTGGTGGAGGCGAATGTGTTGTTGACGTTAAAGACGGTAAAGCCGTACGAATCAGGCCATTCCATTACGACTGGAAATATGATAAGAAAAATTTCAATGCCTGGAAGATAACGAGGAATGGCAAAACACTGGAACCTTTAATGAAAGCGCTACCCTCTACATTTTCGCTGGCCTATAAGAAAAGAACCCTTTCTCCGAATAGAATCAAGTACCCTTTAAAGAGAGTGGACTGGGACCCCAATGGTGAGCGGAACACGCAGAACCGGGGCAAAAGCAAGTACAAAAGGATATCATGGGAAGAAGCGACTGATTTAGTAGCCAGCGAGGTCAAGAGGATACACAAGCAATACGGCCCGCTGGCTATTCTGGTGCAGGGCGACGGGCATGGCGAATGCAAGACCATCCATACTCCTCATGGCCACCAGGGAAGACTCCTCGACATGATGGGGGGCTTCACCCAGCAGGTAAGAAATCCGGATAGCTGGGAAGGCTGGTACTGGGGGGCGAAGCACGTCTGGGGGCAGGGATTTCAGGGCATGATGTCCCCGGCGGCCAATCTTATTAAAGATATCTCCGAGAACTGCGATATGGTCCTGTGCTGGGGCTGTGACCCGGAGACCACGCCCTGGGGCTTTACCGGCCAATACGCCACGCGCATATGCTATTTCTGGACTCAGGCCGGTATTAAACAGGTTTATATCTGCCCTGACCTGAACTACGGCGCCGCTGTCCACGCTGATAAATGGATACCGGTGCTGCCCAACACCGATGCCGCTCTACAGCTGGCGATAATATATACGTGGCTGAAAGAAGGCACCTGGGACAAAGAATACATCAAGACCCATGCGGTAGGCATGGACAAGGTCGAGGACTATGTCCTGGGCAAGGAAGACGGCATCCCCAAGACGCCCGAATGGGCTTCCAAGAAATGCGGTATCCCGGAATGGACTATCAAGGCGCTGGCCAGGGAATGGGCCAAGAAAGTAACCTCCATCATACACTACTTCGGCGGCTCTTTTATCCGAGGTCCGTTCTCACATGAGCCGGGGCGTCTGGAATGTGTTCTGCTGGGGATGCGGGGACTCGGTAAGCCCGGCGTCCATCAATGCCAGATAACGTATTTCGGGATGCCCAGAGCCGAGGGCCTCAAGAGTATCCGCTTCTTTAATCCTCAATTGAGCGAACGACTTAAAATACCGTGTAGAACCACGATTGACGCCTGGGGGAAACAGCTTATTCCCAAGACCCTGATTCAGGATGCCATCCTGAAACCGCCGCTTACCTTCATCGGTAGCGGCGGCCAGGAATCTCCTACCGAAGACCAGTTTATAAAGTACACTTACCCCATAGCTAAAGAAGACGGCGGCACCGAGGTATATATGATTTGGACGGATACCCCCTGCCGCATTACCTGCTGGAACCATGGCAACTGGACGATTGAAGCCTTCCGCCACCCCAAGATAGAGTGCGTCGTCGCCCAGCACCCCTGGCTGGAGAACGAATGCCTCTATGCTGACATTGTCTTGCCGGCCAACACCACGCTGGAGGTCGAGGATATTATCACCAATACCCGCCAGGGGCCGCACTTCCAGAGCGTGGCTATCCAGGAGCAGGCGATTAAACCTATCGGCGAGTCCAAGAGTGACTACGAGATAGTCCTGGAGGTAGCCAAGAAGCTGGGAATGGGTGAGAAGTTCTCCGAGGGAAAGACAACCAGAGACCTGCAGAAGGACGTCTATGATACCATGGAAATGGACGACCTCATAAGCTGGGACGAATTTGAGGAGAAGAAATATTACGTCTACCCGGTCGCCAAGGACTGGGAAAACGACCCGCCCGGTTTTAAAAAGTTCTACGAAGACCCGGAGAACAATCCCCTCCCCACACCGACGGGTAAGCTGGAGTTCTACTCGGCCAGGCTGGCGGAGCACTTCCCGGACGACAGGGAAAGGCCGCCCATTCCGAAGTGGATTGAAAAAGGCGAGACGCATGACGAAAGGATTTCCAGTGAAAGGGCCGCCATGTTCCCCATGCTACTTATGTCCAACCACGGTCGGTGGCGCACACACGCTCAGTGCGATGACATCACCTGGACAAGGGAAACACCGACCGGTAAAGTACTTGGCTTTGATGGTTACAAGTATGAGCCCGTCTGGATTAACCCGATAGATGCCGAAAAGAGAGGCATCAAGGATGGAGATGTCGTCAAGGTCTTCAACGAGAGGGGCATCGTCCTCTGTGGCGCCAGGGTATGGGAAAGGGTGAGGCCCGGTGTTGCCTATGTCGACCACGGAGCCCGGCACGACCCCATAATTCCGAGCCGGGTTGACCGCGGTGGCGCTATCAACACCATCGCTCCCAACGGAATATCCTCCAAGAACGCTGTCGGCCAGGCCACCAGTGGTTATCTGGTCGATGTACAAAAGGTCAGTGGCGAAGAATGGGATGAATGGCGGAGGGACTATCCCGAAGCCTTTAAAAGAGAATATGACCCGGCCTCGGGGCTACGCTTCAACGCCTGGGTCGAAGGAGGTATGGAATAAATGAAGGTTTTTGTAATCGACGTTGGAATCTGTAATGGCTGCTATAGCTGCCAGATTGCCTGCAAGGACGAGCATGTCGGCAACGACTGGACACCCTATGCCAAGCCCCAGCCGGATACCGGCCAGTTCTGGATGAGGCAGACCGAGCATATCCGGGGCACTGTACCCAAGGTCAAGATGCATTACATTCCGATTCCCTGCCAGCATTGTGACGAAGCGCCGTGCATACCGGCCTGCCCCATCGAGGGGGTGATATACAGGAGGGATGATGGCCTTATTATCATCGACCCGGAGAAGTGCACGGGCTGTAAGGCCTGTGTGGACGCCTGCCCTTACAACGCCATCTTCTTCAACGAGAGCCTCAATATAGCCCAGAAGTGCACCGGCTGTGCTCACCTGCTTGACAGTGGCGAGTGGACGGTACCCCGCTGTGCCGACGCCTGTCCAACGGAGGCGATAAAGTTTGGCGAGGAGTCCGAGTTCAAAGAACTGATAGCCAAGGCTGAGGTACTGCACCCTGAATACAAAGCTAAGCCCAGGGTATATTACCTGAATATACCCAAGAAATTCATCGGCGGCACAGTATATGACCCGGTGGAAAAGGAGGTTGTCATCGGCGCCAGCTGCACGCTCAGCAGCGATGGTAAGAAGCTGACGGCAACCACAGATGGCTTTGGTGACTTCTGGTTTGAAGGGCTGGAAGACGGGACATATTCGCTGAAGATAGAGGCTAAAGGGTTTACCGCCAAGACATTCGATAAAATCAGTACCGAAAAAGACGTGAACCTGGGAGATATACCTCTATCCAAGTAAGCATCGACCTGAGTATCTGAAAATATAGGCTATAACGAGGAGGGAGTACCTGCTGGTAGGGCTCCCTCTATTTTTTCATACTACGGCGATATCGTTTCCATCCTCCTGCCACAATTCTTTGATATCTTTTCCCACCCACCACCCCGTGGTGTTGTTCCCCACCAGTGCCGCCCCTACCCAGATTTTGCTTCCCACCCACCCACCCTCGTGGCATCCATGCTCCAGACCGTTAATATCCCCCACCCCAGTTTCCCCCTTTGAAAAAGGGGGATTTAATATAGGGACACAGGGGGAGGAGGTAGATTATAAATACCCATGTCAATAGCTTCAACACCGTATTTGTTGTAAGATATAGATATTATGGCCGATGTGGTAAAGCGTCTGGCGGTTCTGGGGTCAACCGGCTCCATAGGACGGCAGACACTTAATGTTGTCCGTGCCCTTCCGGAGCGATTTCTCATTGTGGCGCTGGCTGCTGGCAAAAACATAGATATACTGGCAGGGCAGATTCGTGAGTTCAGACCGAAATTCATCAGCTACTTATCAGGCGATGAACATAATGAGAATAAGCAGTCGTGGTTGAGGGATGCGGGGTGCCGGTTTCTATCGCTGGAGGATATGGCCTGTCACCCTGATGTCGATATTGTAGTTATAGCGACATCGGGGACGGCCGGTTTAAATGCAACCCTGGCGGCGGTAAAGGCCGGTAAGAACGTAGCTCTCGCCAATAAAGAATCATTGGTGGCCGCCGGCGAACTGGTTATGGGTGCGGCCAGACAAAACGGCGCCCGGATTCTGCCCGTTGACAGTGAGCACAGCGCCATCTGGCAGTGTCTTAATGGAGAAAGGCAGGCCGCCCGCCGTATTATCCTGACGGCTTCCGGGGGGCCGTTCCGCGATTATTCAATGGCGCAGATGAGAGACGTAACCGTTGAGCAGGCCTTGGCGCACCCTTCATGGCATATGGGCAAAAAAGTGACCGTTGATTCCGCTACCTTGATGAATAAGGGGCTTGAGGTTATTGAAGCTCACTGGCTGTTCAATATACCCATTGACGATATCAGCGTACTGATACATCCCCAGAGCATTATTCACTCCATGGTGGAATTCATCGACGGCTCGGTGAAGGCCCAACTGAGTTATCCGGATATGCGTCTGCCGATTCAGTATGCCCTGTCCTATCCCGACCGTGTTGCCAATCCCGGGCTGCCGGGTCTTGACTTCAGTAAAATCGACCACCTGACCTTCGAACCACCCGATTCGAGTCGATTCCCCTGTCTCCAGCTGGCCATTGAAGCGGGAAAGAATGGGGGTACCTGCCCGGCAGTGCTCTGTGCTGCCGATGAGGTGGCGGTCGAGCTGTTCCTGTCAGAGATTATCCAGTTTACTGATATCGCTAATGTGGTGGCGAGGGTGCTGGAGCAGCACGAGAAGGTAGATAACCCCTCACTGGAAGAAATTATGACGGTGGACGCCTGGGCTAGAGAAAGTGTTGTCAGGCTGGTTGGTGGGGGCGGTTAATGCTGATAGCAATAATAGTTGGGATAGTTGTTCTTTCCATAATTGCCCTTTTCCATGAGTTCGGGCATTTCATTACGGCCAAGGCCTCGGGGGTAATGGTCAAGGAGTTCGGACTCGGTCTCCCGCCGCGTATAATCGGCAAGAAGTGGGGGGAGACGATATACTCGATAAACTGGATTCCCTTCGGGGCTTTCAACAGCATGTCCGGCGAGGTCGACCCCGCCGAGACGAGGAGCCTGGCGGGTAAGAAACCGGGCGTCAGGATACTGGTATTCGCCGCAGGCTCGCTAATGAATATCCTGCTGGCGTTTCTCGCTTTTTCGATTGCTTTCATGGTGCCCCATCATGTGGTCACGGAACCGGTGGTGGTGAAAGATATCGCTCCCGGCTCACCAGCGGCTATGGCCGGCATTAGAGCCGGAGACACGCTGCTGAGCGTGAATGATAAGCCGATGGAGAATATCGTTGACCTCATCCGGGGCATTCAGCTCAACCTGGGGGAGGAAATTACCATACTGACCAGGCACAGCGACGCCACGGAAGAGCTTGTCAGTGTCGTACCAAGGTGGCGGCCACCGGAAGGCGAGGGGGCCATCGGCATCCTCCTTGACGTTGAAGCCGCCGAGCTTAATCAAACCGTTGCCAGCCGGAGCTATCCATTCTGGGAGGCGATACCGAAGGGCGCTTCGGAGATGATTGATATTCTTTTCCTGTATAAAGACGGGATAGTCAGCATGATTGCGGGTACAGCGCCGGTGGAAGTGGCGGGGCCGGTGGGCATCGTGCAGATGACGGGAGAGGCGGCCAAGTCCGGCATAAGCCCGCTGCTGGAATTCGCCGCGATAATCAGTCTGGTAATAGGTATATTTAACTTCTTCCCGTTGCCGGCTCTGGACGGTGGGAGGATTGTCTTCGTCCTGCTGGAGTGGCTAAGGGGGGGCAAGCGCGTGTCGCCCCGCGTTGAAGGTATGGTGCACTATGTTGGATTCATTTTACTGATAGCTGTCATGGTAGCGATTACCTACCGGGATATAGCACGAATTATAGCTGGAGATAGCCTGATACCATGAATCCCAGACGAATAAGCAAGACAATTAAAATCGGTAACGTGACGATTGGCGATGGTGCGCCCATCGTGGTGCAGTCGATGACCAAGACCGATACCCGCAACGCCAGGGCTACTATCGAGCAAATCAAGGAGCTTGAGGACTGCGGCTGTGAGCTGGTGCGGGTGGCTGTCCCCGATGCCGAAGCCGCCCGTGCTATAGTTGACATAAAAAAGGGTATTTCCCTGCCGCTGGTCGCCGATATTCACTTCGATTACCGCCTGGCCCTGGCGGCTCTGGAAAGCGGCGCTGACGGACTCCGCCTTAATCCGGGCAATATCGGCGAGCCGGAGAAAGTGAAAGCGGTGGCCCTGGCGGCCAGGGAGAGGGGCGTACCGATACGCATCGGACTGAACGCCGGCAGCCTGCCGGAAACTGATAATCCGCATCTAACCATCGCTGAAAGAATGGTGGAGGCGGCTCTAGAGCAAATTCGCTGGCTTGAGAGCCTCGACTTCGACTTAATAAAGGTCTCGCTGAAGGCTTTTGATGTTCCCACCACCATCGAGGCTTATCAGGCTATCGCTGAAAAGATGCCCTATCCGCTGCACATCGGCATCACCGAGGCGGGCACGCCCCGGACGGGCGTTATCCGCAGCACGGTGGGCATCGGCACGCTGCTCTGGCTCGGCATCGGCGATACCATAAGGGTATCTCTGACCGCCCACCCCCGCGAGGAGGTTTTCGCCGGCTATGAAATCCTCAAGAGCCTGAATTTACGCCAGCGCGGGCCGGTGCTGGTAAGTTGCCCGACGTGTGGTCGGGCTGAGGCTGATGTGGTGAAACTGGCAGAGGCGGTGGAAGCCAGACTTCAGAAAATCGATAAGCCGATAAGGGTGGCGGTGATGGGCTGCGTGGTCAATGGACCCGGCGAGGCTAAAGACGCCGACGTCGGCATCGCCTGCGGCAAGGGCAAGGGCGTTATCTTTAAGAAGGGGGAAAAGGTGGCGACGGTGGGCGAAAAGGACTTCCTCACCGCCCTGATGAAAGAGGTGGAGGGGCTATAGAGATGGGAGACGGAACAAAAGAGAATCCCTACACACGTGAAGATGTGCTGAGGCTAATTAAAGAAAATGGTGGTAAAGCCGAGGGATTAGACCTTTCAGGGAAAACATTTGAACAGGGTATTAACCTTAGTGGACTTGACCTTAAAAAGGTTATTCTTAATAGGACTTTCTTCCCAACAAAGTTGCAAGTATCTGGCTTTCGGGCAATTGAGCAACCAGCCCAGTTTGTAGGAACTAATTTGATGCAGGCTGAGCTTAAAAAAGCCGATTTGGCACTTGCTCAATTACAGGGTGCCAATTTAATGGCAGCTGAGCTTCAAGAAGCTCATTTACTCGCAGTAAATTTACAAGGAGCTTTGTTGCGTATGGCTCAACTGCAGGATGCTTATCTTGGTAAAGCTCAACTTCAAAGTACGGAATTATACAAAACTAAACTTGAAGGGGCTTCTTTAAATGGCGCGAGATTTTCTGTTGATACCGAATTAGAGGATGCAGACTGGGGTAACTATATTCTGGGAGAGGAAAAAGGCGGCTTGTTCGATTGGGCAACTGCTTCCTATCGACAATTAAAGATATGGTATACAAATGCCGGTATATATGATGTTGCTGGTAAGTTCTTTTATAGGGAGATGGAGGCAAAGCGGAAAGCCCAAAGCTGGAAGAAGAATCCACATCTAAAGATATGGAACTGGGCTATGAGATTACTCTGTGGCTATGGTGAAAAACCTGAAAGAGTTGTTATATCAGCAGCAGCTATAATATTGGTTGCAGCTTTCGTATACTTTTTCGCAGGCTTGCTATTTGAATGGTCAGCTTTCTGGAGCAGTCTTTATTTCAGTGCGGTTTCTTTTACGGCTCTGGGTTACGGTAGCTGGGTAAGTACCAGCAGTGATTGGATACGGGGATTAGGTGCTGCCGAGTCTTTCCTCGGTGTTTTCATGATGGCGTTGTTCCTTGTAAGCTTTATACGAAAAATGACAAGATAGAAAGGGGTGTCTAAGAGGGGCGCAGCCCCTCTTCCATATCCTCCCCCTCTCTTGTGAAACCTCGTCAGGGAACATGGTTCATGGAAGGTTATGAGGCTTTAATATATCAACTCCTTAAAGGTTTGTCCTCTTTAAAAATGTAAATAAAATAAAGCAGTTGATATAGCTATAAAACTACCAGAGAGCTTAGTGGGCTAGTCATTGCCCTTTTATTATTAAGCACCATTCCCACCTTTAGAAGTATCTGACTTTTAATCAGGGTGTCACAGGTTCGAGACCTGTACGGCCTACTAGATTCGGAAGGCCCGCCTATTTGCGGGAGTTTTGAAAGAATAAGGGTGTCAAATCGCTGAGTGAACCGACACCCTGATTTTATTGTTTTTTGGCCAAAATTTCAAGTGATCTTAACTTGAATTCTCCAAAGATCACAATTTACTAAAATGTTGAATCAAATTCACGAATTAACGCGATAGAATGCAACTTTGTATCATAGAGGAGACATGTATCGATCATTTCTTGAAAACCATGTTTATGCTTCTCGGTTGAAGGGCAGACTAAAAAAGAATGTGGAACCCTGACCAG